>JAMCVT010000002.1 GCA_023475565.1 Actinomycetota bacterium
AGGAGGAGGCCCCTTCCCTGGGCAAGCCTGTGCTGGTGCTCCGGGATACCACCGAGCGGCCGGAGGCCGTGGATGCCGGAACGGTAGTGCTGGCCGGCACCGGGAAAGAGGCGGTCTTAAGAGAGGCTGGAAAGCTCCTTGACGACCCCGGCCATTACCGGAGGATGTCCGAGGCCCTCAACCCCTATGGAGACGGGAAGGCCTCCCGGAGAATTGCCCGGTTCTTACTGCACAGGTACGGGCTGGACAGTGATCTCCCCGGAGAATTTACAGAATAAAAGTAATCTTTGTGTCCTCTGTGGCTAAAAAAGACGTGTATTGATGACGTGCAGAATTTGTTTTCCATCAGGGAGAAATACTCTTTAGAAAGGTCCTTTTTTTGTGGTGGCAAAAACCATGCCAGGAGGCCTCCGCTAAAGGGTGGATACCGGCTTTTGAGAACCAAAAAAATATCATTCCCCGGCGAAAAAAGTTATGGCCGGGTGGAGGAATAAAACTGTTTTTGTAGAACAGTAAAGATGTGCATAATGTCGTGGGCGCGACATTTGGGATAGAGTTTACAGATATTGAAAATAAAGGGGAATCCATAGCTGAAACATGGATAACCAGAAACCCGGAGCACCGGGAGTCTTTCAGGCCATGGCCGTTACCGGCATGATCGGGGTCGAGATGGCCATCACAGTTACCGCTGGCTTTTACGGGGGCAGATTTCTGGACGGGCACTTCAACACCACCCCCTGGCTGATGATAACGGGAATATTGCTGGGCGTGGCGGCTGGGGTTTGGGGAATAGTCAACATTGTAAAACGGTTTTTAAATTAACCAAGGCACAAAACAGAGGGGTGTAGAAGTGTTTGGTTTAAAGCCTATACCTGAGCTGGACAACCAATTGCGGAATGTTTTGAAGTATTCCGGATGTATACTGGTGGGGATTGGCCTGGGCCTGTTTTTTTATCCTTCTGACGGAATGCTCTGGGGTTTGGCCATAGGTCTGGGCACCGGGATATACAATTCCATAGTCCTTGCCGTCAGAATAAAGAGACTCCCCGACCTGAGCCCGGAAAAGGGCAATAAGCACATAAAAAAGGGGATGGCTATGCGCCTGACAATGATCATAGCGGTTCTCTTCTTTGTGAGCACCCGCCTTTCCTTTGTCAGCCTTTTCGGTGTGGGGGCCGGCTTGCTTGTGCCGTACTGTGTATCCACAATCGCAGGTGTGGTGGATACAATCAGGGGTTACCGCCAGTCGGAGGCCTTTGCCAGGAAGTTCAGCGAATGATTTGTTTGATATAAATAAAAAAATTTTCAAGGGGAAAGGGGTGAGAAAAGAGAAATGAAAGGTTTAGAAGAAGTCCATGAGGAGTTGGATTTGTGGGGGTTTTTTGAGCTTGGACACCACGGCGTTGTACATGTCCCGGTCTTTGGTGATGTAAATGCCAAAACAATCGTCATGACCTGGGTGGTGATGATTGTCATCGGGCTGTTCACGGTGGTCGCCACCAGGAATATGAAGGTGGACAGGCCGGGTAAGCTGCAGTTGATGGTGGAGGAGATTTTCAGTTTTTTGCGAGGGTTGGCTTTTGAAAATATTGACCCCAGAAAAGGCGCGGGCCTGATGTGTCTGATTTTTACGCTCTTTATATTCCTTCTGTTCAGCAACCTCTGGGGCCTTGTACCCACCATGATGTCACCCACCGCAGACGTCAACACCACTTTGGGAATGGCCCTCACGGTGTTTTTCCTGATCCAGGTGCTGGGGTTCAGGTACAAGGGAATAGGCTTCCTGAAGCACTTTATCCAGCCCTTCGTTGTTTTCCTGCCTATAACAATTATCGAGGAACTGTCCAAGCCTGTTACGCTGGCCCTTCGTCTTTACGGGAACATATACGCCGGTGAGGTGCTCATTGCGGTTCTCCTCGGGCTGTTCGGCCTGGTGCCGGACCTGCTTGGCGGATTCCTGGCGTCCGTAGTCTGGCTGGTCTTCAGTATTTTTGTAAGCTGTGTGCAGGCGTTTATCTTCACCATGCTTACCATAGCCTACATCGGCCAGGCGACAGCCGGGGAACATTAAACTGCTGATATCCGGTTTCTTAAGTGTGCTGCCAACTTAAAAAAATTTTATTTTGGGGAAGGGAGGGGAGTAAATATGGATAATGCAGGTGCTGCTATGATAGGTATGGCCATTGCTGTGGGTCTGGCTTCCATCGGCGCAGGTATTGGTGACGGTCTTGTATCTGGAAGAACTATTGAAGGTATGGCCCGTCAGCCGGAAATGAGAGGTACCCTGATGACCACCATGTTCATCTCGATAGGTATCATCGAGGCTATGCCCATTATTGCCGTTGTTATAGCATTCATACTGATGGGAAAAATGGCGTAATATTCGCGAGATCATCAAATTGGTAAAAGTGCGTTGTGGCGGGCACAGGTCTTAACCTTGAACAGACAGGGCTGTGCCTGCTGCCGCAACCTTTTTCCAAGGCACGAGCAGATGGAAGGAGGGTTAGCAGTCATATATGGAAGGTATAATTGAATCGTTAGGTCTTAACGGGACTCTGGTGGCACAAATTTTTCACTTTATAATTCTTTTAGTCTTTCTCCGCGTTGTTGCATATCCACCAATTGTAAAAATGCTGGAACAGCGGCAAGCGATTATTGCTAATAGCGTAGCGGCCGCCGAAGAAGAAAGAAAACAGGCCGAGGCCCTTCGCCAGAGCTACCTGGCCGACATGCAAAAAGCCAAGGAAGAGGCCCAGGCCATTATACAGCAGGCCACCAAGGCCGGTGAAGCACAGGCCCAGCAGATCCTTGAGGCTGCCAGGGCCGAAGCCAACCGGGTCAAGGAAAACGCCCTGCAGGAAATTGAGCGGGAGAAGGAGAAAGCGGTTGCAGAATTGCGCGACCAGGTTGTTACTCTCTCAGTACTGGTTGCGGATAAAATTATCGGTAAGCAAATCACTCAGAATCTCCAGCACGGTTTAGTGGAGGAGTTCATTAAAGAGGCGGGGGATCTGCCATGTTAAAAGGCGCGGTAGGCAGCCGCTACGCCGAAGCCCTGTACGCCATTGCAGAGAGGGAGAAATCCGTTGACGCCATCGAGCAGGAGCTTATTGCAGTGGACGCCATTGTGCGTGAGAATCGCGATTTGCAGAAGTTGCTGTACCACCCGCGTATTACCTCCGGGGATAAGAAGTCTTTACTGAGTGAGCTTCTGTCCGGGAAGATATCCGTGGTTACCCTGGAGTTTTTAAATCTTCTGGTGGACCGCCAGCGGGAGCAATTTCTTTCCGACATAGTAGAGTATTACATCAACCTGGCCAACAAGGCCCGTAATGTTACCGAAGCCAAGGTAGCCTCAGCCATCGATCTGACCGCTGAAGAGCAAAAGGAACTGGCTGCTTTACTGGACAGGATTACGGGTAAGAAGGTGGAGACCAGCTTTAAGGTAGACCCATCTCTGATCGGCGGGGTAGTGGTACGTATCGGAGACCGGGTTATAGACGGCAGCATCCGTACCCGCCTGGCCACCATGAGAGAGTATCTCAGGCAAATAAGTTAACGGATAGGGGTGAACCAGTAGCATGAATTTGCGTCCTGAAGAAATCAGCTCTATAATCAGGCAGCAGATAGATAAGTATAAAGCGCAAATAGAAATGGCCGACGTGGGCACCGTTATCCAGGTCGGTGACGGTATTGCCCGTGTTTATGGCCTGGAAAAGTGCATGTCCATGGAACTATTGGAGTTTCCCGCACCGGGCCCCGGTGAGGAACCGACCATGGGCATGGCCCTCAACCTGGAAGAGGACAACATCGGCTGCGTTTTGCTGGGCGCCTATACACACATCAAAGAAGGCGACACAGTAAAGCGGACCGGAAGGATTATCTCGGTGCCGGTAGGCAACGCCCTGCTGGGCCGTGTGGTCAACCCTCTGGGCCGCCCCATAGACGGCAAGGGACCCATCAATACCGACAAATTCCGCCCTGTGGAGCGTATCGCGCCCGGCGTTATGTTGCGTAAGTCCGTGCACCAGCCGCTTAATACAGGTCTAAAGGCCATTGACGCCATGATTCCCATCGGCCGCGGCCAGCGGGAACTGCTCCTCGGCGACCGCCAGACCGGTAAGACTGCTATCGCGGTTGACGCCATAATCAACCAGAAGGGCAATGACGTTATCTGCATATATGTTGCTGTGGGACAAAAGAACTCCACAGTGGCCAATGTGGTCCAGAAGCTTACCGATACCGGTTCTATGGACTACACCATCGTGGTATCCGCCACAGCTGCCGACCCTGCTCCGCTTCTGTTCATAGCTCCCTTTGCCGGAGCGGCCATGGGTGAGGAATTTATGCACCAGGGCAAGCACGTGCTGATTATTTACGACGACCTGTCCAAGCAGGCTTCCGCCTACAGGGAACTTTCCCTGCTGCTGCGCAGGCCTCCCGGACGTGAAGCCTATCCCGGCGACGTGTTTAACCTGCACTCACGGCTTTTAGAGCGCGCCTGCAAGCTGTCTGACGCAGAGGGCGCAGGATCTATGACCGCTTTGCCGGTTATTGAGACCCAGGCCGGTGACGTGTCGGCTTACATTCCCACCAACGTTATATCAATTACTGACGGCCAGATTTTCCTTGAGCCTGACCTGTTCTATGCCGGTCAGCGCCCCGCCGTTAACGTGGGTATTTCCGTTTCCCGGGTGGGCGGCTCGGCCCAGATCAAGGCCATGAGGGCGGTTGCCGGAAGCCTTCGTATGGACTTGGCCCAGTACCGCGAGCTGGCTGCCTTCGCGCAGTTCGGTTCCGACCTGGACAAATCCACCCAGGCAAGGCTTACCAGAGGTCAGCGCATGATGGAGCTGCTCAAACAGAACCAGTACGTGCCCATGGCTGTGGAAGACCAGGTGATGTCCATTTACACCGCCGTCCGGGGATTCCTTGATGACCTGCCGGTGGAGAAGGTTCTTGAATTTGAGGCCGGATTCCTCAAGTTTATGAAGGCCAGCAAGCCTGAAGTGGGCAAGGCCATTATTGAAAGCGGGCTCCTGGAGAAGGACACTGAAGAAAAGCTGAAGTCTGCTATAAACGAATTCAAGCAGGTATTTGCGAATTAATCCTGCCCGTTATAAGCTTAACGGCGAGGTGGTGAGAAAATAGATGGCAAGTATTCGTGATCTACGGCGCCGCATCAAGGGTATAAAGAACACCCAGCAGATAACCAAGGCCATGAAAGCCGTATCTGCAGCCAAAATGCGCAAGGCCCAGGACAACGTTGTTGCAGCCAGGCCTTATGCCAAAAGGCTTGTAGGAGTGCTGGGCAGGGTTGCCTCGGTTGTATCAGGAGTAAAGCACCCTCTGCTGGATGTCCGGGAACCTAAAAAGGTTGCCTATGTTGTAATTACAGCTGACCGGGGACTGTGCGGAGGCTTCAACTCCAATATTATACGGAAAGCTGTTACTGAGATAAGAGATATTCCAGAAGTAAGCCTGATTTGCGTGGGCCGCAAGGGCCGGGACTTCTTCCGTAAAAGGGGCTACAGTATTGCTCAGCAGTACGTGGGTCTTGGGGAGAATATCAATGCAGGACAGGCCAGGGAAATAGCCCAGTATATTATAGAAAAATATTCCAAGGGCGAATTTGACGCAGTCTACGTGGTCTATAGTGAGTTTATAAACGTTCTGGTGCAGCGTCCCATAGTGTTAAAGCTTCTTCCGGCAGAACCACCGAAGGAAGAGGAGAAAGGTGAGGCCAAAACCGTTGGCAGGGCTGACTACATCTTTGAGCCTTCAGCCGAGGAAGTGCTGGCCACGCTGTTGCCAAAGTACGTCACCAACACGTTGTTCCAGGGAATGCTGGAGTCCAAGGCTGGTTTTTACAGTGCCCAGATGACCGCAATGGACAATGCCACAAAGAATGCGTCAGAAATAATCGCCAAGCTTACTCTTACCATGAACAGGGCCCGCCAGGCCGCGATTACCAAGGAAATATCAGAAATTGTAGGCGGTGCCGCAGCTCTTGAGTAAGGCAGGCTATATCAAGAGGTGGGAACCTCTCACATCTCAGTAAAGGAGGTAGCATAAACTAATGAGCGTTGGTAATATTGTGCAGGTCATAGGCGTGGTGGTGGACGTCCGCTTTCCGCCCGGCCAGGTGCCTGAAATATATAACGCGCTGAAGGTGGCCAGGGCCGAAAATGACATCCTTACCATGGAAGTGGCTCAGCACCTTGGAAATAACAGTGTACGCGCGGTTGCCATGACATCCACCGACGGTCTGGTGAGGGGCATGGAAGTTACTGACACCGGAAAGCCAATCACCGTTCCGGTTGGTAAATCAGTACTGGGCCGTCTGGTTGACGTTCTCGGCGAGCCCATCGACCTGAAAGAACCAATTAAGAGTGAAACGTACTATCCAATTCACCGTCCGGCCCCCGCGCTGGTGGACCAGTCCACCTCAGCCGAGCAGCTGGAAACAGGCATCAAGGTTATCGACCTGCTGGTCCCCTTCCTTAAAGGTGGAAAGGTCGGCATGTTCGGCGGCGCCGGAGTGGGAAAAACAGTTATTGTTATGGAGCTTATTCAGAACATTGCCATGCAGCACGGCGGCATATCGGTTTTCGCCGGTGTGGGAGAGCGTACCCGTGAGGGTAACGACCTCTACCATGAGATGAAAGATGCCGGGGTTATGGATAAGACCACCATGGTGTTCGGCCAGATGAACGAGCCTCCGGGAGCCCGCCTGCGGGTGGTGCTGACCGGTCTGTGCATGGCTGAGTTCTTCCGTGATGAATTGGGCTCAGACACACTGCTTTTCATTGATAACATCTTCCGTTTCACCCAGGCAGGCTCCGAGGTGTCCGCGCTTCTCGGCCGGATGCCCAGCGCCGTGGGCTACCAGCCTACACTGGCTACCGAGATGGGCCAGATGCAGGAGCGGATTACCTCAACCAACAAAGGTTCGGTTACCTCCGTGCAGGCTGTTTACGTGCCCGCCGATGACTTGACCGACCCGGCCCCGGCCACTACCTTTGCTCACCTGGACGGCACCGTTGTGTTGTCACGGGCCATTTCCGAGCTGGGTATCTACCCGGCGGTGGACCCCCTGGACTCCACTTCCAGAATACTGGACCCCAACGTTGTTGGAGCCGAGCACTATGAAGTGGCCCGCGGGGTGCAGATAGTTCTTCAGCGCTATAAGGAACTCCAGGATATCATCGCCATTCTTGGTATGGAGGAACTTTCCGACGAGGACAAACTTACGGTGGCCAGGGCCAGGAAGCTGCAGCAGTACCTGTCACAGCCCTTCCATGTGGCTGAAGCCTTTACCGGCATGAAGGGAAGGTATGTGTCTCTGAAAGATACTGTCCGGGGATTTAAGGAAATCCTTGAGGGCAAGCACGACAACCTGCCGGAAACAGCCTTCCGTTTTGTGGGAAGTATAGATGAGGCTGTAGAGAACGGTAAACGTCTCTTAGAGGGAAGTGTATAAATCATGGCGGAAACAACTCAGCGCCTGGAAATTGTCACTCCCGAGAAAAAGGTGTTCAGCGGTGATGTACGCTTTGTGGTTGCTCCCGGAGAACTGGGCCAGCTTGGTTTTCTGCCCAACCACGCTCCTTTAATGAGCGGCCTGAAAATAGGGCTGGTAAAGGTGGAGCAGGAAGGGAAAACCTTCAAGGTAGCAGTAAGCGGTGGCTTTGTTGAAGTGGCCAGGAATAAGGTCACCATACTGGCCGACTCCGCCGAGCGTGAAGACCAGATAAACCGGGAACGGGCAGAGCAGGCTAAGGAAAGGGCGGAAAAGCGCCTGTCGGAAAAACAATCCGACCTGGATATAAAGAGGGCTGAAATGGCCCTGCAGCGCGCCCTCAACAGGCTAAAAGCCGCTCAATAAAAAGAATATGGCAAATAAAAAGCCGGGACCAGAAATGGTCCCGGCTTTTTATTCGTGCTTATCCTGCTAATACTTACTGTCGGAATCCAGAATTCAGGAGTCGACAATGACCGGGTCATCCTTAATGGTCTTCTTGATTGTTAAAAGGCCTCTCGTCAGGAGTTAGAAGGACCAGGCATTTTTGATATGTATTTGCTAAACTAAAAGTGTACCAATTTTAGCCCTTTGATCAGCGGAAAGTTGACCACCCGATCAAACTAACCTGTACACTGTAGGTGGATACTTCACAGTGTACGGGAGGAAAGGGAATGATCAGTGTGGTCGATAAAGAAATGATCAGAAAACTATACCATGTGCAAGGCAAATCTATTCGCTGGATTGCCAGA
>JAMCVT010000136.1 GCA_023475565.1 Actinomycetota bacterium
AATGAAAAGTTGCCGGCAGTATAACCGGATGTCCTTCATAACGGCAAAGAGATGTTGCACATTACAATGAACCTGTGCAACGTCTCTTTGCCATGGTCAAAAAAGAACCTCCGAGCCTGTCGGGGGGATGACAACATGGTTCCCGGCGCTGTTCGAGCCGGAAAGTGCGGCTCCCAACGAACCGGTTAATCATTATGATATTTACTGCCATGTGAAGCTTTTTGTCTTATTTACAGAAGGGCCTCTGCCTTTTCTACCTTGAAGATGACCTTTTCATCTTCAGCCCGGCCCTGGCCGGAAAAGCGAAAGCCCTTTTTCCCGGCCACCGCGGCCAGCTGCATAACTCCCGTTTGGGCCAGGTTCTGGCGTGTTCTGACCATTTTATACACACCCAAAACCAAAGTGTCGTCGGGCAGTATTTCCTTTACCTTGCCCACCACTATCAGATGGGGCTGCCCTTCCCGGGAAACCGAGGCCACGGGTATGAAGGCCGACTGGGAAATGACATCCTTCATCTCCTGGGTCAAGACTGCAGCACAGTCCGTTCCGCAGCAGCTGTGTTCCATTCCTTTCACCTCCTCTCTCAGGTCCTGCCACCATAATAGCACCCGGGCGGGAGGAGGCGCTGTAAATTGGGAGGAAGAAAACAAAAATTAGTACATGAAAGGGCTGGCTGCCTTTTCAGCCCTCATCATGCACTCGTTTAAAATTCAGCCCCTGCACCGGGCGGAGGAAACAGGTACGGATGGTACACACAGCGTGTCATGGCGGGTCCGGTTCAGGCCTTCACTAGTCTGAGATCTCATAAATTCCTTCAGCTGCCTGTAATGAAAGCTTATTTCCTCCTTAAGAATAGTCAGTTCCTCAATCTGACGGTCGATTTGCTGCATCCGCTCCTGGATAAGCTGCAGGAATCTTTCCCTTAAATGTCCGGTACAGTCCTCCTCACGAGTGTAAAGGCCCTTGAGCTCCGCGATTTCACTGAGGCTCATCCCAAGCCTTTTACACCTTTGGATGGTTTTGATTAATTTTAGAGATTCCTGATCATAGAGACGGTAATTTCCCTGCGTTTTGGCAGCCGGATTCAAGAGGCCCAGTTCATCATAGTACCTTATGGCACGGATGGTCAGCCCCGACTGCCGGGCCAGTTCTCCGATACGCATCAATCCATCCCCATTCACGCTGGTTCACCTTCTATCCCTATTTCAGGTTCATTTCCTTTTTTATAATACATCCTAAAGGAAGATGGTAACAAGCTGTTTATTTACGGTTCCCATGTTGAGGGTGCCGCAAGCCGGCACCCGCCTCCTGGGCCGGTATTCTATGGGCGGCGGGAAGGGCCAGAAGCAGAAGCAGGCCCATTAAAACGAATGCGTACATCAGGCTGCCCCCTTTCGGCTGCGACAGTGGAAAAAGGGCGCTTAAAGCCACCGGGCCCACCACGCCACCCAGGACGTTGCAGAGCTGCCTGAGACCACTAATGGCGCCTGCTGCCCCG
Organism: Actinomycetota bacterium; assembly: GCA_023475565.1. Lineage (GTDB taxonomy): Bacteria > Bacillota > Desulfotomaculia > Desulfotomaculales > Desulfocucumaceae > BRHc4a. The sequence continues at coordinate 1,499 of JAMCVT010000136.1, forward strand.
ACGTTAACCTCAAGGCCCGCAGCCGCCAGCGGGATACCGGCCATGGCGCCACCTGCCCGGCTGAAGGCCAGAATTATGGAAAGCACCACCAGAGACGCCGGGCCCCAGCACATGGCCATTAAAGATCCGGCGGATACTAGCATGCCCGCCATCACCATCAGTCGGTAGCCCACCCTGGAGAGGTACTTTCCCACCAGCGGCGACGCCAGCATCTGGGCCAGGGCGGCGGGAGTAAGCAGAGCTCCTGCCTGGGCAGGGGTAGCCATGATAGACGGGTGGGTTTGAGCGTAAAAGGATAAAAAGAAAAGGGTGCTGTACATGACCAAACCCTGGAGGAATGACAACCCCAAAATGATGCCCATCCCTCTGGCAGTGATCATCGCCGGATCAAGAAAGGGTGCGGGATGGCGTCTTTCAAACCGGATTAGCAGGATCACCAGGATCACGGACACTACCAGCAATCCAGGGGGCAGCGCAGGGGTAAGCCCCGGCTGGTGGGCCAGAGTAATAGCGAGCATGGCCGACAGAACTACTCCCGCAAAAGCCGCCATCCCTGCAAAATCCAGCGGGCCCCGGCGGCTTCCGGCTACCTCCTCCCGCATGAAAACCACCGCCATTATGGCGATTACCATTCCCACAAACGCGCTGTATAGGAAGATAACCTGCCAGGGAAAGCGGACCACCAGGCATCCTCCCAGGTTCGGCCCCAAAACTGCCGCCAGGGGGCCCACCATCCCTGCGAAACCCACGGTCCTGGTGAGCTGGCTGCCCTTTAATACTATGCTTATTAACTTGAATCCTACCGGTCCAAAGATGCCTCCCCCGAACCCCTGCAGGAAGCGGAAACCAATGAGAAGCCCTATGCTGCAGGGAAGGACCGTTCCCAACAGTCCGGCGAGTAGTGAACCCAGTGAAAAGAAAGCCAGTCCAAGGAGAAATACCCTTTTGACACCCCAGCTGTCAGCCAGCTTTCCTCCCAGGGGCATGGCCATCGCGGCGGCCATGAGGGTTGCGGTGGTGACCCAAGGCAGCCAGCCCTGGGCCTGGGGGAAAATCCTGCCCAAAGTGGGCAGCGCTGTGATGACCACAGTTATTTCCATGGTTCCGAAAAACATGGCCAGGATCAAGATGAAAATACTCCGAGCACCTCTATCTGTTTTCACCAGTTAATCCTCCCTTTGACAGGCTTATGCGGATTGCTTCACTGCGCAGTGCGATCCACTGCCCTGCGACCTTCAAAACTTGTAACTTGATGATAAACCCTCACGTCTGCGTGAGAGTCAATAGCTTTTTTTATGAGAATATCGAAAACATTCCGCCCCCTGACTCTATTCGTAAAAACATTGGGTTTGTTGACATTGGAGGACGATGGAGATCCCATTCCGCCGTCCACCTCTCCTGAAAAAGTACCGGCGCCCGAAGGTGGGTTTATAAGTTTAATCGAGGTCTGGATGCCGCCTGTCCGTGAAAAAATGGTATTGAAGGCCGTAAACAAAATGGTAACCTTTCCGAAATGGCTTAAGGATTTAGCAGAACGGGAAAAGGTTAACTTTTCCCACATTCTCCAGGAGGCGCTTAAAGCACACCTGGGGGTTGCGGACTACCGGGAACAAGTTAAACAGCAGCCGTGAGGCTGCTGTTTAACTTGGCATTGACCTAAAACCTTTCTACCGTTTTTCTACAGTAACCGTTTTTACTCCCGTTACCTTGCACCCTCCCACCTTCTGGCATAATGGAGTTAACCACAAACACCATTATCACATAAAAGGAAGGTGTTTTGATAACAGCCGTATCATTGATAATACTTCGTAGATGCTTTCATACACATTTGGTTCAACTTCTATGAGGAATGGGCAATGATGATAAAGATAGCGGTTCTGTTTTAAAAAGTGGATACTTCCCAAACGTATATTTGCCGTCAGAAATCACCAGCCTAAGGCGGTCCCGCCTTTTCTCGCAAGTGTAGCAAATTTCATTAAAATCACAATTTACACTTTCAGTCCATATACAATCCGCCGTTAACGTCGAGGATATGACCGGTGATGTAACCGGCCCCTTCGCTGGCCAAAAACAAAACCGTACTGGCTACATCCCCGGCGGTACCTAACCGTTTTAACGGAATATTGGAGGCCAGGGCTTCCTCATTGACCTTCCCGTCGTACTGTCTGATAATCAAGTCTGTTAAAACCGGGCCCGGCGCCACCGCATTGACATTCACACCGAATGGGCTGAGCTCGCGGGCCAGTGCCTTGGTGAAATTTATAACGCCGGCTTTGGAAGCGGCGTAATGGGCCTTGCCGTTACCGCTTACCACACTGCTTTGCGTGGCTCCGATTTTACCGGATAGCGACGCAATGTTGATAATTTTACCGCTTCTTTGCCGTTTAAAAATTGGAATGCTGTATTTGCAGCATAAAAAAAGACCGGTCAGGTTGGTTCTGATAATGGACTCCCATTCAGCCAGGGTAATTTCCTCGATATACTTTGGTTTTGCAGTTACCCCCGCGTTATTCACCAGGATATCCAACCTGCCGAAATGATCATTAATATTATTGATCATATCTTTAATCTGCTGTTCTATCGTGACGTCAGCCATAAGCCCGTACGTCCGGTAACCTCTTTTCGTAAATTCCTTTTCCACCCTCTGGATATTTTCCTTGCTTATGTCATTAACCACCACCGTACAGCCCTTTATGCAAAACTCCTCCGCTATCGCCCTGCCAATGCCAGTGGCGGCCCCTGTAACCAGAACAACCTTGTCCTTCATCTGTTTATTCCTCCTCAATTGATCAAACAACTTGCCAGTTTCTATCAACTGGCAAGTTGTTGTTACAATATGAATATTTTTGTTTGTTAAGGTCTATAGGGGATATTCAACATTTCCCTGGCTTCGGTGGATGTTGCCACCTCCATGCCCAAATCTTGAATAATACGTGCCATCTTGGCTACTATAGGCGCATTCCCTTCAGCAAGAACGCCCCTGGAAAGATAAACATTATCCTCCAATCCGACCCTGACATTACCGCCCATCATTGCCGCCAGGGCACAGATGGGGAATTCTTCCTTACCGGGGGCCATGGCGGTCCAGTGGGTTCCCTTCGGCAACATTTCCACTGCACTGATCAGCATTTTCGGAGTTGCCGGCATCCCTCCGCCAATGCCCATAACCAGGTTTACATGCAGGTCATTTTGATCAATAACACCTCTTTCCAGGAGGCGTACAATATTCCAGACATGGCCGTGGTCGTAGGCTTCAAACTCAATTATTATTTTCCGCTCTTTCATGCCTTTTGCAAACGCCTCAATCAATTCCGGAGAGTTGTTAAACAGCCATGTGTATCCGGTGTTTTCCGGGCTGGTCTGGGCAAGAACCTCGAAGTCAAAAGTCCCGGCGTTAATGGTATCCATATCCGGTTTTGGCGTGATACCCAGGAGGAGAAGCCTCTGGTCGGGGGTGCGCAGTTCATTAAAGCGGCTGCGTATGCCGGTGCCCACCTGGGTAATCATGTCTCCGCATCTCTCCCGGACTAGACGGATAGTTTCACCCAGCACCTCGACATCTGTTTTTTCCGGGCGCGGGTCCCGGGCATGCAGGTGAGCAATGGCTGCGCCCGCCTTCCATGCGCGGTAGCATTCTTCGGCCACCTCTTCCGGAGTTACTGGTAAATAAGGGTTCTGACTTTTGCTGGTGATGGATCCCGTAACCGCCGCAGTAATGACAACCTTTTTTTTCAAATTGATTTTATCAATCATACCTCTGCAACCTCCTCTATTTTGTTAAAACTGAAACTGTATTTTTACCTCTTCCTTATTTCTCAACAACTCAAAGGCTGTCTGCGCCTCCTGAATATTCATTTTTCTTGTGACCAGCGGCCGTGGATCAATCCTGCCAACAGCCATCAATGAAATAACACGATCGTAGCTGGCCGGCAGCATGCTGTAAGAACCCCTCAGGGCTATCTGGCCGCGTACAAGGTCGGAAAACTGGAACTGTGATTCCCTAGCATAGATCCCGGAAAGAAACACCTCACCGTTCTTCCTGGTCATTTTCACCGCCTGGCTCAGAATATCGGGCACCCCGGTTGTCTCGAAGACCACTGCAGCCCCCAGCCCGCCAGTGATTTGCATTACAGCAGCAACAATATCAACCTCGTCAACAACCATTGCCTCATCCGCCCCGACTTGCCGGGCTATGTCCAGGCGCCTGATGTCCTTGCCCAAGCCGGCCACAATAACCTTCGCCGCCCCTGCCGCCTTAGCCGATATCACACAGGACAGCCCGATTGGCCCAGGCCCCAATACACATACTACCTCCCCGCAGACATATGTCTTTTCAACGCAGTGAAAGCCTACGCTGATCGGGTTAACCATCGCCCCAATGTCAAAGGGCATTTCGGGCGGGAGCTTATACACATTGCCCTCGGGAATTGCTATGTATTCTGCCATCCCCCCGTTTCTGCGAAACCCTATTTGCATTGCCTTGGGGACCTCTTTGGCCACATCTGCCTTTCCGCAGCCCCAATCACACAGCTGGATCAGTCCCCTCCGGCAAAAATAGCATGATTTGCAGTTAACGTGCGGAATGGCAGTCACATGATCGCCAGCGGTAACACTTTTAACAGCGCTTCCCACCTCCATAACCTCTCCGGCAAACTCATGACCAATGACCAGGGGCAACAGCCCGGCCATGTACTCATAGCCGGACGTCCACTCGTAAATATGGACGTCACTGCCGCAAATACCGGCGTTTTTTACCTTGATTAAAATTTCATCTGCCTTGGGCTGCGGAATCGGCAAGTCGATTACTTCTATCCCAAACTCCGGTTTTACTTTTGCCACCGCTTTCAACGGACAAATACCTCCTGAACGAAATATGCCCCTTCAATCTACATCTCAGCGTTTTCAGCCAAGACCCCCCTTTTTTTCCTTATAGCCGGAACTAGCTGGCTTACCAAAAGGCCAACGGCAATTAGAAACAAAATAAAAGCAATCGGGCTGTCTACAAATATTTTAAAACTGCCTTCGGAAAGAAGCAGGGAACGCCTGAAGGATGTTTCAAGAATCGGCGCCAGTACGAAAGCTAAAACCATAGGCCCTGAATCCATTTGCACTTTTCTCATTAGATAACCAATTACCCCGAAGAAAATTACCGCTCCGACATCAAAAAAGCTGTTGTTTAATGTGTAGGCGCCGATAAGTGTGATTAGAGAGGCAATGGGCGCCAGTATGCTGTACCGCACACGCAACAACTGTACAAATACTCCGACCAGAGGAAGGTTAAGAATAAGTAATACAGCACTTCCAAGATACATACTGGCAATTAATCCCCAAAATACATCCGCATGTTCTTTGATGGCGGACGGGCCGGGTGTGATGCCGTGTGTTAAAAGCGCGGCATACATCATCGCCATTACTACGTTTGCGGGTATGCCGAGGGTCAGCAGGGGAATAAAGGAGGCGACGGAAGCGGCGTTATTAGCCGTCTCCGGAGAGGCCACTCCTTTTATCTCGCCCTTGCCAAACCGTTCAGGGTGTTTGGAAAGTTTCTTTTCTATGGTATAGGCAGTAAACGATGAGATAACCGCCCCGCCTCCCGGCAGAATGCCTATAAAAAAACCGACAACCGTACCCCTTAGAATTGTCCAGCGCGTATCTATCCAATCCTTTAAACTCGGCCAGATCCTTCCTATTCTGGTGGAAATTATTTCTGCGCTTTGTTCCCTCTCCAGGTTATATAAAATCTCCCCCAGGCCAAAAAGACCCATAGCCACGGTGGCAAAATCAAACCCCTTGAGCAAATCTATACTGCCGAAGGTGAAACGCATGTTTCCACTTACCTCATCCTGTCCAATACAGGCGAGTAAAACGCCCAGGAAAGCCGACAGCAGCCCCTTGGTAAAAGATGTGTCACAGAGGTAGATCACCAGTATTAATCCGACTAAAGCCAGCATCATGTATTCCGGGGGACCAAATCTCAACGCGAACTGGGCTAACGGGAGAGCCACCACGCTTAAGCCTACAATGGCTAAGGTGCCGCCTATAAACGATCCTATGGCGGCTATCCCCAATGCCGGGCCAGCCCTGCCCTGCCTGGCCATTTTATATCCGTCTATGGCGGTTACAACGGAAGCCGCTTCACCAGGAATATTTAACAGTATGGAAGTTGTAGATCCCCCGAACATGGCCCCATAATAGATTCCCGCAAGCATAATCAGGGCCGCAGTGGGAGAAACGTTATATGTGATGGGCAAAAGTATGGCAATTGTCGCCGCCGGCCCCAAACCCGGCAATACGCCAATTAACGTGCCTGTAATCACACCTATTAAAGAATATAAAATATTGGCCGGTGTAAGGGCTATCTGGAAGCCGTTTAACAGTGCGGCAAATGTATCCATGTCACTATCCTCCCTCCATCCTCTTTACCTGCAAATATATCCAACTGTTAAACCGGCACGGGAATGTCCAGAAGAATTACAAATACGGCATAGAATCCCAAGGTTACAAGGACCGTGGCCACAATACTTATGACCCATTTCTCCCGGCCTATGCAGCGCAGCCACAGCATCAATAAAGCTGCACAGGCTGCAAAATAACCCACCCACTTCCAGAAAACCAAAAAAACTATAAAAAATATTAATCCAAGAATAGGCTTCACTAATTTAATCAAATTGAAGGTAAAATCCTTTTTTCTAAAACCATCAAATATCAATATTATACTGAGTAAAGAAGC
>JAMCVT010000158.1 GCA_023475565.1 Actinomycetota bacterium
ACAAACATAAAGGATATCACAGCCCTTTACCGTCCGGTACCGAAAGGCGCAGTGCGTCTTCCATCAACATCAGGGCGGCCACCGGGTCCCTGGGAACGATGTCTTCAATCCCCGCAGAGTCTGAAGCCGCCAGCCCCAGGTCCTCCAAGAGCACTTTTTTGTGCGAGGGAATCGGGAACCATATGCCGGCGGACCGGTTGTAGCAGATGAGTATTTCTCTTTCCGACACCAGCGGTGACTGCATCAGGTACTCAATCACCGATGCATTGCCGTCAACGGTGTCCCATACATTAAAGTGCAGCAGGAAAACATGGGCAATTGATGCGCTCCACTTCCTGTGAATTTCCTCGATCCAGTGCATTGCAAACCCTCCAAGTATTTATTACCCGCACCACCTGTTGGCGTTGAGGCAGGATGCGCACTGGGGCGCACCCTGCTTCCCGCACAACAGGCAGAGCATCACTGCCAGTTCCGGCGTCCACCAGTGGGACTCCACGGTGCCGTCGGGGTGGATGATGATATCAATCTCACGGTTAGCAGCAAGTTTTTTCAACAGTTCCACCGCTGCCCACCTCGCCGGCGCCGGCCTCCTGTACGATGACCGGCTTGTATTTCCTACCGGTGACGGCGCCAAGGGATTCCTCGAAGGCCTTGGTCGCCCCGAGGCATTCTCTGCCCGCAAAACCGGCGGCCTCGATCCGGACCGTCCCGTCAGGTTTTACCGTAATCAGAATCTCCTTGCCCATGGTTACGCCGCCCCCTTTATCCGCAGCCTTATGGAGCCATCCTCCAGGGTCTCCTCGGTGAAGGCGGCCTTGAGTGCATACGCCTGGCGCCTGGCCATGACAACCGCGTATCTCTGCTTTAAGAGGCCGAAGTCCGGCCCCACCACCTTTTCCACATAACCCATGTACCAGTCGGTGGTGAGGCTGATGTTTCCGTCTTCCCCCTTGTTCGCCGCAATGTCATACGGCGACTCCGGCGGTATGATCACCATCAGCGCCGGCAGGCCCTGATAGTAGCCCCTGGCCTCAGCGTTGTGGGCAATCCCGCAGCCCAATGACCGGGCTGCCTCCTCAAGGGCTGTGATATCCTTTATGTTTGTTTGAACAGATGTCCAGTGGGACATTAATTTCTCCTCCTTCAGAAAACAACAATCAGCCCTGTAAAAGGCTGATTGCTATATAATCCCTTCGTTTTTAAGACTCCTGTACCTGCCGCCCCCGACGATGATGTGGTCTATCACCTGGATGCCCAGAATATTACCCGCTTCCGCCAGCCTCCTGGTAATGTCGATGTCCTCCCTGCTCGGCGTGATGTCCGTTGAAGGGTGGTTGTGCGCCAGGATCAGGCTTGCGGCATTTACCATTACCGCCGCCTTGAACACCTCCCGGGGATGCACCAGGCTTGAGTTCAGCGTTCCTATGCTTACGGTGTGGATGGCCGTGGGCTCATTCTTGGTGTTCAGGTAGATCACCATGAAGGTCTCCCGGTCGGCATCATCCAGTATGCTCCTTACCAGTTCATAGGCGTCCTCCGGCCCGCGAATTTTCCTGGGCTTGTAGAGCAGCGAGGACTCCCTCACAATTTTCAGGGTGATAATGTCCACTTTTTTGGCCCTCATAAATATGGGGCAAGGCCCTACCGGCCCGCCCCTTCCTCCTTTCCAAGAGTACTCGGGTTGGCCGGTAGGCCATATTTTAACTTATTGTCACTTGATGAGGGTTATTTGCTTTTTAGACACAAAACGGCCCCACCTTATGGGAACCGTTCTTAAAAATCTCCTGGTTTGCTTTAAAATCTTCCCCGTTTCAGCAACGAGATTACTTTATTCAGGATATCCGAGTATTCCTCCGTGTCAATCATGCCCAACTTCCCCAGGACAAGGGCCCGGTCGATGGTAAAAATCCTGTGCAGCCTGGCGGTGGTGGGTTTCAACAGCCCGGCCGACTGCCAGCTCTGCACGGAGTGGTCCAGACCGCCCCTGCCGGGCAGGGAAGTGAGCATCAGGCACACCATTTCCTGCAGCCTCTCCGCCACGGCCAGCACCAGGGCGGGCCTTTTTTTCACACCGCTTAGGTCACTGAAAGGGAAAGGCACCAGGATTACATCCCCCGGCTCAAATCCGGTCATAAGCGGAGTCCTCCGGGTTGTCCCAATCGGAGAATGAAATTTCAGCCGCTTTGAGCCATCCCAGCACTTCAATTCTGTCCGCCATTTTCATCAGCAGTGCCCGGATCTCTTCGGCAGTAAAGCTTTCGATCTCCTGAAAAATCCTGTCTACTCTGTTTTCCGGCTGTGACATAGCAAACACCTGCCTTCACCTCCCAGAATATCACGCCAGGAATCACCTGACAAGTTTAACACTGGTCGCTATCAGGCCCTTATCACCCTTCCGGTAAGATACCTGCACGAACCCTCCCACAGCGCCGGCCAGTGTCTGACCATGGCCGTTCTTTGCGTAGACGGCCACCTTGTTGCCGTCCGCAGCCAGGCAATATCCCCTTACAGTTCCCGGCCTTGACTCCCGGGCTTCAAGCACCATAAAGGCGCCTGTCTGGAGTTCGCCTTCTTCCGAAACGGCCGCAGCAGCATGTTCGAAGGCTTTGCCGGTATATGCCGGAGTATTGCCGCCGGTTTTCCCGTTTTCCCGGGCTGGAACTTCATAATCCTGATTACCAGAGCCCAATATTTCACGCGCGTATTTTTCAGCGTCTTCAATTTTTCCGGCGTTCACCAGCGCAGTTATAAAGCCCAACAAGGCCACCAGACCGTTGTGGTTGGCTTTTTCCCTCTCCAGCTCGGCCTCGGCGATGGCCAGGTTGACCCGGGCATCCTGAAATTGCTCTTTCAGCTTCCGGTACTCCCCGTCAGACTCCAGGCGCCGCAAAACCTCGGCCTTCCTGGTATCTTCATTGGGGAAAGCCGGCTGGCCGTTTTTTCTTTCCGAAGCCACCTGCCCGGAAGTGAGCACCTCGCATTTCCTAAGCGCCTCAAAGGTGTCGTGATACATCTGCCGCGCTTCGGCGAGGCTGATAACCAGGTTTTCAATCCGCTCCCCGCTTCGGACCAGATCCTGGGCAAGTTTGAACACGCTTTATACCCCCTTCAGCCTGCCGTGGCTGGCAATGGCTTTCAAGCACTAATGCTGCTCTCAATACACACTCCGACAGTGAAGCATTTCTTTGCCAAAACCGAGGTTGGCTAAAAATCTGCCGCTTTACCTTTATAGCGGACAGCCCACCGGTTGATATGGCTATTTCCGGACGTCTTGAGCTTTCCACCTGCCCTCTCCAGGAGAAAACCAAGCAGGTTGATGCATTCCAGCGGTACCATAAAAAGAGCTATGATCAGCCCGGCAAAGGCTGACAGCAAGCCCAGCCAGGGGTTTCGCCACCTCCACCGTCCTGTTTGGTAGAGGACTGTCTCGAATATGCCGACCCCGGCTCTCCTGACCGCCGCAAACCTTCGGCCAATCCCTTCCAGAACCACTGCCGCGGAAAAGCAAACCAAGCTTTTCCGGAAGTCGGCATCTCTCACAAAAGTCTTTACAAAAAGCAATGCCACTATATGAAGCGCAGGGCCCCGGCAGGCCCCCGCTCCAGTCACCTCCCGTAACTGGTTTTTCGGTGGGCCCGCCGGCAGCCTTTTCTTTTCAACGACAAATCCCCCGGAAACCGGGGGATTTAATGTATCTCAACGGTGCCGGCTTTCCGCCGGTACCGGGGTTTTAAACAGAAAGGCGGCCTTCTCCGATATAGTAAGAAAGTCGCCTTAATCTCAAGTTTATTGGGGCCAGGTCTTACTTCGCCCATATAGTTTTTGTTGCCGCATGCAGTAAGCCGCACCGCTAACTCTATCCCTTGACGGGGCAGCATGTGCCTCCCGGACGGGAGGAAACGTGTCGCTGCGTCTTTAAAAAACAGCAACCCTGCCTGTGAAACAGACAGCATGGCCCGCCCGGACGAGCGGTAGAACAACCGCTACACGCGTTACATCACGCATATAGCTCTGCTCCCGGAAAGAGCATTTGCCTCTCGGGCGAGAGGGAACGTTAAACCTTATAGTAATAATAACCAGGACAAAAAATAAATGTCAATACTTTTTTAATTATTATTCGGAGTGCAAGGTTTAGCACAATGAACATTATCCGTTATTACTTTCCATCAATTAGTACAGGCCCATAAATAACGACTAACAGATCACTTTGAGCTTTACATATTTATAATATCAGAGGTATTACCCGCTATAAACCGGTCAATAATCCTCTGTGCTTCGGACGATACTGTTTTCTCAATAATGTCGGCCTGTGCCAGTAACGCTACCGCACGTTCGGCAAGATCAGCAATGTGGTTTTCGTCAGACTGTGAAATCCGGACAACATTAAATTCCAAGACATCAGCTACTTCAATATGAGGAATGCTTGAACCATACGCCAAAGATTTTACTAAAGGTCGTCCTAACGTCGGATGCGATAACACGATGAAGAGATATCCTTCACGCACTGCTTTAGCGTTTTTTAGTGGTGCTATTCGGATGATATCATCCGATATAACCATATTTTCATAAGCTTCCGTGGCCATTGTTACAGTGCCGTTTAGTCCATAGATTTGGCCCGAACGTGCCATTAACAGCCATTTCGCCTCAACACGTCCTCGGAAAGGATCACCGAAATCGCCGTCAGCAATCTTCCTTACAATATCCGGATTGACCTCAAACAGGGCCGAACTGTCAACTAAGCTGACCCCCTCCTCAGCGGGTATACGCTTAAAGCGAGTCGGTAGCCAAACCGAATAGCCTGTGTCGCCAAGACGAGTGAAGCCTTTCCCTTTATTGGACAAATGCTGCCAAATTGTTTTCGCTGTCGGATTATGGGGAAGCGCATCAAAACGCCTTCGTCCAGAAAAAAAGCTCTCTGAGGCACGAACAACAAATCCTGCTTCTCCTGTATCAGCGTATTGTAACGCTCCAAAGCAAGAGGAAAAATAATCTTCAGCTTCTAGCAAAAGACGATGTCCATGATCCCTCATCTCAAGAATTTTTTGTACCTTGACATTAAAATATATACGCAAATCATCATTCAGGACAGGAATCGGCAACGCATTTAGGTGGCTTGTCTCCAGGTGTTTAATGATGTGACCATACTGGGATGCTTTCATCATGGCCCGGGCCTGTGGAGAGCGTAAATAGGCATAAATCCAGCCCCACCACTCATTTTTCTTGGGCTCTACTCTTAATAGATCGTGTGTAATAATAATATTTTCATGAGGCCGATATGCTAATGTCGCTCTCCCAACGTTACCTGAACAAGTCACTAGAATCATACCTGATCGTACGAAACGCTCTGATGCTTGTTGCGTACGATCAAGTGCCAGCCATTTACGGGGCACAGGCCTAACATCGTACACCTGTGTTGCAGCTAGGAATGGAGTACCATATTCAGGACTGACCAATATTCCTTTAAGACGAGATGGTTGCCCCACAGAAGCTATCGAGTCCAAACGTGTCCATCCGGCTAACCGCGCCTCCATAGCCAAACGAATCCCATACCCGTTTGCCAGATAGTTTTCCGCCTCAAAACGACGGTCCCCATTCATCAACAGCGACGCGGACATACTGGTCCACTTGGCATGATGCCATGGCCATTCTTTTCTTTTTACCTGTGGTGGTATTAATCGAGCCCGGATAGCCATTTTTGAAACTCTCCTGCAATCTGCATTGTATTATCGTCAATCACCTTCCGCTGGGTCTTCTGTTTACGGTATACAGGTTTTCCATCTTGGTATTCTTTTGATATCTCTTCGATTTCTTCGACAATCTCATTACCGCGCTTATCCCTTACATATGTAATATTGCCTCGTTTGTCATGACCGATATGATTGGCCACCGCCATAAATACTTCATAATCATTCTTTCGACCAGCAGCCTCTTCTAGATTAACCTCTTCATCACTCTTACGTTGAAGTACCAGCACACTGGTCTGGACACTCACACTCGGCTGAAAAGTGTCGGGATGCAAATCAATACTAGCTAACACCCTAGTGTGCTTTAAAATCCACTCTCGCACATACCCTAATCCCGGAGATCCTAAAATACCATCCGGGAGTACAATGGCCATTCTCCCAACCCCAGGCTTTAAGAATTTTACACACCTCTCTACAAACAAAATTTCCGGTGGCTGTGATTTTTGTACGGCGGACGTTTTTTCCCACCGGTCATTATTTGCTGAATACGACCAGATGTAGCCAAGATCATACATTTCCAAGATTGATGGATTATCTACAGGAATTTTGGAACCAAACGGAGGGTTAGTAAAGATTAAATCCACGTTACCTAGCAAATTTCGGGATCTCAGTTTTTCGGTCCAAGTGCCAGGGCTTGCAAGTGAGTTTCCTTGATAGAGGCCGCCCTCGCCATCGTTATTCATAACCATGTTCATTTTAGAAGCCTTCACCAATTCGGGGTTGAAGTCAATACCGACAATATGGTTTTCCGCAAACTTCGAAATACGTCCCCGGATGGCCAACTCAGCCCTTTCTAAATTACCGCCCCATTTTCTACACTCCGCTTCACGGATTTTTTCTATGACATGGTTCATCGAAGTAATCAAAAACCCGCCCGTACCGCACGCTAGATCTAGAATCAGTTGATTCTCTCCCGGATCCAACATAGCTACTGCCATACGGCAAATATTACGCGGGGTAAAGAACTCCCCCCGGTCGCCCCGCAAATTAGCCCCTACTATTTCTTCATATGCTCTCCCTTTTACGTCCACATCACTTTCCAGTAAGGAGTACATCTGTAATTGGCCCACAATATATGCCAGCACTTGAGGGGTAAGGTCAATCATCTCTCCCGCCTTAAAAATTGTCGGATAGTCTGCCTTTACCGTAGAGAACAATTTATCAAGACGCCCTTTAACTTTGAGCGGACCATTAACACCATGCCGTTCATTGGCCGCAGCGAAAAACTGTACTTCATCCGAATTCCGTTCATCATGGATCTTGCAGAAGATCAGCTTCAGTAGTTCCCAAAAGGCTTGTGGTTTTTGCAGCCCTTGATTGCCAGCGATATAGTTGTGGCATCGCCTAAAGGCAAATAATAAGGCATCTGAAGAAGCCGGTTTGAGTTGATCGAAGCGCGGCCGCTCCGCTTCATCCTCGCTCTTGCCGAACATAGGCAAATCCGGAGTTTCCTCGAATAGGACTTGGCCATCCTTTTGGACCTTTCGGTAACATATCCGTTCCAAACCATTGGTCCACATGCCATAATGCACATTTAAACATGCAGACATGTAGCTTTGCAACTGGCCAACTCCTTCTTTTCGGTCGCTTGACTTCACAGTCTGTGCCTTACACTCCACAATGATAAAGCCATTTTCCTGACTATGAGTCGCCCCCTCGACGAAAACCACCAAATCTGCCCGTGGTCTGCGGGTTCCTAACCGCAAAACAAATTCTACGGCAATATCTTTCTTTGCATAGCTGTATTCCCGTACCAAGGATTTAGCAATCTCTTGACGTACATATTCCTCGGGCGTCTCCTCACGCTGGGTTTGTCCATCAATATAATCCAGTATTTTTCCTTGTTGGACAATAACAGCAGCAGGTTTTAGAACATTTGTCGTTCCTTCTTGCATTTATCAATCGCCCTTTCCCCTTCGAAACGCAATGGAAACAGTATAGTTGTTCAGTTAAATGTATTACATTTCGTACCATAACCCTAGTTTCCTGCACAAAAAAACAAAAAGAATAACTTCCCGTTCCAACTTGACCTTTTAGGCATTACCCAAAAGGCTTCACAAATTTGACGTAATTATCATAACGGGTTTCCTTTCTCGCTTCCTCCAGAGTCCTTATTCCTTTTTCCAGCCAGCTGTCAATAATAGCCTCCACGTAGTACAGATTCTTTTTTCCGTTCAGGACGGACTTGTTCAGGGCATATTCGATCATTTCCTGCGGGAAAAGGGAAATCCACCGGCCAACAAATTCCACTTCCACCTGGGATGCCTCAAACCCAGCCGACTTTAAAAGCGAATTGATTGTTTGTAACCCCTGACAGTTGGACTCAGCATTTTTGTGCAGGTAAATGGAATCATCATGGTTATCCACAAAATCCAGAGAATCCACAGGGAAACATTTACCACTCCTCGCGCGCGCGTTATTATCTTTATCATGATGGCTGGATGGATGACTGGTT
>JAMCVT010000065.1 GCA_023475565.1 Actinomycetota bacterium
TTCTTTTAACGAAGCCTCGTCTTTTCTTCCTTTTAATTTAATTTCCTCCTGAAATAAAGCATCGTGCATAATATCATTATATGTATCAATTAATTTTAGTTTCATCCATTCCAAATATCCCTTTGCATAATCCTCATCTTTGTCCAAAAGTATATTAATAATATCATTCATTAATTCCTTTACGTCTTTTAATTTTTGTTCATTTTCTCGCAAAAGCAATACTATCTCTCTCCTTCCATCTACCATAATTAGACAGAAAGGTGAGGAATCCTGCAAAAAATATACAAAACAACTCCGAGCGCAATTTATTTTTAAAATTTAACCCCGGTGGTTGAGCTGATTAATTTATGATGTTATACTTTACATGAAAATAAAAGCTTAGATGAGTTAGATGAGTTGAGATGGTTGAGTTTCAGACGACTCGGAGCTGCGGGGTGAGGACCGGTGTATTTGTGCTGGTCTTTTTTTATTTGCCCTAAAGCTTAAGGCTGAATGCTGACAGCTGATGGCTGACAGCTTTAGAGGAGAGTGATTGCATGATACTGATGCTAGACAACTATGACTCCTTTGTGTACAATCTTGTGCAGTACCTGAAGGAAATGGGCAGTGAGGTGGCGGTTTACCGCAATGACAGTATAGATGTAAGCGCCATTGAAAGAATGAAGCCTGGGCACATCATAATATCACCGGGGCCCTGCACACCGGATGAGGCCGGGATCTCCCTGGAGGTGGTCAGGCGCTTTGCCGGAAAGATTCCCATATTGGGGGTCTGCCTGGGGCACCAGGCCATAGGGCAGGCCTTCGGGGGCCGGGTGGTCAGGGCGGACAGGCCCATGCACGGCAAGACCTCGGCCATCAGGCACCACGAACGGGGTCTTTTCCGGGGGCTGCCGCAGCCTCTGGTGGTGGGCAGGTACCACTCCCTGGTGGTAAGCCCCCAGGGTCTGCCGGACTGCCTGGAGGTCACCGCCTTCACTGACTCCGGGGAGATTATGGGCATAAGGCACCGGGAATATTATGTCGAGGGTGTTCAGTTTCACCCGGAATCCATACTGACCTGCCATGGAAAGACAATGCTGAAAAACTTTCTGCAGTCCCCGGAGGTAAAAAGTGCGCTCATTTCTGCTTAAGAAACTTGATTTAACAACAGACAGTGATACCCTTTTCAACCGGCTTAAGGACTTGCCCGGCAGTATACTGCTGGACAGCGGAATGCTGGTGGGCGGGCTGTCCAGGTACTCCTTCATGGCGGCCGACCCGTTCCTGGTGGTGACATCCCGTGGCAATGAGGTTAAAGTGGAAAAAAGGGCAGGCCCCGGATCCGGTGCAACGGAAATAGTGGCGGGCAACCCTCTGGACGTGCTGGGCGGGCTGATGAAGCTGTACAGAATGGAAGGGGTCAGCGGGCCGGCGCCTTTTTTCGGGGGTGCGGCGGGTTTTTTTTCCTACGACCTGGGGAGGCTGCTGGAAAAGGTGCCCGACCTGGCCTCTTACGATGTATGTACTCCTGACTGCTGGCTGGGCTTTTATGATGTGGTGGCCGCCGTTGACCATGTGGAGGGCGGCGTTTATATAACTTCCACCGGCCTCCCTGAGGAGGATGCTGAAAAATCAACTCTGAGAGCCCGGGAAAGGCTGGAGTGGCTGGAAGAAACCATATTAAACGGCTGCGGAGAAAAACCGGTGGCCGGTGGGGAAGAGCCCGGAGAAGACTGGGACGGAGAGGGTGCGGCGGGAATGTTCTCCGACTTTGACCGGGACAGCTACTGCCGGGTGGTGGAAAGGGCCAGGGAGTACATAGCCGCCGGAGACATTTTTCAGGTCAACCTGTCCCAGCGTTTTAGACTGCCCAGGAGGGGAGACCCCTGGGAGATATTCAGGCGCGTTAAAAGGATCAACCCGGCTCCCATGGCCGCCTATATAAACTGCGGCGATCTCAGGGTGGTGAGCGCCTCTCCCGAAAGATTTTTAAAGGTCACCTCCGGAATGGTTGAAACAAGGCCCATAAAGGGCACCCGCCCCAGGGGGAAGTGCCCGGAGGAAGACAGGCGCATGCGCGAGGCCCTCTGGAACAGTGAAAAGGACAGGGCCGAGCTGGTAATGATAGTTGACCTGGAAAGAAACGACCTGGGCAGGGTGTGCGTCCCCGGATCGGTAACCGTCCCGGAGCTATACAGAATAGAGGAGTACCCCACGGTGTTTCACCTGGTTTCTACTGTGACCGGCAGGCTGGAAGAGGGCAAGGGAGTGGTGGACCTGCTGAAGGCCTCCTTCCCCGGGGGCTCCATCACCGGAGCCCCCAAAATAAGGGCCATGGAAATTATAGAGGAGCTGGAGCCGGTAAGGCGCGGCATATACTGCGGGTCCATAGGCTATCTTTGCTTCAACGGCGACGCTGACCTTAATATAGTGATCAGAACGCTGGTATTTACCGGTGAAAATATACACCTGCAGGTGGGTGGGGGCATAACCATAGACTCAGACCCCCATGCGGAATATGTTGAAACCCTGGACAAGGCCGGGGCGCTGGTTAGAGCGCTGAGGCTGGAAGGAGTTTTGGACTGATGGATACCATAAATATTGTCTGCTTAAACGGTGAGTACCTGGCTGCCGGGGAGGCTGCGGTGCCGGTCGGTGACGAGGGGCTCCTTTACGGAATGGGTCTGTTTGAGACCATCAGGCTATACGGTGGAAGCCCCCGGCTGGCGGATTTGCATCTTTCCAGGCTGGCAGATTCCGCCGGTCGGCTGGGGCTGGGAATACCCTTCAAACTTCCTGAAATAGAGGAAATGCTGTACCGTACCGCCGAGAAAAACGGTATTGAGGAGGGTGGACTGCGCCTGACCCTGACCGCCGGCAGCGCCCAGTGCCGCCCCAGCCTTTTGGTGCAGGCCAGGGTACAGGCCTACGGGGAGGAAATGTACCGGGACGGCATAAGGGTGGGGTTTGCCCCCTTCAGCCGAAATGAAAAATCTCCCCTGGTGAGACATAAGACCCTAAATTATTTTGAAAACATTATGGCCAGGCGGCTGGCGTCTGCTTCCGGCTGGGGAGAGGCGCTTTTTCTGAACAGCGCAGGAAAACTGGCCGAAGGGTCGGTCAGCAACATTTTCCTGGTAAACCGGGGCCGGGTGATTGCCCCGGATGGCGACTCCGGCCTCCTGCCCGGCATAACCCGCCGGAGGGTGATAAATGTGTGCGTCACCCTGGAAATACCGCTGGAAGAAAGGGTGGTGGACCCGGAGGAACTATACCGGGCCGACGAATGTTTCGTCACCAACTCTCTAATGGGTGTCATGCCGGTTATCGCCCTGGAAAGCAGTGCTGTGGGGGACGGTAAGCCAGGGAAGGTAACCCGCCTGTTGTCTTCTGAAATGGAAAAAGAAGTATGAAAAACTGAGGGAGCGGCCAATAGGCCGCTCCCTTGAAAACTCTCTAATACCGGAAATCGTGGTTGTGCTCCACGAGGTCTATGGCGCCGAGCAATAAGTGAGCCAGGCCGAAGCCGGCTATTCCCCAGCCCAGTGTGGGGTTGCTGTCCCTCATCGCCAGCCCGGTGGCGGTTACTGCGGTACCGAGGACTGTGGGTATTAAGCCTTCGCGCACCTATACATTCCCCCCTTTTTTTAGAGAGTCAGATATATTCTTTGCCCGGAAATGCTTTTTGTACCGTGATATATTCTGGAGAGTATGACACATATTGGGGCGATTAGCTTAACGGCACTGCTTTATGGTCAGGAGACAGGAGTTGCCGAGGCATTCCTTATTGCTGACTAAAGCGTTTAGCTTTTACTTCATAAACTAGTAGTTGCAATTCGTAACCCGGCTTTCGGAAGTTTTGTGCCGGTAAGCTCTTAAAAGCATGGCAGGCAAACTCCTGTCTCCCGACCCTTTAATTCCGGCCCCCTTGGTAGTATATAATCATTTTTTTTGGTAAAAATCATAGCAAAAATAACATATGTTCATTTGTGAAAGGAGCGGGTGTATGTCCAGGAAAAATGACCTTGAGGGGCTGGCCCAGTCCCTGCTGGACTCAGATGCCGGAACAAGGAATTACGAGCTTAAGGTCAGGGTGAATGGCGGTGTGGCACAGGTGACCGGGATAGTTGACACACTGTCGGAAAAGGAGCAGGTGGACCAGATACTGTCTGGAGTCGGGGGGCTGAGGGGAATCGAAAATAGTGTTGCCATCAGTACCGACGGATCGATAATAGACGAGGATGTTGTCGGGGAGGTTATCGAGGAGCTCAAAGCCGATCCGGCTGTGGACCTGCACGGTGTCGGGGCTAAAAGCGTGAGGGGAAATGTATATCTGGTGGGGACGGTAGACGGCCCGGAAGAGGAAAAGGCGGCCATCAGGGCGGCCTCCAGGGCCAGGGGGGTAAAGTCGGTGGTGAGCCGGCTTAAAATAAGCAGAAATGATTACGATACCGGCGATTTAAGGCAGATATTCCACCACCAGGTCAATAACGACCGGGAAGTGGGCGAAGAAGTGGACAGAATGGACTTTTATTAATAGCCGTTATGACAAAAGAGTGCTTTTCGGTAAAGCACTCTTTTAAAATTTCGCTGCATTCCACGGCTGCTGTAAAACAGCCTTATAAAATTTTGCTGAATTGTACAGTACCGGCGGAAGGAAAAAACAGGTGAAAATAAAATTAGAAGATATAGGAGGTTATCTTAAATATGACGGAAAAGTTTTAAAATATTATGTCATATTTCAAATTTGCAATCAAATAGTCCTCCACAAGAGCATAATATGTTACAATATAACTATCCGGACTCATTACAATTTTTTGCTGGGAGTGTGAACTTATGGACCGGGAGCTTACCCTGGAACTGGTCAGAGTCACCGAGGTGGCGGCGCTGGCGTCTTCGCAGTGGATGGGACGCGGGAAGAAAAACGAGGCGGACGGCGCTGCTGTCAACGCCATGAGGGCCATGTTCGATACCGTTGCGATAAAGGGCACAGTGGTTATAGGAGAGGGCGAGATGGACGAGGCGCCCATGCTGTACATAGGAGAAAAGGTGGGCTGTGCCGAGTCCCCCGAGGTGGATGTGGCGGTGGACCCCCTGGAGGGCACCAACATTCTGGCCAAGGGACTCCCCAATGCCTTGTCGGTGGTGGCCATGGCCGACAAGGGAAATCTTCTGCACGCTCCGGACATGTACATGCAGAAGATAGCGGTGGGACCCAGGGCGGCCGGTAAAATACACATTGACGACCCGGTGGAAAGAACCCTGGAAATAGTGGCCAGGGTTCAAAATAAGAGGATATCCGACTGTACTGTAATGATTCTTGACCGGCCCCGCCACAAGAAAATAATAGAGGCGGTCAGGAATGCAGGCGGCAGGGTCAGGCTTATTGGCGACGGCGATGTGGGATCGGCCATTTACACCGCCATACCCGATACCGGAATCGACCTGTGCGTGGGCATAGGCGGAGCCCCCGAGGGAGTCATAGCGGCGGCCGCCCTTAAGTGTCTGGGTGGAGAGATGCAGGCCAGGCTGTGGCCGGAGGACGATGCTGAAAGGTCCCGGTGCGCACAGATGGGCATTGCAGACACCAGCAGGATACTTTACATGGATGATATGGTAAAGGGAGACGCCATATTCGCGGCCACGGGGGTAACCGACGGCGAACTGCTGAAGGGGGTGCGCATGCTGGGCAATGACCTGGCCGAGACCCACTCACTGGTGATGCGTTACAAAAATAAAACCGTCAGGTACATAAAGGCCATACACAACCTGGCCTACAAAGCCAACATGGTATTCGGAAGCCCCATTTATTTTGATTGACTGACTGATTGTGATCTGGGGAATATTAAGTTATAATCACTTTTGGGGTGATATTATTGGTATTCGATCCCAGGCTTATTCTGGTGGCTGGGGTAACAGTATTCGGCAATGCCTATATCCAGTACCTGGCCTATGGCGATATTAACTGGGCCAGCGCCCTGGTCATCGGCCTGTTGCTTACCGCCCTGCTGCCTCTGGTGATGAAAAAGAAAAAATAAATAGCGGCTGTTCAGTTAGCGCCCTACCGGCGCTAACTTTTTTGTTCTTCAGAAAAGGCTTTTTTAGCGGTTTTTAGGAAAGGGCGGGTGGAAATGGAGGAAGGGGAGCCCGGTGGTAGAATTAACAAATTATATAAATAAAGGCCGGCAGGTGTGCCGGAGGATGTGATTTATTGAGCCTGAGGCTGATTATAGGCAGGGCCGGAAGCGGTAAGACCCGATACTGTCTGAATGAGATTAAAGCGAGAATCACCAGCGGTGTCACACACCCCCTGGTGTTGCTCGTCCCGGAGCAGTTCACCTTTCAGGCGGAAAGGGATCTGATCACCGTACTGGAGACGGGAGGCATCCTTAAAACCGAAGTCTTGAGCTTTCGGCGCATGGCCTTCAGGATATTCAACGATGTGGGGGGTATCACCTATCCCCACATCCATTCTGCCGGCAAATCCATGATTATTTACAGAATCCTGGACAAAATGAGGGACAGCTTCAAGGTGTTTTCCAAATCAGCGGACCGGCAGGGGTTTGTAAACACGTTAGTTGCTTTGATTACCGAGTTCAAGCGGTACAATATAACTCCTGAAGCCCTGGAGACGGCAAGCAAAGGCTTTGAGGAAGACAGCCCGTTAAAGGACAAGCTGATGGAACTGAATTCTATCTATGCTGCTTTTGAGAAGACTATTGCAGAGAGGTACAGGGATTCGGACGATGACCTGACCCTGGCTTCGGAAAAGCTCAGCTCCTCTACACTGTATGATGGTGCGGAGATTTGGATTGACGGTTTTGCGGGTTTTACCCCGCAGGAATACAGAGTGATCGCAAAGCTGCTGCAAAAGGCGGAACGGGTCAATATCAGCCTGTGCACCGACAGCCTGGAGGGAGAAGGGATCTCTGAGGGAACCGATGTATTTTCTGCGGTGAAGGGGGCCTCCAGGAAGTTTGTAAAAATTGCCGGAGAATTTGGCATAAAGGTTGAAAATGAGGTCGTTTTGGCTAAAGAGCCCTTGTTCCGGTTTAAAGCCAGCCCGGAGCTTGCTCACCTTGAGCGGAATATAAATGCCTATCCCTATAAAACCTACCGGGAAAAGACCCGGGATATTTCTTTGTTTTCCTCAGTCAATATCTTCTCAGAAATTGAAGCTGCCGCGCGGGATATTGTCCGGCTGTGCAGGGACAGGGGCCTGCGCTATCGTGACATTGCCGTGGTGGTGAGAAATCTGGCGGCCTATGAGCGGCCTATTGAAGTCATCTTTGCAGAGTACGAAATCCCCTGTTTTATTGACAGAAAAATAGACATCACAAATCATCCGCTGGTACGGCTGATTCTGTCCATGCTGGACATTTTTAATGAGAACTGGTCCTATGAAGCAGTATTCCGCTACCTGAAAACAGGTCTGACAGGCGTTGACAGGAGCAGTATCGATACTCTGGAAAACTATGTTCTTGCCTGCGGCATCAGGGGCAGCCGCTGGACCGGCGGGCAGGACTGGAATATGAGCCCCGGCCTGCTTCCCGATGAAAGAGACTGCGGAGATCAAGACAGAGCGCTCAGGGAAATTAATAAGGTCAGATATGATATTTGCAGGCCGCTGCTGGAATTTCGAAAGAAAACCAAGGGCAGAAAAAAAGCCTCTGAAACATGCGGCGCACTGTACGATTTTCTCCTGGCCATCGGAGTGCCCGGGAGAATTGAATCGAGTATCGGCCAATTCAGAAAAAGCGGAAAGCTGAGTCTTGCCGATGAATACTCTCAGGTATGGAATATTGTAATGGAAGTCTTTGACCAGACGGTTGAGGTTATGGGCGATGAAACCTTCGGCCTGGAAAGGTTTTCAAATATTCTCAAGATAGGTCTTGGTGAATACAGGGTGGGATTGATCCCTGCTTCCCTTGACCAGGTGCTGGTGGGAAGCGTGGAGCGTTCCAAAAGCCATGAGGTCAAAGCGCTATTTATTCTTGGGGCCAATGACGGTGTGTTTCCTTCTGCGGCAGCGGAAGAAGGTATCCTTTCAGACCTGGACAGGGCAGCTCTGAACAATGCCGGTATTGAGCTGGCCAGTGATACAAGGACAAAAGCCTTTGACGAACAATATCTGGTATACAGGGCGCTGACCACCGCGGGAAGCTGTCTCAGGCTGAGCTGGCCTATCGCAGACCATGAGGGGCGGACCATGCGGCCGTCAATTATTATATCCAGGCTCCGGAAGCTGTTTCCGGCCATCACCGAGGCCAGCAATATATTAAAGCCTGAATCGGCCAAGGATGAAACCGAACTGGTGACCGGAAAGACCCCGGCCTTTAAGCATATGGTGTCTGCCCTGCGGCAGAAAGCGGATGGAAAGGACATACCACCCTTGTGGCAGGGAGTGTATCGCTGGTTTGCCGCACAGGAGGACTGGCAGCCAAAATTGCAGTCCGCCCGCTCCGCCTTCCGGATTAAAAACCTTGCCCATCCAATCGGCAGGGACAAAGTCCCCTTGCTTTACGGCGACCCTGCTTATTCCAGCGTATCCAGGCTGGAAAAATATACGGCCTGTCCTTTTGCCTATTATGTTCAGTATGGATTGGGCGCCGGGGAGCGGAAAATATACCGGTTGAGTCCGCCCGACACAGGCACCTTTATGCATGCCGTTATTGAAAGGTTCTCCAGGCAGGTTGCCGGACAAAACATTGACTGGCGGGAAATTGACAGGGAATGGTGTATGGAAAAGGTTTCCGGAATTGTGGATGAAATGCTGGAAAAGATGCAGGGTGCAGGTCTGTCCGGCTCAAAAAGATATACTGTCCTCACTTTGAGGCTGAAAAGGGTAATTTCAAGAGCTGTCTGGCTTATCGCCGGGCATATCAGGCGCGGCAGCTTCAATCCCATCGGCTTTGAGATAGACTTCCCCCCTATGGCCATCGAACTGGAATCAGGGGAAAAGATATACCTTACCGGAAGGATTGACCGGGTGGATGCCCTGAAAACCGGGGAAGGCACTTACCTCCGGATTGTAGACTATAAATCGGGCAGCAAGGCTTTCAAGCTGTCGGATGTATTTTACGGACTTCAAATTCAATTAATCACCTATCTGGATGCCCTCCGGGAAAGCAGCGGGATGGATATCACACCGCCTGTTCTTCCGGGAGGTGTGTTGTACTTTAGGATTGATGACCCTATGGTAAAAGGAAATGGTAAAATTACCGAAGAAGAAATCGAGCAGGACATCATGAGGCAGCTTAAAATGAAGGGACTGCTGCTGGCCGACGTGAAGCTCCTCAGGGAAATGGATAATACCATGGAAGGGGCTTCACTGATTATCCCGGCCAGAATAAATAAAGGAGATGTACTGGGCAAATCCTCGGCAGCTTCCCTGGAGCAGTTCAGGCTGCTCCGGAAATATGTGAGAAAGCTTCTGAAGGGCCTGTGTGAGGAGATCCTGAAAGGAAATGTTTCTATAAAGCCGTACAAGAAAAAAGGGATCACCTCCTGCAAATATTGCGGCTTTTCCGCAGTGTGCCAGTTTGACACCGCCAGGGAAGAGAATACCTTCAGGCTGCTTTATGACCGGGAAGATGAAGAGGTCTGGAGACTCCTGGGTGAAGATGGTAAATAATTATGCCCGATAGGACAAAGGTGGAAAGTGTGATGAGGGGAAATACCGGCTGGACGGGTGAACAATGGGAAGCCATCACTGAAAGAGGCTGCAACCTTCTGGTGGCCGCGGCCGCAGGCGCAGGTAAAACTGCCGTGCTGGTGGAGAGAATCATCCGTCAGATAACAGACCCCGATAATCCCGTAGATATTGACAGGCTGCTTATAGTGACCTTTACCAATGCGGCTGCGGCTGAAATGAGGGAGAGGATTGCGGAAGCCATAGCGGCGGTTTTAGAGAAAAATCCCGGTTCAAAAAATATACAAAGGCAGCTGACCTTGTTAAATAAAGCAAGTATCACCACCATCCACTCCTTTTGTTTAGAGGTGATCCGCAGCAATTTTCAGAGTATCAATATCGACCCGGATTTTCGGATTGCCGATGAAACCGAAGCCTCCTTGATGAAGCTGGAGGTTTTGCAGGAGCTGTTCGAAGAGCAGTATGAAAAAGAAGAAAACCAGTATTTTTTTGAGCTGCTGGAGTGCTATGGCGGGAATAGGGATGACCAGGCGCTGCAGGAAATGGTGCTGAACCTGTACAGCTTTATCCAGAGCAGTCCGTGGCCGGAAAAATGGCTTGCCGGGATGACCGAAAGCTTTAATGCGCCTGAGGGGCTGGATTTTGGAAAAACCCCCTGGGGGCGGGTGCTGCTCAATTCCGCCATGCTTGAGCTTCGCGGTATGAAAGAAATGCTGACCCGCGCGGTAGATATTTTGAGGTATGCATTGGGCCTTGAAAAATATCTGAACGTTTATCAGGAGGACCTGTCCGGCCTGGATGCGCTGTTGAAGGTCTGCGCAGAGGAAAGCGGCACAAAATGGGACGCGGTATATGGAGCGCTCCAGGGCCTGGGATTCAGCCGCCTGCCTTCTGCAGGCAAGGATGCCGACAGGGAAAAGCAGGAGTATGTTAAAAAAGTCCGGGATGACGTTAAGGCCGGGATCAGGAAAATAAAAGAAAAAACATTTCCTGCCGGTTCCGCTGAAATATTAAACGACCTGAAAGCAATGTACCCGGTGATGCAGTGCCTCGCAGGGCTGGTGTCGGATTTCAGCGAAAGATACGCCGCCAGGAAAAGCAAAAAATCGGTGGTTGATTTTAATGACCTGGAACACTTCTGTCTTGAAATACTGTCCGCACAGGATGAGCATGGAGACATCAGGCCCTCCGGGGCAGCCTTGGGCTACCGGGAGCGTTATGCTGAAATTCTTGTGGACGAGTATCAGGACAGCAACCTGATACAGGAAATAATGATAAGTATGGTTTCGCGGGCCGACACCGGCAAGCCCAACGTGTTCATGGTAGGAGACGTTAAGCAGAGCATATACAGGTTCAGGCAGGCAAAGCCGGAACTGTTCCTTGATAAATATAACAGCTATTCCGCGGAGAAAGGGAATCCCTATAGAAAAATACTGCTGTACAGGAATTTCAGAAGCCGCCAAGAGGTAGTGGAGGCCGTCAATTTTATTTTCCGGCAGATCATGTCGGCCAGCGTGGGAGAACTGGATTATAACCAAATTGAAGCCCTGCATCCGGGGGCGGCTTTCGCAGAGAATGACAGGGAAGCGGCAGTGGCCGGGGGAGAGGCGGAGCTTCATCTGATTCAGACCGGAGGCGGGGACATTATTCCTGAAGAAGAGCCAGCTGCTGAAGAACAGGAATCCGGAGAGGAACAGCCGGAGGACGGGGAGATGCCGGACAGCATTCAGTGTGAAGCGCGGCTTGCGGCCAAACGCATCCGGGAGCTTATGCAGCCGGATGAAAAGGGCCGAGAGTTCTGCGTATTTGATAAAGTCAGAAAAGAATACCGGAAGGCAGACTACCGGGATATAGTCATCCTTTTGCGCACCATGAGGAATTGGTCCGGTGTTTTTATGGAAGAATTGGCCCTACAGGGAATTCCGGCCTTTGCGGATACAGGCGCCGGCTTTTTCAAAACCTCCGAAGTTCAGGTGATTCTGTCGCTGCTGCAAATCATTGACAACCCGCTGCAGGATATTCCGCTGTTGTCGGTGCTCAGGTCTCCCATAGTTTTCTTTACCACTGATGAGCTGGCGGAGCTGCGCCTGGCCGACAGGAAAGCATCACTCTATAATGCTTTAGAGACATTGGCGGAAGGCACTGAAAGCCCGGCGTCAAAAAAGGCGGCCTCATTTTTGCATGACCTGCAAAGGTGGAGGGACATGTCGCTGTACCTGGCCACCGACCAGCTGCTGTGGCAGCTTTACAGTGAAACAGGCTATTTCGGAGTGGTGGGGGCTATGCCGGCAGGAGAGCAGCGGCAGGCCAACCTGCGCATTTTGTTTGAGAGGGCCAGGCAGTTTGAAGAAACCAGCTACAAAGGGCTGTTCAATTTTATTAACTTTGTTGACAAATTAAAGGGCAGCAAGGGGGACCTGGGAAGCGCCAAAATACTGGGCGAGAATGACAATGTGGTGCGTATCATGAGCATCCACAAAAGCAAGGGCCTGGAATTCCCGGTGGTGATACTCTCCGGCTGCGGGAAGAAATTCAACCTGCAGGACATGAATAAAAGCATTTTACTCCACCAGGAGCTTGGCCTCGGCCCTGATGTGGTTGACCACAGGCTAAGGCTTTCCTATCCATCCGCCCCCAAGCAGGCTATCCGGGAGAAGATAAAAGCAGAAACCCTTTCCGAGGAAATGAGGATACTCTACGTCGCCCTGACCAGGGCCCGGGAAAAGCTGATTATCACCGGAGCGGTCAGTGATGTCCCCAAAGCTGCGGCAAAATGGGCCAAGTGTGCCGGTGTCCGGGAGGAAAAGCTGCCCGCCTATGAAATGCTGAAAGGAGGCAGATATCTTGACTGGATTGGGCCTGCCCTGCTAAGACACAAAGACTGCGGGGCGTTAAGGGAAAGCGCCGGCATGGACAGCCGGTTCCGTGAACTTCTGCTGGAAGACCCCTCTGCATGGGGCGTCCGGATATGGAATAAAAGCGATGTATTGAGCGGCCCATCCGCCAAGGGGCATGACGAAAGCCAGTTTATCCAATGGCTGGACGGGCTGGAGACCGCCGGGGAAACCAATGAATACACTGAAGAAATCGCCGGAAGGCTCGGCTGGAAATATCAGTACGAAAAAATATCGAAGGTGCCTGCCAAGGTTTCGGTAACCGAGCTGAAAAGGCGTTTTGATGCCGAGCTTTTGGAGGGAACCGGCGCCTTTTCAGAGAATTTGCCGGCGCTGGTTAAAAAACCCTTGTTCCTTGAAGAAAAGAAGGGCTTAAGCGCCGCAGAGGCCGGAACTGCCCTGCACTTTGTCATGCAGCGCCTGAATTATAAACAGGCTGATATCAAAGCGCAGATAGATGAAATGGTTGCCAGGGCGCTGATCACAGAGCAGCAAGCCCAAAGCGTGGACCCGGACAAAATAAGGCGTTTCCTTGAATCACCCCTGGGGGTAAGACTCCTTGCCTCCAAGAGTGTCTACCGGGAAGTGCCCTTCAATATGGAAATACCCTGCCGGGAGCTGTACCGGGATATGCAGGACGAGGCCTGCCAGAGAGAGACTCTGCTGCTGCAGGGAGTTATCGACTGCTATTTTGAGGAGCCGGGTGGAATTGTATTATTGGACTACAAGACCGACTATGCTCCTGCCGGCAGAGTGGAAGCCATCAGGGAAAGGTACAGGCCGCAGATTAGCTATTATACCAGGGCTTTGGAGCTGCTGACCGGAAAGAAGGTCAAAGAAAAGTATATTTATCTTTTCTGGAATGGGGAAGTGCTGGAGTATTAGCTTATAGGTAATGCTCTCCGGTCGGAAGTCAGAATTCAGAATCCAGAATCCAGTTGTAGTTAGTCCGTCTGATTAGTAAAAGACACAGAGGCTTTTAGCCTTGCTTGCATGTAACAATTCTGAATTCTGGCTCCTGACTTCTGGATTCCGACCGTAAAGTAAATCCCTTAAGAAAAAATAATTGACACCCCCGGTGCCCGGGTTTATACTATTTTTACAACACTTTAGCGCGATAAAACGATAACGTTTTAATAAACTAAAGAGATTCAGGAGGAGCACATATGAGCAAGCTGAGACTGGGACTGCCGAAGGGAAGCCTGCAGGAGGCCACCTTCCTGCTTTTTAAAAGGGCCGGGTTCAATATATCCGTGAACAGCCGGTCTTATTTTCCGGCCATCGACGACCCGGAGCTGGAGGTGGTGCTTATGCGCGCCCAGGAGATACCCAGGTATGTAAATGAGGGAGTGCTGGACGCGGGCCTGAGCGGGCTGGACTGGATACTGGAAAACGATGCCGATGTGGTGGAAGTGGCCGACCTGGTTTACTCCAAGCAGACCAACAATCCCATCCGGCTGGTGCTGGCCGTGGCCAACGACAGCGGCATAAAGACCGTCAAGGACCTCCAGGGCAAGAGGATAGCCACCGAGCTGGTCAGAGTCACCAGGAAATACCTGGAGGAAAACGATGTGGGCGCCATGGTTGAATTTTCCTACGGGGCCACCGAGGTCAAGGTGCCCGACCTGGTGGACGCCATTGCCGATCTCACCGAAACCGGCAGCTCTCTAAAGGCCAACAACCTGAGAATTATCGCCACCATACTGACCTCAAACACCAAGCTGCACGCCAACAAAAAGTCCTGGGCCGACCCCTGGAAGAGAGAAAAGCTGGAAAACCTCTCAGTTCTCCTGCAGGGAGCGCTGCGGGCCGACTCCCAGGTGGGACTGAAAATGAATGTCCCCGGCGACAAAATAAAAGACGTCCTCTCCGTCCTCCCCGCCATGAAGCACCCCACCGTCTCCCAGCTCTTCAACAGCGACTGGGTGGCCATCGAGACCGTACTGGACGAAAGGACCGCCCGGGACCTTATCCCTTCCCTAAGGAAAAAGGGGGCCCAGGATATTATTGAGTTCCCGCTGAATAAGGTGATTCCGTAAAGACCGGAATTCAAACAGGCAAAAGTCTTTCCAAATTTTTGGGAGGACTTTTGTATTCCAGGAAGAAAACTGATTCAGGCAGAAAACTATTGGCGAATGTGGAAAGGGCCATATTCTTTATCAGGGAGAATATCCATGTACATTATAAAAGTTACCCAAGGACACTATTTGTCTCCAACACCCGTAAAAACATGGATACAAGAAGAGGGTCAAACTGTGTTCCGGAGCAGCGCAACAGTTCTTTAACGGCATCCTGATGGGTCATGGCCATCCGGTAGGGACGATTGTTGGTCATGGCGTCGTAAGCATCGGCAATTGCCAGTATCCGGCATTCCAGAGGAATTGCTTCCCCCTTCAGCTCCAGGGGATAGCCCTTTCCATTCCACCATTCGTGGTGTTTCAGTATCCAGTCGGCGATATGGGCCAGGTCCGGAGCCGATTGGGCTATACGGTGGCCAATCTCACTGTGCCGTAGCATTTCACTTTTTTCTTCAGAAGAAAGAGGGCCTGGTTTAAATAAAATCCTGTCCGGTATGCCCACTTTTCCAATATCGTGAAACTTTGCCAGTAGACGCAGGTCGGTGATGTTGCGTTCCGACAGGCCTGTGGTCTTTGCCAGGCCGGATACCAGATCCTGAAGCCGGTCGGCATGGCCTTCCGTGATGAAGTCCCTGGCCTCCATGGCTTTCATCAGTGTCTGAACAATGGAGCTGCGGGTGCTTTGGCTGCGCAGCAGTTTTTCCCTGTACATATTATTATCGGCTTCCTTAAAAAGGTCACTCATTTTTTTGGATGCTGTACTCCCGGTGACATAACCTTTGGATATGCTAATGAGAATGTCGGGATTGGTGGAATTGTAATCGGTGATAGCGTCACGGACCCTTTCAGCCGCGCTTAGTACAGCTTTTTTGTCAGTGTCGGGGAGAAGAACCGCAAACTCGTCGCCCCCTATCCTGGCCACCATGTCACTTTCGCGGAAGGCATTCTTTATTATCCTGGCGGCGGTTACCAGGAGAGTGTCTCCCACATCGTGACCCATGGTGTCGTTTACCAGTTTCAGCCCATCCACATCACAGAGTAATACACTCACCGGATCCCAGCGGCCTCCCTGCAGGCGCTTCATTTCCTGCTCGAAATAGGCCCGGTTGTGCAGCCCTGTGAGGGGATCGTGCATACTCAAATATTTAAGCTGCTCCTCTGTCTTTTTTCGCTCGGTTATATCGCTGTATATAACGTACATGCCGGTCCGGTCGTTGGCCAGCAGTATGGAATAAGCCACCACTAAAACATTTACCTGACTTCCGTCTTTTCTCATTCTGATGGTTTCGGCCTGAATAATCTGCCCCCCGTATACCGCCTGAGAAAATGCTGAGGCCTCCTCCAAAAAGCTTTCCGGAACAATTACGTCATTCACCCTTTTGTCTTTGATCTCTTCTGCAGTATACTGAAAAAGCTTTTCAAATCCTTTGTTGGCAGTAATGAAAACATCATTCTCATCCAGCATGGCAATGCCTTCAGGGGAATTGTCAAAAAGCTGCTGGAAGTATGCCTTTTGTAAAGTTAGTTCTTCCTCCACCCGCTTTCGCTCGGTGATATCCCTTAGGGTTCCAAATATACCTTTATAGTTTCCCTGATCATCATACAGAATGGAGGCGTTCAGTTCGGCCAGAATTACCTTCCCATTCCTATCCAACAGCCTTATGCTTAATCCCTTATTGATTTTTATACCGGCAGAAACCAGTTTTATTAGTGTTTTTTTGACCGTGACTCTGTCATCGGGATGAATAAAATCAGAGCAGTGCTTTCCCAATAACTCAACGGCCGAATTAAAATCCAGGTGTTCCCAGCCCCATTGGTTGACGTAGGTAAACTCCCCTTTGCGGTTGAGGGAAAAAATAAGGTCTGGTGAATTTTCCACCAGGTTGCGGTATCTTACCTCGCTGGCGACCAGTTCTTTCCGTGAAAGGTCCAAGGCCTCCAGCATACCGTTAACGGCTTCTCCCAGGCTGCAGAGCTCGTCCCTTCCGGTAACTTCCACTCTGGCGGTATGGTCGTTCATTGATCCGATGGTGCTGACACTGGCGCTGAGACGTTTCAGCCTTGACAGAACCGTTTTTTCCAGAAGCAACAGGTTAATCAGACCGAATATAACACCGGCGGCAAGGATAGAGAAAATGAAGTATAAAATGCTGGCCCGGCCCTGTTTGTAAATAGACCTGGGCAGCTCCAACTTCAATAAGAGGCCGGGTTTTCCGTATATATCGTTTATCAGGGTGTAACCCGCCACTATTTCCTGACTTACCGGTAAAACATTAATTGTTGGTTCCATGGACAGGGAGGAAGGGGTGTTTTTAAGGCCGGGTGGTATATTTGAATCATTGGCCGGCTGCACTGCCAGACTAAGCTCGGTTGTTTCTCCCAGCCGTTTGATTTCCGCGCTGTTGAGGTAACGGCCCATGATAAGGGTGCCTCGGATGGGGCCTTCCCTTTTACTGGTCAAAATAGGTCTGGAAGCCAACATAAGTGGATTCCCGGGAAGAGCCAGCAGCCCGCTGACGCTGCTGGCGGTGGTGGTGTGGGTAGCCAGCAGGCTATTCTCAGACAGGTGTCCGGCTATGCCTTCCGGCAGAGGGGTTTCTTTTTTACTTTCAAGGTCATATCCTTTACCATAAATAATTTTACCCGTATTGTCTGTAATAATAAATATGTTAATCTTCAGAACAGACATGGTTTCATCAGAAAGGTTCTTTTTCACATAGTCGCCGTTACTTCCTTCCACAAAGCTACAGGTATCGTCACATGCCGCCCAGTCGGCGGCCTCGCTGTTTAACGTGGCAATATTGCTTTGTATGGCATTAATTGCCCTCCCGACATTCTTGGTGGTATCCAGGGTTTCAAGCTTGGAAAAGCCCCCCATAATAATGGTTTTTGAAACTGCATACAGTATGACAATCAGGCATGTCAGCGCTATGGTTATAATAACCACTGTTTTATTTCTTAATGTCATCGAATGCACTCTTTCTTAAATGATTTGATAAAGGGTTCCGACAGGTCTATGACGGTGGCGCCGTTCCAACAAGGCCAGGTTTACCTGTCGATGCGCAATGATATCAAAAGTTGATCTTATCTATTTAAGTTGTGATTATGATATTATGCATGTTTTCGCTCCAAAGCCTATTATTTCCTTTATAAATAAATACTTTTACCAGGTTTACATATTATTTTTTAGAAATTCGTAAGAAGTATGGCGACGATACTGTTAACAAGTCTAATAAAAAGCTGAAGAACATGACACAAGAAGAGCATAAAGAGGTAACTCGACTGGCGAATGAAGTGACCGCCACTCTAGCCGAAGCTTTCAAAACTGGAGACCCTGCCAGCGATATTGCTCAAAAAGCGGTGGATTTGCATAAGCAGTGGTTAACTTATTTCTGGAGCGAGTACAGTAAAGAAGCGCATGCGGCCTTGCTCAAATGTATGGGGATGACGAACGGTTTAAGGCGTACTATGATCAAAAGCAGCCGGGACGGCAGAATTTCTGAGAGACGCTAGCCATATATACAGGTTTTTAAAAAATAAGGTTGTTGCAAAACTGTGCCTTATGCTTCCAGGGACAACATCTGCGGATATTTCAAAACATCAGAAAGCTCAACAGGGCAGAAATCAAATCCGTAATATGTTTAAAATGTCCTTCTTTGACCCGGAGTTTTCCACGTCCAAAGCGGCCCAAGGCAATCCCCTGTCCGATATGGGCATTTTTAACGGCCTTTTTGTGCCGCTGGATATGCTTAAATCCCCGGGTGGGACTGCTGTCACTGAAAAGAAGGAAAGGCATTTGAGGCTGGTCGAAAACAAAGGCGCAGACAGTGAGAAAAACCAAAAGGAAACCATATACTATAAAAGTTACCCTGAGATACTGCAGGCCCAGGAAAAGGTAACCCCCCAGTGCCGGCCCGCCGGAGGACTGCGGCGGGCCGTGGGGCTACGGAGAAATACTTGAGGCTATAGATGACCCTGATCAGGGGGAAGATGATGAGGCGTTGGCATGGGTCGGGGAGGCCTTTGATTTGGATCAAGTAAACAGAGCTGAGAAGGTTGAGGTGTTAGGTTAGACCCAGGCTGTCACTGCCATCATTGTTATTAGCAACAACCAGGTGGCTCTTATAGGCTTTTGGTCAAGATAGTGATTGTCCATTATCGCATATCCGTAGAAAGTGCCCGAATTCCTAATAACTTAATAACTTAATAACTTAGTTAACCGGTACCGATTGGCCCCCAGCTTCCATCTCCCGCATACTCAAACGTTTATGTGTTCATGAGATTATCAAGAGGGTATCCGTAAACCTATTTTCCTTATGCTTTTTTTGCGATATGCCAGCGTTCGCGTGAATCATCGGCCGTAGCTAATTCTTGAATTGAACCGTTTCCAAACTTCTTGTACTTAATGCCACCGGCCAGGCGTGGAAAGTTTTCGAAAATAGAAAGCTCGTCAGGTAATTTGTACTTGGCAATTTTCCCTTCTAGATATTCCCTTAATTCTTTCAAGGAAGGTTTATTCTCCATATCCATGGGAACCACACAGACACAAATGCTTTCTCCAAGGACCGGATTTTTTGTGCTGATAACGCAAATTTCCTTCACCTTGGGATGCGTGATCAGAATGTCCTCGACTTCTTTGGGAGTAATTTTCAAGCCGCCGCGATTAATCTGTTCTTTGGTCCTGCCTTCCATGTAAATGTAGCCATTATCATCCATACTCACCAAATCACCTGTATGAAGCCAACCCTCTTCATCAAAGGCTTTACGCGTCTCTTCCGGGTTGTTCCAGTAACCCTGCATGATCGGCCCTCGGAACACCAGTTCACCAACCTCACCACGCGGCACTTCCTTACCGGTCCCGGGTTCTACAACTCTTGCTTCCCCTTCTTGAGGCTTTCCAATAGACGTATTGCGCAAATCCTCCCCTTCAGCTGAAGTACGACTCAGGCCTGTGCCGCCTATCTCTGACATTCCCCAAGCGCTTACTAGGTCCAGTCCCAGCTTTGTCTTGGCCCGCATAAATACCTCCGGAGGCCAAGTAAATCCTGCAGCCAAACCTGTACGCAAACTTGAAACGCCATGCTTATGGACATTCGGCGACTTGGCTTGAAGGATAACATGGGTAGGAGCACAGTGCTCAATAGTAACTTTGTACTTATTTATTATTTCCATGGCCTTGTCGGCGTTATATTCTCGCATTATAGCTACGGCACCCATAGTTGCGATCGGAAAGATTATACCCATTGCACAACCAAAAGTATGGAACATGGGCATATTGCCCAACGTTACATCGTCCGAAGTAGCATTCAACACAGGAATCATCACTGTAGCTCGCATCACCGCAGTATAATGGGTATGCATGGCAGCCTTGGGCACACCTGTTGTTCCTCCTGTGTTGTAAAACAACACTAGGTCCTTACGAGGATCGATATCAGCCTTCTGAAATTCTTTACCCCGATACTCTTCAATTAATTGGCGCAAGGAACGGTGTTCCCTGATTTCCTCGCCTACAATCAACACTTCTTTCAATTCCGGAATCTGTGGCCTGACCTTTTCTAATAAATCGAGATAATTGGAGCCCTTGTGTTTGTCGAGCATGATTAATGCCTTAGCTCCCGAATTCTTGAGGCTAAAGCTAAACTCTTCCACTCCATATCCAGGATTGATCCAAGCTGCTATCGCTCCAAGCTTTGCCAGAGCAAAAAACGAAATCACTATTTCAGGGTCATTCAACAGGTCAATTCCAACGCGATCACCTTTTTGAATGCCCAGAGATTGCAGGGCAGCAGCCAAAGCATCCGTTTCTTCGTTAAGCTGTCCGTAAGTAACAGTTTCTCCCTCTTCCGTGATTAAAGCTACCTTTTCCCCGCGAAGAGCAGCGCTTCTCTCTAAAACTTGACCAATACTGAGACTTTCAACTTCTTCTCGAAGGGTTACAATGGTCTCGTAAATAGTCATCTCGTTCCCCCCCTAAACTTAATATAGACTCTCTGCATTCTCCGAAATGTTTAGTTAGTTACCGCTTTTTGTAATAGCTTTGACGATGTTAGCAAAGCCCGCACATCGGCAGATGTTTCCAGTCTTGCTATTCTCCCCTCTCCTGAAAGTGTTAACAACCTTGGCCAAGATAGCTTAATGACTTTATGAGCAAGATCCATGCCAATTTCTTTTTGGCTATCTTCTCCTCATATTACCTGTGTTGACGAGCGAATAACCAAGTTACACCCTCTCATATTTTCAATTATGAAATGTAATATTATTACAGATGTGAAGGGTCAACATTCCGAAACCAATCAGTTCGGTTTTTAGTAGGCCCCATTCCACCATTTTCGGCTTAATGGGTTGTTTTGTTCTTTGGCGCCGGATATTAAATGGCCGCAATCCGATGCAACGGACCACGGCCATTATCATAAACTACTGACGGAACAGGCGAACCAGTATTTTAATTCCGTCCCGCAAGAGTATTAATTGTTACCTATTCCGCCGGCGCAGGCTCCAAAGAAGGCGAGGGAAACGCGAACGCTTTAGTTAAAACGAAAGCCGCTTGCAGTGCCTCTGTAGGGCAAAGCGGAAAACACTCTTTGCAGTTCCAGCATTCATTGGAGGCTATCTCCGGAATGAAGCTTATCTCCCGCTTTGTTCCCCTGTCAACAAATCCAATAGCGTACTTCTTTTTGACCTCAGCACAGTATCTTACACATAACCCACAATGAAGGCAAAATGAGGGCTCTTTTTCAAAACGGTCTTTATCTGCTCCATACTCTTGAGCCAAATCCTGCAACTCAAAGGCATCCGGAGCATGAGCCAGCAATAGCTCCAAGATCATTTTGCGAATTCTATCTACTTTCTCGGACCTGGTTCTTACGACCAAATTTTTTTCCACCGGGTAAAGGCAGGAAGCAACGAGTTGTGTCCGGCCGCGAATTTCTGCTTCTACTGTGCAAAGGCGGCAACCCCCATAAGGTTCTAATTTCTCGTGGTGACAAAGTGTCGGAATCGATATTCCCGCCTTTTGTGCCGCCTCTAAAACGGTCATCCCTTCCCTTGCTGCGACTTCTCTTCCGTCAATCTTTAAAATAATTTCACTCATTTTTCTTTGCTCCCTCTGACTATAGTTCTCGCTTCTTCAGGGATAGGAGTTGGAACAGGCTCGCCGGAAATCTTCCTTACCGCACGAAAACGGGGGGGACAAACTTCGAAGCAAGTTCCGCACTTTGTGCATTTCTCCTGGTCAATTACATGGATCCGGTTCTTACTACCCACAATCGCCTCTGAAGGGCATTTCCTGGCGCAACTCATACAGCCCTGGCACTTATCCGGGTCAATATAGAACGCGATCAGCTCCTTGCAGGAAAGAGCCGGGCACCTCTTTTCCTTGATGTGCGCCTCATACTCATCTCTAAAGTATTTTAACGTGCTTAGAAATGGGTTGGGGGCACTCTTGCCTAAAGCACAAAGCGCGGCATCACGGGCTACCTCGGCTATCTCCTCCAAAAGCTCGATGTCGCCCTCTCTTCCCTTTCCTTGGGTGATATTAGTGAGAATCTTAAGCATCTGCCTGATGCCTTCACGGCATGGCACACATTTGCCGCACGATTCATCAGTTAGGAAGTTAAGGAAGTACCTGGCGACATCAACCATACAGGTATCTTCATCCAATACAATCATCCCACCTGACCCCATCATTGAACCGGCCTTGGTGAGTTCATCATAACCAACTTCCAAATCTAACAGTTCTTCAGGGAGACATCCGCCGGACGGTCCCCCGGTCTGCACTGCCTTGAACTTCTTGCCGCCGGGGATTCCACCGCCGATTTTGTAGATAATGTCTCTCAGGGTTATGCCCATGGGCACTTCCACAAGGCCGGTATTGTTTATCTTACCGACCAGGGAGAAAATCTTCGTGCCCTTGCTTTTTTCAGTCCCTAACTGAGTAAACCAGTCAGCGCCATTGTTGATGATAAGCGGCACATTAGACCATGTCTCAACATTATTCAACACGGAGGGTCTCTCCCAAAGGCCCTTGATGTTGGAGCGGATATACTTCGGTCTGGGCTCTCCTGCCCTGCCTTCCAATGCCGTCATCAGAGCAGTCGATTCACCGCAGACGAAAGCGCCGGCGCCCTGGTGCACTTTAACAATGAAATCATAGCCTGAGCCAAGGATGTTTCTCCCAAGAAGGCCATACTCTAGAGCCTGTTTGATAGCGATGGTCACATTCTGTACCGCCAGGGGATATTCCTGTCGTACGTAAATATAACCCTCGTGGGATCCGATGGCATAGGCTCCGATAAACAACCCCTCAAGAATTGAGTGAGGATTTCCTTCAAGCAGCGCTCTATCCATAAATGCCCCCGGGTCACCCTCATCGGCGTTGACGATCACATATTTTATTGGGTCAGGTGCATTGCGGGATCCTTCCCACTTACTCCCTGTGGGAAAGCCGGCGCCTCCCCTTCCTCTCAGGTTGGATTTCTTGACTTCCTCCAATACTTGCTCGGGGGTCATCTGGAAAAGAGCTTTGGCTAATGCGGAATAACCGCCGATCGCCAGATAGTCATCAATGCTCTTGGGATCAATCTTAATATTATTGCAGATGTTTATTCGTTTTTGATGCTTATAGAAAGGAATATCGGATTCTCGAGTTGCTTTTTCGCCTGTGGATGGTTCAACATAAAGCAGACGATTTACAACCTTCTTCTCCTTTAAGGTCTCTGAGACAATCTCGGGAACGTCTTCAGGCTTTACCTGGAGATAGCATATCTCCTCAGGATAAATAACCACAACGGGCCCTCTCTCGCAAAATCCGGGGCACCCTGTTCCTTTGGTATCCACATCAGTCTTTAAGCCTTGTTTTTCAAGCTCTGCTTTAAAGGCGGCTATGACTTCACCCGCACCAGAGGCAAGGCAACCAGCGCCGGCACATACTGAAATGCAGGGCTTTTTGGGGTCTCTCGACGACAGGATGCGCTTTCGGAGTTCTTCCAATTCAGCTGCTGAATTTATACGCGCCATACTTTTACCCTACCCTATTCATAATTTTTTAAAACTTTTGCCATCTCGGCCGGCGCCATCTTACCGTGAGTCTTCCCGTCGATTTCCGCCACCGGTCCTAAAGAACAACAACCGAGGCAGTTAACCGTCTCCAGGCTAAACTTCAAATCCAAATCGGTTTCGCCAGGTTTAATTCCAGTCAGGTCTTGCACCGTGTCGAGGACACGCTGAGCACCACGGACATGACAGGCAGTGCCCATACAGACATGAACTTTATGACGTCCCTTAGGAACTAAACTAAAGGCCTTATAGAAGGTAGCTATATGCTGGATCCGGGTTAAAGGAACTTGCAATCTTTCGGCTACCCTCTCTAATGCTTCCTTGGGAAGCCAGTGATTCTCGCTCTGAATATCCAGTAATACCTGAATTAGCGAACTGGCCTCGCACTCATGTTTATCAATAATCTGATCGACTCTAGCCTTATCCATAACTTTTGTCCTAATCTCCTTCCTGCTCTTTCACCTTACGCGAGAGCATAGCGCTTCCGGTCTACATCGTACCTGACGAATCTTTGCCTTGACAAACTATTAAGGTGCCTTGATACTTCAGACGGGGTCAGGTCTAAAGCCTTAGCGATATCTCCGGTTGTAAGGGGTCCTTCCCGCAAGAGCGAGATAATCTGGCCTATTGCCAATTTCTCTGCAATTGTTTCATCAAACAACCTGTTGAACTCTTCACTGGTGAAAAATTTATGATACTCTTCCTCTGATTTTAAAGGTATTCTCAGTCTCTCCCTTTCCACCAGCCTAATGTAGGGAACCAGGTTTGTAACTGCTTCAAGTTTGGACTTTAATGCATTTTCGTCTATTCCTTCGCCTTTGCCAAGAGGTCCTAACTCCATCACCTTCTTGTCAAAGTCATTCATAACTTCAGCAAAACGGATTCCTTCACCGGCTCCTACCGATTCAAACCTTAACCTTTTGGGGTTCACCCCTATGTGCTCCATTATTTTTTTACATAATAGGGTCATGCTTAATGCACCAGAATTTCCATTAGTAATGTAATGGCATTCGCCAAGATGACAACCGCCTATAAACACCCCGTCTGTTCCATTTGAGAAAGCCCGGAGCACAAATGACAGGTCGACTCTGCCGGTGCACATCACCCGTATAAGCTTAGTATTGGTCGCATATTGTTGTCTGGACACGCCAGCCAAATCTGCTGCGCCGTACGCTCACCAGTTGCACACAAAACCTAAGATCTTTGGTTTGAATTTAAGCACTGTACTCATTCTTATTACACCTCCTTTGTTAATTGGGGACATTCCTGTCCACAAAGGAATACCTGGTCTTCAGCAGGTGTGTCCCCATACCTTTAAAAAGCGGCGTCAATCTGGCTATAGAGCTCTTCGTTGTTGTAGTGCTTTAGTGAAATAGCCCCTGTCGGACACTTTGCGTTGCAAAGACCATCTCCTTTACAGAGTACGGGATTAACTACAGCTTTATCATGAAACTCTATGGCGCCATACGCACAAACTGTGAGACATGCCCTGCACGAAATACACTTACTCTCATCAACCTCACAAACAGAGCCGGAGGCTACGACTGTATCATGTGAGAGAAGCGTTAAGGCCCGGCCGGCAGCCCCATAAGCCTGGCTAACTGTTTCTGATATAAGCTTGGGATAGTGGGCTATCCCACACAGGTAAACGCCTTCCGCGCCAAAGTCAACGGGTCTTAACTTGACATGGGCTTCCTGGAAGAATTCATCCGGGCTCAAGGATACCTTGAATAATCCGGCTATTTCTTTTCTGTCCGCGGAGGGAATAACGGCGGCGGCTAAAACGAGTGCGTCGGCATCTATTTCAAGCTTGCTCCCTAGAATATAATCGGTCACGGTAACCTTTAAGACGGGCCGGCCTTCATCGGACTCACCGGGTTCCACCTCGGGTTTAGCATCGGGCTCGTAGCGGATGAACCTGATATCTTTACTTGCTGCTTTCCGGTAATAATCTTCTTTGAACCCATAGGTTCTGATATCCCGGAAGAGAATATAGATGTCCATGTCGGGGTTTATTTCTTTTAGTTTCAAGGCGTTCTTTATGGACTCGCTGCAACAGATCCGGCTGCAGTAGTTTCTGTCTTCATTTCTGCAGCCTACGCATTGGATTATCACCAGGCTCTGGGAGTTAATGAGCTTTTCTTCTCCTTTGGCGATTTGCTCCTCCAACTCCAGGTGGGTCATTACGCGATCGTCTTCTCCATAAAGGTATTCGGTGGGTTTATATACTTCAGCGCCGGTAGCGATGACGGCGGCTCCGTGTTTTATTTCTGTGATTCCTCGCTCAGACTTCACTTTGGTTACGAAGTTACCAACATAGCCGCCGGCCTCTATGAAGGTGGCATTGGTATATACATGGATTAAGGGATGCTGATAGACCTTGCGTGTAAGATCACGCAGATATGCCTGAACATCCAGCCCTTCCAGGGTGTAATGGATTTTTCGGGCGATTCCACCCAGGTCGGTATCCTTTTCCACCAGGTGAACTTCATGTCCCTGCTCGGCTATGGAGAGTGCGCTGGTCATGCCGGCCACGCCTCCTCCGACCACCAGCGCGGCCTTGCTGACGGGCAGGTCAAATTCCTGCAAGGGTTCTAAACGGCGAGCACGGGCAACGGCCATCCGGATTATTTCTTTTGTTTTTTGGGTGGCCTCTTCCTTTTCTTTGGAGTGGACCCAGGAGCAGTGTTCTCTAATATTAGCAAAGTCGAAATAATATTGGTTGATTCCTGCTTCCCGAAGGGTATCGCGGAATAGCGGTTCGTGTGTTCTGGGGGTGCAGGCGGCGACAACCACGCGATTGAGCCCCTTTTCCTGGATCGAGTTTGATATATGCTTTGCAGCGTCGGTAGAACATATGAAAAGGTTGTCTTCAGCGTGAACAACATTGGGTAAGGTCTTGGCATATTCAACTGCGGAAGGAACATTTACCACTCTTCCGATATTAGCTCCACAATGACACACATAGACACCCACCCTGGGCTCCTCTTGCGAGACATCTTTTTCAGTCGGAAATATTCTTTCTTTGGCCAGCTTCCCACGCCGGAAGTCAAGGAGTTGACCACATTGGGAGCTGGCCCCGCTGGCGGTCACAACCGACTCGGGGATATCCAGGGGACCCTGGAAGGCTCCGCTTATAAAGATTCCCGGACGGGAGGTCTCCATGGGATTAACGGGATTGGTTTTACAGAATCCGTGGGAATTGAGCTCGATGCCGAACTTGTTAGCCAGGCCATTAAAGTCAGCAGGAGGGTTCAATCCGACGGATAGTACTACCATATCGAATTCTTCCTCTTTTACTCCATCGTCGGGGGTAGAATACCGTATGGTTACATTTTTGCTTTCCGGGATCTCTTTTCCTATTGATGTGTAGCTTCTTATAAATCGAACCCCGGGAAGTTTCTCTGTTCTTTGGTAGAATCGCTCGAAATCCTTGCCATAGGAACGAATATCGTTATGGAATATGGTACACTCGGCCTCGGCGTCATGGTCTTTGGTCAAAATCACCTGTTTCTGGGCATACGTGCAGCATACGGCTGAACAATAGCTGTTGCCGCCGGGGATAACCTGTCTGGAACCGACGCACTGAATCCAGGCTACTTTATGTGGATGCTTCTTGTCGGTAGCGCGCAGTATCTCACCTTCGTATGGCCCGGTGGAGCATAATAGCCGTTCGTAGTCAAGACTGGTTACCACGTTCTCAAACTTTCCGTAGCCATAGTCCTCCCTCAACTTGGGATCAAAGGGCTCAAAGCCGGGAGAAAGAACTATCGCCCCTACTTTTACTTCTACCTTCTCTGCCTTTTGGTTGAAATCTATGGCGTCAGTCTTGCAGACTCCCTGGCAAATGGTGCATGTCTTATCTTTGAGGTAACGGCAACTTTCATCTATATAAGTGACAAGGGGAGTCGCTTGAGAAAAGTAAATATGGATGGCTTTATTATCCGATATCTCTTGATTAAATTTATCAGGGTACTTGACCGGGCAGTATTCTACACAGACTGTACAGCCCGTGCATTTGCTCTCATCAATATATCTGGGCTTTTTAATCAGGGTTACCTTAAAGTCTCCTGTTTCCCCTTCTATACTGTCAACTTCTGTATAGGTCATGATCTCTATGTTGGGATGCCTGTTGCATTCGGTAAACTTTGGCGATTCAATGCACATGGAGCAGTCATTGGTGGGAAAGGTCTTGTCAAGCTGAGCCATGTGGCCGCCAATACTCGGCGCTTTTTCAACCAGGTAAACTTTAAATCCCGCGGTGGCAAGATCAAGGGCGGCTTGTATACCGCTGATCCCTCCGCCGACAACCATTACGTCTCCAAAATTACTGCCTGCAAGACTTTTAACAAGCTGTCCTTCAATTCTTTCCAGTTCTTTTTCCATTTCTCTCCACCCTCATCAGTAATTGGGGACATTCCTCCGACTACCCCAGACTTGTACTCAAGAAGAGGAGGTGTGTCCCCCTTCATCTTTTGCCCGCACTGTCCTGGTTCGGCCGGGTCAGCCGCACTTAATTTGTTGAGCAGCCAAGTCGCTCCGGGTGGGAATACACCAGCAGCCGGCCTCCTCGCGCATGGCCGACCAGGGTAATGCCCAGATCACGGGCAAGCAAAACTGCGCTCCCTGTCGGCGAGTGCCGCGAAACAACAACCTGGACCTGCATCTTTGCCGCCTTGAGCAACATCTCCGACGAAACGCGACCGGTAGTCAGCAGCAGTCGATCTCTGGTTGCTAGTCCCCTCAACAGACATTCGCCCTGGATCTTGTCCAAAGTGTTATGCCGTCCGATATCCTCAGCCACTACCAGCAGGTTCCCGGTATCGGACAGAGCTGAAGTGTGCACGCCGCCACTAAAACGGTACAGATCCATCTTCTCTTGAAGCTGCTTCAGCAGTGACAGCACTTCCGCCGGTGCGGCAACCAGACCCGAATCAACCGTTCGTCCCTGCGTTTTGAAAGTCGCGCCGCCGCCGCACCCGGAGGTGAGTGTCCGTTTTGTCGGCAATTTATACTCGGGGTTTTTGAGCCTCACATCGGCCAGCGATTCGTCCTCACACATCCGCATCATCACCACGTCGCCGGTGTCTGAGATGATTCCCTCTGAGTACAGGAATCCGAGAACAAGGAAATTCAGCTTGGTTGCAGTGCACAGGATGGTGACCAGTTCTTGCTGATTCACATAGATTGTAAGCTCCATCTCGTCAGGCACGTGAACCGAGGTCCTGACCCATCCCTCGTCGGAAAAGCGATCGCATACTATCTCCGCTGCCGCACTTTTCATATCCGATACTCCAATCGCTTCTCGCA
Source organism: Actinomycetota bacterium (assembly GCA_023475565.1). Lineage (GTDB taxonomy): Bacteria > Bacillota > Desulfotomaculia > Desulfotomaculales > Desulfocucumaceae > BRHc4a. The sequence continues at coordinate 28,968 of JAMCVT010000065.1, forward strand.
TGTTTAGCTCCTTTGTCCCCTATCATACGTTGGGGACATTCCTCCGACCCCAAAGGAAGGCCCCAAATAGAGGTGTGTCCCCATTCCCGATCGGGGACATTCCTTCGACTACCCCAGACTTATACCCAAGAAGAGAAGGTGTGTCCCCATTCCTTAGAGCACTTCCTGGAGGATCTCCGTGATGTCCTTAACCTGTATGACGTCATCATAATTCAGTACTACCTTGCTATCCTCAAAATTAATGATGCAATAGGGGCAGGCAGTAACCAGTTCTTCAGCCCCAAGCCCAACAGCCTCTTTCAGCCTGAGGTTGGAGAATCTTTCGGACTTTGGAGTTTCAGCCCAAATCCTGCCTCCCCCCATTCCACAACAGAGACTTTCTTCCCGCGACTCGGCCAGCTCAATTAGTTCCAAGCCGGGTATCTTTTTCAGGACTTCTCGCGGTTCGTCATATATACCATTATGCCGGCCCAGGTAACATGGGTCATGATACACAACTTTCTTCCCATACTCCTTGCTGATCTGAAGCCTTCCCTCATTAATCAACTGGAATAAATACTGGGTGATATGGACTATCTCAAAGTTCACCATGAATTCAGGATACTCGTTCTTGAAGGTGTGGTAACAATGAGGGGATGAAACAAGGATTTTCTTTACCCCGTTTTCGATAAAAGCTTTGATGTTTTCCCTGGCCAGTTGCTTGAATAATTCCTCATTGCCTGTCTTGCGGATGCTTTCTCCACAGCAATTCTCCTCGGCGCCCAGGATCCCGAAATCTACTCCTGTCTTATTGAGGATCTTGGCCGTGGCGGCGGCTACCTTCTTTAATCTTGGGTCATAGCTTAAGTAACAGCCGGGGAAATATAAAATTTCCATCCCTTCTTCGAAGGTTTTTACAGAGAGTCCCTTTGCCCAATCCGCCCTCTTTGCCCGTTCTTCACCGAAGGGGTTGCCATCTCCGGCAAGGCCTGCGCTTGCGGTGCGGACAGGCTTGACAGCGGCTGGGAAAACACCATATCCCGTGGCCATCCTGCGCAGGGCTATCATGTTTGTTATCTGCTTTACATCCCTTGGGCATCTCTGGGCACACTTTCCGCAGGTGGTACAGCGCCAGATCTCTTCATTTTCTATCTCAGTCAAGCCAAATGCAGCCTGCCGGATCAGTTTGCGCATACTGAAAGTCCTAACTTTGTTCCAGGGGCATACAGTATCGCATTTCCCGCATTGATAGCAGAATTTGACTGCCTCTCCACCGCTCTCTTTTATTTCCTCTATTACCTCTTTGATGGGGGCTTCAATCTCCATGATTTTTCCTCTTCTTTCACATTAAATTGGGGACATGCCTGTCCACAGAGGAATGCACAAGCTTCAGCAGGTGTGTCCCCTTATTAGCCCCTCTTTGACATGCGGGCAACTGCATCCACCAGCTTCTGTAGGCCATATTTGTCTACCAATGATTTCAAGCCTATCTTCATATCGCCCAGCTTCGCTTCTTCTTCGACTTCTTCTTCGCTTTCTTCGCAAGTCAGGGCATTAACCATGCACCATTGAACGCACAAGGGCTCTTCTTGGTCTTCGCACATATCGCATTTGAGCGGAAGACCGGAATCGGGTTCTTTGAAAATATCTCTGGATGGGCAGGACACGCCACAAAAAGTACATTCCCCATATTTAGTATCACTCTGTTCATATGCACCTTTCTTAGCGGCTGCATCCCACTTCTCATATGCATTTTTATCAGCGACTGCCTCCCACTGACTTTCATTCAAGCCTCCAGCACTATTCTTTGCATATACATTCCTACCAGCACATTCGGCGTTGGTATAACCACTGGATATAACTGGAACGAAGATATTATCCAACTCACGTCTAACTACCCGGATTCGAGACCTTGCTGGATTGATAACGCTATATTTCGGACTGGAGTGAGATGCGGAACAGATCATCTCACATCTCCGACAACCATTACACTTGTCAATATTAATCTTTATTACTTTCTTTTTTTTCTTTACCATAGCTTATCACTCCTCTCATCAGCCTGCTTCTTATACCAAATTACATGCACTATTTGGGTTCATTCTTCTTTTAGAATTCCCCTCTTGACAAAGTCCTCATATACGTAATCCAAGCCCAGTTCATATAAAGACGCTTTCGTAGGAATACCCTGCTTGTCCCAACCCTTATATTCGAAATACCCTTCTAGGAGCTGGGCTTCATACTCGGGAAACCTTTTCTTCCAATGGTCTTCCGGGGGACGTTCGTCCTCTATAGTTAATCCTCTTCTAATATTGAAAGCCCTGACTAAATTTCGTACTCTCTTGGCTATCAGCCATAATCCATCTTCATCGACATCCATTCCGGTCGCATATGAGATGAAAAGAGGGAAATTGTGTATGTGATAGGGAGGTTTATAATGAAAGCCGGACACACCACTGCAGATTCCGGTGGTATTGTCAATGTAGCGGATCATCTCCGACCAATCACAAAGTTCACTAGCTAGATCAATAGGTGGCCAGTAGGGCGCCTTAGCATGTGGTTCTCCCCCCTCAAGAACAAATTGCTTGAACCTTTCTTCCTTTCCAGTGGGAATCTGAATCCAATCCTTTATAAACTCTTCCTGATGTTCCTTATTAAAAATAGGCGCCTGGGGCACTTGCCCTTCAATTTGAGGGATACAGGTCTTCTCGTCGGTACTGAACCATAAGAAGTAAATTGGGTCCACCTTCCCTAACTTAATACCTATCTGCAAATGCTTTCTTATGGTGTTATGCTCATAGGCCTCTGCCCCGTTACCAATTTGTCGGGCCGCACTGTAGATACCGTTGGCCAGAATATCACCGATCCCTTCGCGTCTTACGATCCTATCAAGCAGCCAGGAAAACCTCTCTTTTGCATCTGAGGGCATACCTTCCAAGTCCTTATCTGTTAGAATGCCCGCCTCATAAAGTTCGATAGCAAAGGCTATGGTTTGCGGCATTCCGTATGCATCCACCCCGTATTCCAAAGCACGGCCCGCTATGTCAAGATTCCAGTCAATATCTTCTATCATGGCTCCCCATGTCCAAATCATTTTCATTGAACATTTCATTGGGATGGTCCGGGATCCTGGCATCTCAACTAGCGCCCCACACTCAAGCGGGCAATTATAACAACTGGACATACGCTTAATTCGCCTCGTCAAAGTTAGTATAAAGTGTGCTGCGTATTCTTTCGTCCAGAAGCCTTTTCGTCGATGACGGGCATTTCCCCAGGCGAAATTGTTAAAATGCCAACTTTCATCTGGCCAGTTCATCGGCCATGGTCCTAACAGCCCAAACCAGGGCGGCTCTATACCCTTGATTGGATTTCTCATCCGATGTTCTACATACTTGTTAACTTCATCGCACAGGCCTAAAAATTCAGCCGGTCGGTCAATATAGATGTCCTTTGTACCCCGCACAGCTATTGCCTTCAACTTTTTGTCTCCCATGATGGCGCCCAAACCCAACCGGGCGGCACTTCCCCTACCAGCCTCGATGGAAGCCATATAGACCCTGTTTTCACCGGCCAGACCGATACAAGCCACCTCGGCTTTCGGTTCCTTCAACTCCTCTTGAATAAGTTCCATAGTTTCATAGGTGCTTTTACCCAGTAAATGAGACGCATCGCGTATTTCTACTTTGCCATTGTTTATCCACAAATAAACCCACTCAGATGATTTCCCGCGAATGATTATCCTGTCATAGCCGGCGTGCTTTAATTCTGTTGCCCAAAAACCACCCATCATTGAAAATCCCATTAAATCGGTCTCAGGAGAAATTGCGGCAATAACGGCGCGCGTGGCGGTAGGGGCTGGTGTGCCGACTAAGAGACCGGTGTCAAATATCAACAGATTATCGGGAGAAAAAGGTTCAACTTCAGGAGGAACTCTATCCCATAGTATCTTCGCGGCAGTACCAAGACCTCCCAGATAAAGTTCCGTTAATTTCGGGTCAGATTCTACCCTCTCAACGTTTCCTCGGGATAAATCAATTTCTAAATTATACCCTGCCTCTGAGCACCTCATTTTTCGATGCCTCCTATGTTCGCGTTTCTATTATTCGAGTTTCTTCTTTATTATCAGCTAAAGTAATTTCAGGATCACCTGTTGCAGTTTCAATAAATGCACAGGCCTTTTCCCCCTAGCAGCAGTTTACGAAATAAATATTTTTGACCCTATTTTTCATTAAAATAAAAAACCTGCAACCAGCAAGAATTGTGGATTCTTAAAAATGAAAACGTAGTGCATAAAAATATAAAACAGAACTATCCATAGCTACGACGAATCACAAAGAGGATATAGTACCTAAAGAAGAATCGGCAGCATAACTGGCCGCCGCACAATCACAGTTAACGAACACAAGCGACAAGAGCGTACCAAAAGACTGATGAGTTCTACTCTTGCCGCTATAAGGTTGAACGCAAACAAGCAAAAATGGTACGACATGGGATGAATTTTCAAATTTTATTGGAGTATATGCCGGGGATATTACCCATCAACTGCATAACTCCTGTTTCTTTATATTCTTTATAAAAATATTTTTAAGTTGTTTTTGTCAACCGAAAAGTTTACCACTGTGATCACGAAAAAGTTTACCACCTTGGGGTAAAAGATTTGTCCATCGGACAAGAGCATCTTGATAAAATTTTATGTTTTTCCTCAAAGAGCTACAA
>JAMCVT010000130.1 GCA_023475565.1 Actinomycetota bacterium
CTGCAGCGGGGCCGAGGAGTCGAACAGTATATTTCCCGCAGGTGGAAATTCATCGTCCCCCTCCCACAGCACAAAGGTTACGGGCACCTTGGGGAATATACTGACCGTCACAGCCCAGTCCCCGGCGTCAGCCTTTATCCCGCCTATTTTTTTCCCTGCCTCCACAAGTTTTTCCGGCCTTTCTCCGAATATGGAAACCAGCGGCCTAATAGCCCTGTTGTTAAAGGGCGGAACATATATAGACCCGTTGGGAAGTTCCTTGAAGGTCACGTATCTCCCCGTCAGCGCGAAATCGCTGGCGTGGGTAAGGTAATGAAGTATGCATACCCTGTTGGTAAGGGAAACCTCTCCACCCTCTTTTTCAGTGCACATCTCTCCCGACGGAAACTTTACTAAATAGCTGCTATTCAAAAACGGGACTGTAAAAACCCCTTTGTCAGGGTCGTACTGCACCGACGCCCGCCGGGCAATCTCCTCCGGGATAAGCCCGGCCAGCTCCTCCAGGGCTCTTTTATGGGCGGGATTAAGATTAATCAATTTTCTCAACCTCCGGAAATTAATTCTTCAATTATATTATTTTACACTATAGCCATAACTTTTCCTCCTTAGAAGCCTCATACAGGAAACACCGATTCCCGACAATATCACCCTGCCTCAGCCGGCGCCTGCAAAATTATTGTTTGCCGCCTTATTATAAGAATTAGAGGAATTTATTCCACGAACATAGAATAAATTATGTTGCTTATGTAAAAAAAATATATCGAAAACAGACAAGATATTTATACTTCAAGGGGGTTTTTAAGGTTTGGCAGCCCGGGTAGGTATTCCCAGTTCACTTTTTTATTATGTGCACTTTCCCATGTGGCAAACATTCTTCTCCGAGCTGGGCATTGAAGTTGTTGTCTCAGGGCAGACAACCAAGAATCTCCTTGACGCCGGAGTTAAAGAAGCTCTGGCCGATGCCTGTGTGCCTGTAAAACTTTTTTTCGGACATGTAATTTCTTTAAAGGACAAGGTCGACTACCTTTTTGTGCCCCGTATGGTCTGCCTGAACCGCAAGACCATATACTGCCCTAAATTTTTAGGCCTCCCCGACATGATCCGCCACGGGCTGTCAGGACTGCCTCCCCTTATCGATGTTCAGATGGATAACCGGGAGGGCTTTGCTGCTCAGTGGAAGGCTTACCTTCAGATAGGCAGCATTTTCGGCCTTGGCAGGCTTAAGATACTGAGAGCCTATATTAAGGCCACCGGATCGGCCAGGCGGTTCAAATCCCTCCTTCTGGAAGGGCTTAGCCCACCCGAGGCCATGGATGTATTGTTTAAGGGAGGCAGTGCTTCCCCGGCTGTCAAAAAAAGGAGCGGCCTTGTTTTTGCCGTACTGGGCTACCCGTACGAGGTACACGACCCCTTCATAAGTGTGGGCCTGGTCAACAAGCTGCAAAAAATGGGCATTACGGTTATTACCATGGAGAATCTTTCACCAGGCAAGCTGTCCAGGGCCAATATACTGGAGAAGAAGATGTTCTGGACCTTCAGCGATATAGCCCTTAACGCCGCCTACCACCTTTTCAAGGCAGGCACCGTGGACGGCATCATTCACCTGACCGCCTTCGGCTGCGGGCCTGACTCCATGGTTGACAAGCTGATGGAGATTTCATCAAAGGACTACCCTGAAACCCCCTTCATGAGCGTCACCATAGACGAGCACACCGGCGACGCCGGGATATCCACCCGGCTGGAGGCTTTTGTGGACATGGTCAAAAGGAAAAAGGAGGCCAGGGAGAGACTATGCCAAAGGTAACTTTTCCCCGCATGGGAGAGTCCTACCGCTGCTTTAAAATGCTTATGAACGACCTGGGCAACGAGGTGATTATACCGCCCAGGCCCAATAAAAAGACCCTTGACCACGGGGTTCGCCATTCCCCCGAATTTGCGTGCCTGCCGCTTAAAATACTGACCGGCACCTATATTGAGACCTGCCAGATGGGTGCTGAAATAATAGTTACCAGCGGGGGTTCTGGCCCCTGCAGGGCCGGCCTTTACGGGCAGCTTCACCAGAAGATACTGAAAAGTATAGGCTTTCCCGTGGACATAATCGTTTTTGAGGCCCCCAAGAGCCACCCCATAGACTTTATAAGAAAGGTAAACCGCCTTAATGCCGGCAGGCTTTCCTACCGGGCTGTGTGGGAGTGTATTAAAAGAGGCTGGGAAAAGCTTAAATACCTTGATGATGCCGAAAAAATGACCCATGTGGCACGCCCCAGGGAAGTTAACAGGGGTGAAACCACCAGGGTTTACCGGGAGGTACTGGAGTGGATTGACAGCGCCTACACCTTCAAGGAAATAAGGGAGGCCGGGGAGGCCGCCCTGGACACCATCAGGGCGGTGCCCCAGGACAGTGCCAGGCAGATACTGAAGGTGGGCATAGTGGGGGAGATTTATGTCCTCCTGGAGCCGGCCAGCAACCTGGAGATGGAGGAAACACTGGGAAATCTGGGGGTGGAGGTGCACAGATCAATGTTCCTTACCGGATGGACCAGGGACAATACGGTAAAGGAAACCAGCGAACACCTCTCGGTAAAAGACGCCGCCCGCCCCTACATTCCTCTCTGCATAGGAGGCCACGGGCAGGAGACGGTGGGACACACCATATTGTACTCCAAAGAGGGCTACGATGGGGTAGTGCAGATGGCGCCCTTTACCTGCATACCCGAAATTGTGGCCAGGACCATACTGACCAGGGTGAGCCGGGAGCACAGTATACCCGTGATGACCTTCTTTCTGGACGAGCAGACCGGCAAGGCCGGCATGTCCACCAGGGTGGAGGCCTTTGTAGACCTTATGCGCAGGAAAAAGGCCCTTTTCAAGAGCAGCGGCGCACGGCTGATGGTAAACTGATTAAGCATATACACAGCGAGCAAGGAAAGGAACTGTTATGAGAGCATACCTTGGTATTGATGTGGGGTCTGTCAGCACCAATATAGTGGTTTTGCATGAAGAAGGCGAGGTGCTGGCCTCCCTGTACATAAGAACCAGGGGACGCCCCCTGGAGGCCATACTCTCCGGGCTGGCCGAAGTATACGGCCTTATCCCCCCTGACACAGACATCTGTGGGGCCGGCTCCACCGGCAGCGGCAGGTACCTGGCCGGAGTAATGATCGGGGCCGATGTTATCAAAAACGAGATTACCGCCCACGCCGTGGCCGCGTCCATGTACGTCCCCGGTGTTCAGGCAGTGCTGGAAATAGGCGGCCAGGACTCCAAAATCATAATTATGCGCAGCGGCATAGTCACCGACTTTGCCATGAATACTGTCTGCGCAGCCGGCACCGGGTCTTTTCTGGACCAGCAGGCCTCCAGGCTGAACATCCCCATAACCGACTTCGGGGAGCTGGCCCTAAGCTCGGCGGTCCCAGTCCGCATTGCCGGGAGGTGCACCGTTTTCGCCGAGTCCGACATGATCCACAAGCAGCAGATGGGCTACAAGCTGCACGATATAATAAACGGCCTCTGTGAGGCCCTGGTCAGGAACTACCTCAACAATGTGGGCAAGGGCAAGGAAATACTCTCCCCGGTAGTCTTCCAGGGAGGCGTGGCGGCAAACGCCGGCATCAAGGCGGCCTTTGAAAGGGCGCTTAAATTGCCCATAATAATACCCAGGCACTTCGGGGTAATGGGGGCCATCGGGGCCGCCCAACTGGCCCGGGAAGAGGTAGAGAAAGCCGGCGCCACCCGCTTCAAGGGCTTCAAAGTGGCCGGCCTTCCCTACCGGACAAGCAGCTTCGAATGCGGCGGCTGCCCCAACAACTGTGAAATAGCAGAAATATATGAAGAGGACAAGGTTATCGGCCGCTGGGGCGCCCGCTGCCAGCGGTGGGACGTAATGTAGGGAATTCCGCCCCGCTTTTACGAGCATTATAATTATTGTCTTAAAGTATTCCGATACGGGGAGATGAAGATTTGGGCCGTTTAGTGGCGGCGTACACATCGTACTATGCTATCCTGTTGATAATGCTAATCTCCGGACTGTGGGTCATGTGGGACGCCCGCAGAAGCGGCAAGCCCTGGGGTGAAACAATAGTCTGGGGACTGTTCGCCGTTTGGTTTATAGGATTAGGGCCAATAATATATATTTACTGGAAAAAGAAATTCGGATAGTATTTGACCGGGGCCGCCTTCAGGCGGTCCTTTAAGCGCCTGCCCCTGCCCCGCTGCTCCGGCTCAATTTTACACTCATGAAAGATAAGGCCTGGGGGCGGGCGTGGTAAAGTGCAGGCCCTTTGAGGCCAGGCTGTTTCCGCCCTTTCGGGTCATTGTCCCCCTCAAGCGGGTCATCTTCCCGTCTCCAGCCCCTGCCACATCGACTTCCCGCACTGCGCTACTATTCACCTAGCATCAGTAGACTATGGATTTTATGTTTAGACCTGGCTCCCTGGAGAATACTTTATAAAAGAACGGGCGTGAGGGATATGAATATTATTATGGTGCACGGGGGCGCAGATACCAGCTCGGCCCCCCAATTCTGCGAAGTTTTGCGTGAGGCTTCCCTGGCCGGGCACAGGGCGCTGGTGGCAGGGCTTTTGGATGCCGCCGAGGAGGCCGTAAAGATACTGGAGGGAAGCCCTCTTTTCAATGCCGGGTATGGTTCTGTTTTGAACAGGGACGGTGAGGTGGAGATGGACGCCTCCATAATGGAAGGGACAACGGGAAAATTCGGGGCCGTGGCGGCCATCCGATCAGTAAGCCACCCTGTTTCGGTGGCCCGCCTGGTTTTGGAGGAGACTCCCCATGTTCTTCTGGCTGGCCGGGGGGCCACCGAATTTGCCCGCACCAGGGGCTTTCCGCCGGTGGACTCCAGATCATCACGAATGGTGGAGGCCTGGCAGAGGGCAAGGGACAGGGCGAAGCAGGGCCTCTCACCGGAAACCAGCCTTTTTACCGGCCTGCCCCCGGACAGCAGCAGCCCCTGCGACACCGTGGGGTGTGTGGTCTTTCACGCCGGGCGGGTGGCGGCCGCCTCCTCCACCGGAGGATCCTTTATGAAAGCCCCCGGCAGGGTGGGCGACACCCCTATTCCGGGAGCCGGCATTTATGCTTCCTCCAGCTGCGCCGCTGCCTGCACCGGGCTGGGGGAGGCCTTTATCGAAACCCTTACGGCAAAATATGTTGACTCCCTTGTAGAACTGGGGATACACCCCCAGGAGGCGGCCGAAAAAGCCATTATCAGGCTGGCGGAAAAAAGAGGGGGGGCAGTGGGGGGCATTATAGTGGTGGACAGCCGGGGCCGGTTCGGGGCCGCTCACAACTCCCGCAGCTTCCCGGTGGCGCTGGTGGCTGACGGGAAGCTGGACGAGAGCTTTATTCCCCGTAAAATCAACTAAAAATGGCAACCCGGAAGTTGAATATTAGAGAATTATTTTTACCATTTTTATCCTGCCGCCATATTTTTTATGTCATTATTAAATAAAAACGAGTGGAGGTTGTTGTTGTTGTTGTTGTGAAAAAGGGCCTTTTTTTCATCCTCACCTTTATTATGATATTGACATTCTCAGCGGTCCCGGCCATAGCCGGGGAAGTCAATATCAGTGTGAACTCCGACCAGCTGAAGTCAGCAGGCAATTACATAACCGACGGGATTACCAAAAGGCTGCCGCAGCCCCTTTTTTATTTCAGGTAAACAAACCTTTCCAGCGCCCTGTTCCATGGAGACCAGGATAATGACCGGTCGCTGTTTTCTTCCCTTGTCCTGGTAAAGGTGTCCACCACTGAATCCAGCATGTCCAATATATGCACCACGGCAGCCTCGGTAAACTTGGGCTTTTTGGGTGACTGCCATTCATACAGCCCGTGGTGGCTGGTTATTATGTGCAGCACCTTCAGTCTCAGCTCTTCGGGAAAGGCTTCTCCTCCGGCAAGGCAGCTGATCCTCCTGTCCACCTCGGACACCCCCATCACTATGTGGCCCAGCAGACGGCCCTGGTCGGTGACATCTATGTTTCTGGAATAGCTGTACTCTTTTATTTTCCCTATATCGTGCAGTATGGACCCGGCCAGCAGGAGGTCCCGGTCCAGCCCGGGATAGAGCCCGGCTGCGGCGGCGGCTGCCCTGGCAACATTGAGGGTGTGCTCCAAAAGCCCCCCCAGATGGGCCTGGTGATTGGCCTTGGCCGCCGGAACGGCGCAAAACTCCCTGACCCACTCCCCATCATCAAAAAAGCTTAGCAGCAGGCTTTTTAGGTGGAAGTTTTCTATAGAATCAATCATGCCTCTTATTTCTTCCAGCATCTCCCCGGTATCCCTGGAGGATGTGGGCAGAAACTCCCTGGGATCGAACTCACTGTCGGGGCAAACCCTGAAATTGGCTATGTTTACCTGCAGCACACCGTTATACTCTATTACGCTGCCCTTTATTTCCAGCAGGTCTCCGGAGTTAATCAGCCCATTGGCATCTTCGGCCCTTTCCCAGATCTTTCCCTCCACCCTGCCGGTGCTGTCGGCCATTATAAGGGTAAGAAAATGACCCGGCTTGCCCTTGAAGGGAATTAATTTTTTATCATTTATAATAAATTTCGATATAATTTTTATTCCGCTTTTAATATCGCTTACATTAACCCTTGCCATTGAATCCTCCCTGAAAATGTTACCGGTACTCACTCGATTAGTTTTTCATAGCCCTCAGCCGCAGGGCGCAGGCCTTTTCCTCAACATCCTCCACACAGCCGATAACTTCGGGACACAGGTAGCTGCAGACGGCCACCCCGGGGCTGACCTGCTCCCGGTCGATTATTTCCTGTATTTCACCGGCATACTTTTCCTTAAAATATACAGACAGGCTGCACTCTTTTTCCATACTCCCCTCCCAGGTCAATCAGTTAACTTTTATATAATTTCTCACATTTACGGCTTTTTGGCAATAAAAATCATATCCATGGTTATACTGCCTTAGTAGAGCATTTGGGCCCTCAGGGATGAAAGGGTTCCGTCAAGCCTTCCCTCACTGGAAAGCCGCCTGGCCAGGGCCTCCACCCTGGCCTTCCTGACCGGGTCGGACATGTCGTCAAGCCACCTGTACAGGCCTGCCCGCCTGCCCAGGCGGAAATTCAGCCGGTCGGCCCCAGGCATGGAAAGGTACCTGTCAATTACCCCGAGCAGGTGCTCCTTACTTTCTGGAAGCCTGCCCCCCACCTCTTCCAGCAGGTTAAGCATATGGTCGCTGACCACCTCGCTGCTTATGCCCTGCAGTTTTTCTATCAGGATTCTTTCCCCGGCCACTATCTCATCCTCGGTCTGCTCGGCAAACTCCCCCGCCATAAGCCTGTCATACAGTGGTGTGCCGGGTGAGACGGCCAGTGTTCTCAGCCTTATATAATCAGGGTTAATCTGGTTCAGCGCCCTGGCTGTTTCCAGGATATGATCCTCCGGCCATAGCCGGCCCCCCAGACCCAGTATGACATACAACGACAAAGAGATGCCGGCCTCCACAACCCGCCTTCCGGCCTCTATATGCTCCTTAGAGGTCACACCCTTATTAATAAATTTAAGCACCGCGTCGGAACCCGACTCCATGCCCACATGAATCCTGTTAAGTCCGGCCCGGCGGATATCGGCAAGAGCACCCGGCGACTTGCGCAGCAGGGTCTTAGACCTGGCATAAGAGGTTATCCGGTCCACCGTGGGCAGTTTTTCCCTTGTATATTCCAGAACGTCAACCAGTTCGGAGGTTTTCATGATCAGGGAATTGGCATCCTGCAAGAAAATATTCCGGCCGCCCCGGTACATCCAGGAGGCCACATGTATCACGTAGTAATCTCCGGTCTGATAAGCATCCGACAGAACCTGCAGGTTGATTTCACCATTATAGCCCAGACTGACAGACATCTCTCTCAATCTGTCCAAAATACGGGAAACGGTATCCACGTCACTTTTTATCTCCTCCACCGTTCGCCGGGAAAAAGTCTCCCCCCTGTAGGTGGTGCAGAACTGGCACCTGTTCCAGGGGCAGTTCCTGGTCAGCCTTAATAGCAGACTTTCCGCCTCACTGGGCGGCCTGATGGGACCCTGTTCAAAAATCAACCGGGACACCTCCCCTTAAAAAAGCTTATACTGAAATTCTTATTCTGTCGGAATTCAGAATACAGGAGTCAGAATTC
>JAMCVT010000019.1 GCA_023475565.1 Actinomycetota bacterium
TGATGACCATAGCCCCCTACACGGACGACCCAGGGGAAGTCAGGCCGGTTTTCGCAAAACTGCGCGGCCTGCTTAATGATATAAGAAAAAAGATACCGGAGGTTCCACTGACCCATCTTTCCATGGGTATGACCAATGACTGCCTGGTGGCTGTGGAGGAAGGTGCTACCCTTTTGCGGATAGGGACGGGTATTTTCGGAGGACGGTAAGGAGGAATTTATTTTGTCGAGAAAGTTAATGGACAGGGTTCTCGGTATAATGGGTTTCGAAGAGGAAACAATGGAAGACGAAGAAAGAAGCCAGGATTCCAGATACCGGGAAGAAGAGGAAATGATGCCTGCCGGTAAGCGCAAGGGACAGGTGCTGAACCTGCACGCCCAGCGGCAGCTCAAGGTTGTGGTGGCCGAGCCCAGGACCTTTGATGATGTTCAGGGGCTGGCTGACAATCTGAAAAACCGGCGGCCGGTTGTGGTCAACCTGGAAAAGGCTGACGCCGATCTGGCCAAGAGAGTGGTGGACTTTGTCAGCGGCGCAACCTATGCTTTAAACGGCAGTCTGCAAAAGGTGGGCAGCGGAATATTCCTCATCGTGCCCAGCAATATGGATATATCCAGCGAAATAGGTGACGAGCTTAAGGAGCGGGGGCTTTTTTCCTGGATGAGCAAAGTCTGAAAGCTTTATTTCAACAATGAACGGAGTGAACTGTCATGCCCCTGAAAGGTTTAAAGATAGGCTTTCTGGGCGGAGGGGCCATGGCCGGGGCCATCATTGCCGGGCTGGTCTCCAGCGGGGCGGTGTCCGCCGGCAGCCTGTACGTATCGGACGTAAACAAAGAACGGCTGGAACATCTGAAGGCCTCGCTAAATATTAATACCTTAAATGACAACAGGGAACTGGTATCGGCAGCGGATGTTGTGATATTGGCGTTAAAGCCGGCCATGGTACTGCCCGTTGTCCGGGAGGTGGGAAGCTCACTGAAGCCCGGCCAGACCATTATTTCAATCGCAGCCGGAGTTTCCACCGCAGTGCTGGAAAATGCGGTGGGTAAGGATGTGCCGGTTATCCGGGTGATGCCCAATACCCCTGCCCTGGTGGGAGAGGCTGCCAGCGCCCTGTGCGCCGGATCGGGGGCGGTCAGGGCCGATATGGAAAGGGCTCTGGCCGTGTTTAACGCAGTGGGAAGGGCGGTGGAGGTTACCGAGACCCTTATGGATGCGGTAACCGGCTTAAGCGGCAGCGGCCCGGCCTATATGTTCATTATGCTGGAGGCACTGGCCGATGCGGGGGTCAGGATGGGACTACCCAGGGAAGTGGCTTCTGTTTTGGGCGCCCAGACCATGCTGGGGGCTGCCAGGATGGTCCTGGAGTCGGGACGTCATCCCGGGCAGCTGAAGGATATGGTCACCACTCCTGGTGGAACTACCATAGAGGGGCTCTTCTCACTGGAAAGGGATGGTGTGCGGGGGGCACTGATGAAGGCGGTGGAGGTTTCCGCAGGTAAATCAAGGGAAATTTCCAAAGGGATTTAAAGCGGAATGGGGACACACCGGCTGAAGTTTGAGTATTCCTTAATAAGGAATGGGGACACACCTGCTGAAGTTCGGGTATCCCTTTGGGGACAGGAATGTCCCCGATCGGTATAATGTCCCCAATTATAGGAGCGTGAGTAAAAATGGGTTTGATAAAAACACTGATAGACGTTGCCTTCGAGGTATATATAGTACTTATAATTGCCAATGTTTTTCTCACTTTGTTAAGAATCAATCCGTATCAGCCTGTCGTACGGTTTATATATGAGATTACCGAGCCTGTGCTGGGTTTTTTCAAAAAGATTATCCCACCCATAGGGGTTCTTGATATCTCTCCCCTGGTGGCCATACTGGCGCTGCAAGTGCTGCAATTCTTGACTGATAGTATTTTAGTGGCAATTTCGGAAATGCTGGGGTGATCGGGAACTGGACAGGGAGCGTTTTATGGCCCAGGCCGGAGGTAATGACAGGCTGATATTGGCCCGGGCGGCCGACATGGCTCTGGATGTGCTAAAGACTCACAAAACGCATATTACCGACTTTTACGACCCGTACCATACGGGTCTGGTTGTTTCCGCCCTTAAATTTACCGCCGGGGTGAGTTACCGGGCCGACGGCGGATATCCCGGGGCCGAGAGGCAGAGGGTGGTCATCTGTCCCGATTACCTGAATCCGGAGGACGCTGACAGCGGGCTGGTTTATTTATCCATTACCGGCAGTTTTCACGGGTCCCCCCCGGGTCACAGGGACTACCTGGGATCCCTGCTGGGCCTGGGGCTGAAAAGGGAAAAGCTGGGCGATGTGCTGGTCAATGATGGCGGGGCCAGTGTTATTGTTTCGGCAGAGGTGGCGCCGTATATTACAGCCCAACTGTCCAGGGTGGGCAGGTGGGAGGTTTCGGTGGACTCGATTGAGGCCGGAGAGCTGAAGCTGCCCGAGGAAAGGGTAAAGACCGTCAGCACCACTGTTTCATCTTTAAGGTTGGACTCGGTGGCCGCCGCTGGATATGGTGTGTCACGGTCAAAAATGGCTGACTATATAACCTCGGAAAGGGTAAATCTTAACTGGCAGGTAAAAAGCTCCCCCTCCCAGACTGTTAAAGAGGGAGACATTATTTCCATCAGGGGCCGGGGCAGGGTGGAGGTAACCGCGGTAAAGGGCGCCTCCCGGGGCGGAAGGATTTTTGTGGAGCTAAATAGATATTATTAAGGGTCGGGAATTCAGAATAAGTAAAGCAATACCTTTGGGTCCTCTTTTGTGCGGTAGAACTTTCCGGGAAGCATTTCAGCATCAGGGTGATTATGATGATCGATATAAGGGAAGATGAGGACGGGGTGACCTTTCGGGTGAAGGTGCAGCCCAGGGCCTCCAAAAACCAGCTGGCCGGAGTCATGGGCGGGGCCGTCAAGGTTCGCCTCACCGCCCCGCCGGTGGATGGGGAGGCCAACCAGGCCTGCCTTAAATTCTTCGCCGATCTTTTTGGAGTTTCCCTACGGTCAGTGGAACTGGTGACCGGGCACACCGGACGGAATAAAACCCTGAAGGTTCACGGGCTGACCGCCGGACGGGTGACCGAACTATTAAAAGCAAAAAGTTGACTGTAGAGGGTGTTTTTAATATAATACAATATGTTATCAGCGCAAAGCCTATGATCGGGAAGAGTAAGAAAAGAAGGCCTTATTAAGAGAGTCCGGGGCGGTGTGATCCGGGCAGGGCACTTTTCCCAAAATCACCCGGGAAGGCGCCCGCCGAAAGCGGATTATCCGCCTGTAGGCCGGGACGGCAGCCTCCGTTAAGGGCTGATGAGAGAATGCGGAAAAAATTTTGATTTCCGTGTTCAATTGGGTGGTACCACGGGAGATTGACAGGCCCGTCCCTTTGCGGGGCGGGTTTTTGCTTTTTACAGGGTTTCCAAATATTAAAGAGCAGTACAGGGGGTCATTTAATGGACTACGGAAAAACTCTAAACCTTCCCAAAACCGATTTCCCCATGAGGGCCAATCTGCCTGAAAGGGAGCCGAAGATATTAAAATTCTGGGAAGAAATAAACATTTACAAAGAGGTGGGCCGGCGCAATTCCGGCAAGCCCAAATTCATTCTGCATGATGGGCCGCCCTACGCTAACGGGCATATTCACCTGGGGCACACCCTTAACAAGGTGCTCAAGGACATTATAGTAAAATACCACACCATGTCGGGGTATGACTCCCCCTATGTGCCCGGCTGGGACACCCACGGGCTGCCCATCGAGCAGCAGGCCATAAAGGCCCTGGGTATAAACAGGCATGCCGTGCACCCGGTGGAATTTCGCAAAAAGTGCAAGGACTATGCCCTTAAGTTTGTGGATATACAGAGGGAAGAATTTAAGCGGCTGGGGGTAAGGGGAGACTGGGAAAACCCCTACCTGACCCTAATGCCCCACTTTGAGGCTGCCCAGATTGGCGTTTTCGGTGAGATGGCCAAGCGCGGCTATATCTACAAGGGGCTCAAGCCGGTGTACTGGTGCTCCACCTGCGAGACCGCCCTGGCCGAGGCCGAGGTGGAGTATAATGAGAAGCACTCCCACTCAATACACGTGCGCTTCCCGGTGGTGAACGGAAAAGGAGTGGTTCCGGAGGATAACACCTACCTGGTCATCTGGACCACCACCCCCTGGACCCTTATAGCCAATGTGGCCATCTGCCTGCATCCGGAGTTTGAATATGTGCTGGCCCGGTTCGGTGACGTATCCTATGTGGTGGCCAGGGAGCTTTTGGGTCAGTTCATGGAGGCCACAGGGCTTTCCGGCCCCGAGGTGGTTAAGGAAATGAAGGGCAGTGACCTGGAGGAGGTTGTCTGCCGGCACCCCTTCATAGACAGGGACTCCCTGGTTATCCTGGGGGAACATGTTACCCTGGAGGCCGGGACCGGCTGTGTGCATACAGCCCCGGGACACGGCCATGAGGACTTTATGGTGGGGAAGCAGTACAATCTTCCGGTAATCTCACCGGTGGACGGAAAGGGCATATTTACCGAAGAGGCCGGGGAATTTGCCGGACAAAATTACAATGAGGCCAATAAAATAATAATTGAAAAAATATCGGTCGATGGAAGCCTGCTGGCCAAGAGCACCATTCAGCACCAATATCCCCACTGCTGGCGCTGCAAAAAGCCGGTGTTCTTCCGGGCCACCGAGCAGTGGTTCGCCTCCATTGACGGCTTCAGGCAGAAGGCCCTGGACTCCATCAGCAAGGTAAAGTGGATACCGGCCTGGGGTGAAGACCGCATCCACAACATGGTAGCCAACCGGGGAGACTGGTGCATTTCCCGGCAGCGCACCTGGGGAGTGCCCATTCCCATATTTTACTGTGCAAAATGCGGCCGGCACATCATAAACGATGAGACCATCACCCACCTGCAGGGTCTTTTTAAGGAGCACGGCTCCGACGTGTGGTTTGCCAGGGAGGCCGGCGACCTGGCGCCCCCCGGCCTTAATTGCCCGGAGTGCGGGTCTGATCAGTTCACCAAGGAAACAGATATTATGGATGTCTGGTTTGACAGCGGGACCAGCCACCTGGGTGTTCTGGACCAGCCTGAAATATGGCCTGACCTGAGATGGCCGGCCGACCTCTACCTGGAGGGAAGCGATCAGCACCGGGGATGGTTCAACAGCTCCCTGTCCACCTCGGTGGCGGCGCGGGGCCAGGCTCCGTACAGGGCGGTGCTCACCCACGGCTTCCTGGTGGATGAGCAGGGCCGGAAGCAGAGCAAGTCCCTGGGCAACGTGGTGGACCCGCTAAAGGTCATTGCCCAGATGGGGGCAGACATACTGAGGCTGTGGGTGAGCAGCTCGGACTACCGCAGCGATCTGGCCGCCTCTCCAGCCATAATGAAGCAGATGACCGAGTCTTACCGCAAGATAAGAAACACCTGCCGGTTCCTGGTGGGGAACCTTTACGACTATAACCCCGGGACCGACAGTGTGGCCTACCGGGATATGCCGGAGATAGACCGCTGGGCACTGATGAGACTGCAGAAGGTGGTGGAGAGGGTTCTTGCCGGCTACCGGGACTACGAGTACCACGTGGTTTACCACGCCATCCACAATTTCTGCACAGTGGACATGAGTTCCCTTTACCTGGATATTATTAAGGACCGGCTCTACACCGCAGCCCCCTCCTCCAGGGAAAGAAGATCGGCCCAGACGGTGATGCACGAAGTGCTGGGCGCCCTGGTGCGGCTTCTGGCGCCTGTGCTGGCCTTTACCAGCGAGGAGATATGGAGATACATTCCCAACAGCGGGGATAAGCCGGCCAGCGTGCAGCTGAGCGATATGCCCGAGGTCAGGAACGAATATATTGACCCGGACCTGGAAAAGAAATGGGACCGCCTTTTGGATTTAAGGGCGGTGGTTACCAGGGCCCTTGAGGCTGCCAGGAGGGATAAAATAATAGGCAATTCCCTGGAGGCTGTGACCGAACTCTATGCTTCCGGAGATGTGTACCATTTCCTGGAGACCTTCGGGGACGAACTGGCCACCCTTTTTATCGTATCGGCCGTGGTGCTGAAGAAGGGGGATCCCCCCGCCGGGTCGGCTGCCGATGAAGAGGTTCCCGGCTTCGGGGTGATGGTTGGGAGAGCCCCGGGCAGCAAGTGCGAGCGGTGCTGGAACTATCATGAGGGAGTGGGCGGGGACGCCGATCACCCCACCCTTTGCCCCCGCTGCGCAGGAGTGGTGAAATAACTATGAGTAAAAAGGGCTGACTAAGTCAGCCCTTTTTACTATGACATTTATTACTACATAAATTTATTTTAAGCATTTATTAAAAAAGTTTTCGTTTAGAATAATTATCTCATCAGTTACTCTTTTAAGTTTAGTCAAATTTTGCCCATATATCCCTATGGCTATGACATTTTTGCCTAATCTCTTGATCTGCTCTATTATAGGTATATAATCACTATCCCCACTTACGAGCAAGGCCAAGTCAGACAAGCCTAGAATTAGGTACATAATTAACTAATTCTTTGGGAAAAGCATTATAATCCAGCTTTGGAGATCTTGTTTTAAGTACAGTATTATAATAACCGGTAGTAGCTATTTCAAAATTCAGGTGGTCTATAAAAATTGCAACTCGTACCATAAAACCTCCAATAAAGTCTAAAGGGGCATTAGCCAAAGGTGCATTATGCCCCCCACACCAAAGTGTCTAGTGAAAAAATTATACTATATGAGTATAGCTATGTAAAGCAATAGACAAAAAATATTTTTTATGGATTTTTATGTCATAATTAGATTTTGTTATTTTATATCTTTCAGCCTTCGGGCCAGTATTCCTCCTATTTTCCCTGTTTCCACCGCGTTTAGCTCCCCCCAGCCCCCTTGTTTTATCTTTTCCGCCAGTCCCAGTTCCTCAGCAATTTCAAGTTTCAGCCTTTCTTTTACCAAATCATGCCGGACAGATTTTTTAAACAGCACCAAACCACCCTTTCCGATAAATGTATTAGCTATTTTACCCCGCTTTTTACACATATAAAAAAGGAGACCTTTAAAAGGCTCCCTTTTGCCCAATACGGCACTTAAAAAAGCTTAGCGACCGGTTTATATAAGTGAATCTTAAGCTGGACTTGATTGGGGACATTCCTCCGACTGCAAAGCCATGCTCCAAAGAGAGGTGTGTCCCCTTTCCTCTAAATATCTTCCGGGGAAACCACCTTGACCAGAACCTTTGTTTCGCCAACCACCTCAACATATACTCCCAGCTCGAAGTCTATTTTTATGCTGCCGTCTCTTGTAATGGCGGTGTCCTGGGCCAGAGGAGGCTTTATGACAACGGCCTTGGCGTCGGTGATGGACAGTATCTGCCCGTCGTACTCATTTACCGGTATCACTTCCTCAAAATGAATGGCCTGGCGAATGAGGTCCGTGGACTTTCCCCCGTTGTACGCGTACCACACGTGGGCCTCAAAAATACCGCTTACCCGGACCCCTATTTTTTCCTCCTCCGTCTCTATCTGGGGCTCCTTGAGGCGCATCTGGGTAATGGAAGTGCCCAGTATCTGTGTAGGGCTTCCGTCTTCAACCGTGGGGAACTGCTGGCTGTAGCGGAAGAATTTTTTTGCCGTTCCGCAGACGGCCTTGGTGATTATCTCTCTGTAGCCGCCCTTTGACAAAACAGTGAAATTTCTTTCCAGACTGGTTATTTCGCTCACTTTTTGTACCCTCCTTAAAAATGAATAAAGAAACCTCCAAACCGCCATTGCCACCGCTGGCTCAGGTGTTGAGACGACTTTATGGCCCGAAGATATACCTGTGTTCACAGTATATTATGAATATCTAACAGCAAGTGTGACCATTTGACAGCACAGTTAAAAGAAGGAATCATAAATCATCTGAAGGACATTCTTCAGAAGGTAGCAAATCTAATTAATAATATTTATGTGGATGAACGAATACCTTGCGAAAAAAAATGCCGGAAAGGTGATTTTTATGGGAAGCTGGGAAAAATTCGGCCGCCTGGTAGATTATATGAAAGGGCTGGACAGTG
>JAMCVT010000128.1 GCA_023475565.1 Actinomycetota bacterium
TACCTTTTAACTACCCACTATTTTCAACAAAACCAGGGAAAACCACATGGTTGTATACACCATTAATTACTTATATTTACACATAAAACCTTGCTGTATTTCTTCTTGCAAATGAAGTCTAAATTTTATGCAACACTACTGAATAAACCAGAATAAAGAAAAACTCTGTTGGACAACTCTTCTATAACAGGTATATAGTTTTCAACTCTTCTCTCTATATAATCTCTACACATTTCCCAATTAATATTATAGTTTTCATCATAAGTCGTTACTAGTCCAGCATTACCTAAACTGATACTTAATTGAGAATGCCCTCTTTTTGACATGGCTACAATTCTAGGAATTTCAGGTGGTGCATCATCAGGAACAGGGATCAAATTAAAAGGCGTTTGAAATTGTTCACTCAATTTTGTTTCAAGGTCAAATACCCTTTGCCGTACTTGAGTATTTTTTGGAAAAAAAACATTGAATTGAGTATTTATTATTTTAATTGTGATCACCGCCCGAAATATTTTTCCTCATCGACCTAAGTTTATAATAAACCAAATACTTTTTTGGAACAAACTGTATAGAACGGCAAAAATAGATTTGTCAAGTGATTATGCAAAATTCCCTTCTATATGCTTTGGCTATTGCCCTACTCATAGAATAATTAAAATATTTTACTTCTAAAGAACAGCATACCTAAAAAGCCGTGCCTTGAATTTGTCAACTTCTTTAAAATCGCGGGGAAGGTTCTGATTATGACAACTGGATAAGCTGAGGAGTATTTGACGGTTTTCTAGATTTACTGGCGACCACCGTCGGCTCCACCGTCGGCTTTACCCCAAATCCCCCGGTAAAATCAACAAGGGTTTCTCATCTATAAGCGTGAGAAGCCCTTGTCTTTTATCAATTATGGCGGAGAGACAGGGATTCGAACCCTGGAGACCGCTCATCACGGTCTACTCGATTTCGAGTCGAGCGCCTTCGACCAGCTCGGCCATCTCTCCGTTATTATTGCTTAATAATACGGGCATTCCTTCTCTGTGCCCTCTGTCGCCGCATAACTACTTGCCTGCCCTCAATTCCCTGAAGAAATCTTTTATAATCCCCGCGCACTCTTCCTCCAGCACACCGGATATGACCTCCACCCGGTGATTGAATCTCGGGTCCCTGACCAGGTCCACCAGCGAGTCCACCGCTCCGGCCTTGGGGTCTTTGGCACCGTAGACCAGCACCGGCACCCGAAACTGCACTATGGCCCCGGCGCACATGGGGCAGGGCTCTATGGTGCTGTAGAGGGTGGTGCCCTCCAGCCGCCAGTCCCCCATGGTAAGGGCGGCCTCCCGCATAGCCATTATCTCGGCGTGGGCCGTGCTGTCATTGAGTACTTCTCTCAGGTTGTGTCCCCGGCCGATAATTTCACCGTTTAAAACCACTACCGCCCCGATGGGCACCTCGCCAAGAATGTAGGCCTTACGGGCCTCCTCCAGGGCTTCAAGCATGTAATCCGGATGGTCCACATAAAGGTCTCCCGTCTCACCACCAACACCGGTTCCGGACACACTCCCCGGACCCGCACATAGTATTTTAAGGCATAAACGCCACTGTGTCAAGTGACGAAAAACCCTCTCTATATTGGTTTTCCCGGGTCAACCAGATACGGCAGCTTCCTCTTACCAAACCAAAACCCGGCTCCACCGGGTTTTGGCTTTCACTTAACCTGCTTATTAATGCTCTTCCATCAGGTACAAAATATACGCCCTTTCGGGGTCCTTGCGTATTTCCTCCATCACTTCCGGGGAGACCGATATCTCGCCCACAAAGTTAAAGTCGGCATCCATTTCAAAGTCCTCCACCCCGGTGGCCTTGAAGCACTCTAAAATGGCTCCGGGGTCCTTGGACTCAATTTTAAGGGCTTTGTATTTTCCCCGGGCCTCCTCCTCAGATACTGCAAAAATTATCCGGGTATTGACTGGATGTCTCATGCATACTGCCTCCTGACAAATATTTGGTTTATTAACCGTGCTTTTAGTAATTTAAGCCGTTTAATAAAATTTGTCAATAAACAGGAAGCAATTGGCCCTATATTTTTTGCATGTGCTCAGAATGAGAAGGCCGGGGCCCTTGTCGTATGGAAGTATTACCTTTAAGCAGAAACTACTGCCTTATAACCACCGGAGTGCCTATGCCCACATAGTCGTAAAAGTCCTCCACATCTCTGTTGGCAAGTCCTATGCACCCATAGGTCCAGCTGTCGCCCAGCTCGGGCCTGTCCCCCCCGTGTATGCCTATCCTGCCCCCCAAGGGTGTGTACTGGGGTGGGGTACTGCCGCTGCTCAGAGCGGCCACTATCCGGTCGTGGGTCCACTTATCGATCAGGCCTCCCCACAGCCCTCTGTCGGCGTCCTCTTTATTGGGATAGCTAAGCATCATCCACCGGGACCCTATAAAGTAGTCCGGGGTGCTGTTGGATTTTTTTTCGGCGATATAGAAGGTGCCCTCGGGGGTTTTTTTATCTCCCTGGACCTTTTTGTCCCCCAGCCCGCCCTCGCCGAACTCCACATTATAGGACTTAAGCCAGGTATTCCCGTAATAAAGCGACAGGGCGTGGTCTGACTTATCAACAACAATTTTCAGCCCCACTGCGGGTCTTATAATACCCTTTTCTCTCAGCACCTGCCCCAGGGGCCTGTCCCCGGAGTCCCCGGGCATCTTCAGAACCTGGCCCGGAACAAGGTTGTCCGGGGAAAGGCCATTGGCGGCCTGTTTCAAGCCTTCCACGGTGCTGCCATATACCCCGGCCACTCCGGAAAGGGTATCGCCGGACTTTACTGTGTACTTTTTATCGGCATACGCATCCCGGTTAAACCGGTCTGAGATAAGAAACATAGCTGTGATGGCAGCAACCACCACGGCAGCAGCTGCAATTTTCTTCGTCATGTCCATCTGCCCCTTTATAATTGATTGGCCGGTCAGCCAGAGAACAAAAAGTATTATACCATGGCAATGAGGCTTATTATCAAGGTAATTGAAGGCATTTCGCCTAATTAGCGGCATACCGGGAAGCAGTCCCTTAAAGGCCAAAAGGTCTGCGTATTAATAGATATCGAATATATTGCCGGCCCTGGGGAGGAATCTGTCTCACCCACGGTAAATATAACGCTACATTGTTAATAACATTTTTTTTGGAAAGGGGTGTATCTCACTTAGTGGATATTTTCCATCGGGATCAACTGCTAAAAAGGGTGGCTGCGCTGGAAAATGAGGTGTCCTCCCTTAAAGAAAAGGTTTACCTGCTGGAAAGCGCCGGCGGGCAAAAGGTGTCTTCTCATAAAGCCCCTGCCCCACCCCCTGCAATACATGAAGAACCCGTACCAGTCAGCCCGCCGAAGCAAGAGGCGAGCGCCGTCTGGCGGGACGGCCTGGAGAGCCTTGTGGGGGGAAAGCTGCTTAACCGCATAGCCATAGTGGTTTTACTTTTCGGAATGGGCTACTTTTTAAAGTATTCCTTCGACAACCACTGGATCGGGGAAACGGGAAGGATAATTATAGGCCTCCTGGCGGGAATAGCCTTTCTGGTGGCGGGCGATATCACCATGGGGCGGGGCTACAGGTATTTTTCCCAGGGCCTCAGCGGCGGCGGCATCGCCATATTATATCTGACCACCTTTGCCGCCGCAAATTTTTATCATATTTTCAGCCCGGCAGCGGCCTTCGGGCTTCTGGTGGTAACCGCCCTGGCCGGGGGAATACTTTCCGTCAGGCAAAAGGCCTACAGCATTGCGGTGCTCTCCACCCTGGGCGGATTTATGACCCCCTTCCTTATAGGCAGTGACAGCAATAACCCGGTCCCCCTGCTGGCATATGTAACCATTCTTAATCTCGTGGTTCTGTACCTGGCCTACTATAAAAACTGGCGAAGCCTTAATTTCCTTTCCTTTTTCGGCACAGTGCTGGTGTACTCGGTCTATAAAGCATCACACCACTGGCTGGCAGAAACAGCCGCCTACGAGACATTTTTGCTGGTATACTTTGCAATCTTCGGTTCCCTGGCCTTCTTTTATAATATACGTCACAGCGAGCCGACCAAAGCCCCCGATGTGTTCCTAATGATTTTCAATATAGGCTTCTTCCTGGCCGCCAGCCTGGACAACTTACAGCAGCAGGAGGACTGGCACGGCCTGTTCGTTATAAGCCTAGCCATTATTTACCTGGCCGTCAGCACCGCCATTCAAAAGAAAAAAATGGGCGACAACCTGCTTTTCCTGTCTCTTTTGGGGATAGGCCTGGCCCTGGTGACCATTGCCATTCCCCTTCAGTTGGACGGAGACTGGCGGGACATTGCCTGGGTAGCCGAGGGAATTGTACTTATTTATGCCGGCATTAAGGCCGGAAACCAGTGGGTTTCCCGGTCGGGGCTGTTTGTTCTGTTTATGGCCTCCCTGTTCCAGTTAACTTCCTACACTTACTTCTATTACCACAAACAGACCCCGCTGCTTAACACTCATTCGGCCAGCGCCTTCCTGGCCATAGCCGGGTTTTTCCTGGCGTTTTACATGTTCCATAAAAGACAGGGCCTGGCCGACAGGCAGATAATAATGTGGCCGGCAGCAGTCTACGGCACAGTGCTGGCCCTTCGCCAGGTAAGCCTGGAGGTAATGAACGCCGTCAAATATTATAAGCTGGACTTCCAGGCCGGGTTCGCCGTTTCCCTGTCCTGGATTATCCTTGCGGTTACTATCATAGCCATAGGCATGATTCGGGATATAAAGGGCCTTCGCTTCATTGCCCTGGCACTGTTCGGCATAACCCTGACAAAGATAATGCTGTATGATTTGTCCAACCTGGACATGGTCTTCCGGGTACTGATACTGCTCATTGCAGGAGCGATACTGCTGGGTATTTCATTTATATACCAGAGGAAGGACCGGAAGGGGGATCAGCAGTGAAAAGGCTCTTACTGGCCGCATTAATGCTTTTATTTTCCTCCGTCCCCGCCCTGGCCGCCTTTCAGCAGGAGCAGTGGCAGTTTTTCAAGGAGATCCGGGCGCAGAAAAACGGGTTTACCCTCATAACCACCGACAAGGATATTCTGGGACACTCCCACAAAGGCCTTGGGGACCTCAGACTCACCGCCGAAGACGGCCGGGAGATTCCTTATCAGGTGGTAAGGCAGGAGCGCCCCAAAGAAGATCTTTACCCGGTGACCATTATAAACCTGTTAACCCTGGCCGATTCCACTTCCCTGACCCTGGACCTGTCCAAGCCGGGGCTTCTTCACAATCAGATTGTCCTGGATATAAAAAACAGTGAAGACTATCTGCGGGATGTTTTGCTGGAGGGGAGCAATGACAACCGGACCTGGAGCGCTGTAACTCTTAAAGACAAGCTTTTTTATGTCCCGCCGGATATAAAGAAAAACAACCTGTCATACACCCCGGCCAGCTTCCGGTACATGAGGCTGACCATAGACTGCAAGGGTAAGAAGCCCCTTAATATCAACGGGGCCAGGGTGAAATACAGTTCCCCTGTAGAAAACTTTACCCCTGCCCTGCTGCCGCAAACCCAGAAGGAAAAAAGAACCGACCCCAAAACAAACATAACCGAAATTTTTATTGATCTCGGCACAGCGGGCTACCAGGTTGATCAAATAAATCTTCTGTCCGGCCTTGAGAATTTCAACCGGCTGGTTGAAATATATGAAAGCGATGACGCCAGGGAATGGAGTTTAATGGCTTCCGAAAGGATATACCACTACCGGTGGGAAGGCTACCAGTCCCAAAACAATATTATAAAACTGGGCCAGGCTTCCGGAAGGTATATTAAGGCGGAGGTCCACAACCAGGACAGTCCCCCCCTGGACATAGAGGCCCAGGTGTATGGGGAATCCCCCAAACTGCTGGCCAGCCTCAGCCCCGGGAAATACACACTGTGGTACGGCAATCCCCGGAGCGCCGAGCCGCTGTACGACTTGACCCAGTTTTCCCACCTGATCAACCGGAGCGCCCTGGAAACAGTCACCCCCGGCCCGGAGCAGGCTAACCCTTCCTACGAAGAAAGAATAAGCCCCCAAACCACCCGGCTGCTCCTGAATGCCGCCGTCATACTGGCTGCGGTGGTGATAGGCTTTATCATACTGAAAAATATGAGATCAAGGTCCTCGCAGTAAATTAGTTTAATTCTTAAAGATTTGCAGAGCCAGCCTTTTTGGAACTGGCCCACCCATAAAACATATCCCCGGGACAATAAAAACCGGGTCTAAAAACTAAAAACAGTCTCGCAAAAAAGTCCCTGCCCCAAAAGTGCTTATGGTTACCAATTCACCCCAACCCTTCCGGAGTTATCTTCACGGCTCCGGTAAATATCTTCAACCATTTTTTCAGCGTCTATATCAGACCATTCGCCTGCTGAACGCTTGGATGCTTCTATATCTTCCTCGCTGATTTTATCCGCTTCAAGTATACTGCGCAATTTATAACGGTCGCCCGGTGAAAGCATTCTGATTTCTTCAAGCAGCTTTTCAATCGCCATGACTAACAAACCCTCCTTTTGGGGCCATATAAAAAATTCTTCGAGGCATAGCTCACCTTACTTGCATTATAACCGCATATTTTAGTCATCACAATATGCAGCCTTCCCAAGGCCACTTAGAAAATCTCTAATCTGGTGTTTCTGTCCTATTGCTGGCAACACCTGGCAAGTAGACAGAAGTTATTCTAACTCCTGACCTACGGATTAGCAAAGAATAATTCAAAGAAAAAGACCACCCAAAAACATAAATAAGGACTGTTAGCCGTACCGTCATGAGCCATTGACACGTATCATTAATACGTGTCATTATTTAACTGTGAGGAGAGGTGTGCTTGAAAAGTTACTCATCAAGAGAAATACTAAGAATAATAACCGACAACGGTTGGTATCATGTAGCAACGGTCGGTGACCACCTCCAATTCAAACACCCCGTAAAAAAAGGCAAAGTCACTGTGACGCACCCGGTATAGGACATACCAATCAAAACGGTAAAGAGCATTTTAAAACAGGCGGGAATTACAATCGAGTGATTTATCCCAATACTTACTGAGGAGATGGTTAATGTGACTAAAGATAAATATATCTTTCCGGCGATCTTCGATTATGCAAACGATGGTATTTCAATCGAATTTCCGGACCTGCCCGGCTGCTTACCCTGCGCCCATACATCTGAAGAAGCATTTAAAAACGCCAAGGAAGCCCTGGGCCTCCACCTCTGGGGAATGGAGCAGGACGGCGATCCCATTCCCGAACCGACAACCGTAGAAAAGTTACACCCTGAACCCAACCAGGTAGTGGGCCTCATTGAA
The DNA here is from genome assembly GCA_023475565.1 of Actinomycetota bacterium. Lineage (GTDB taxonomy): Bacteria > Bacillota > Desulfotomaculia > Desulfotomaculales > Desulfocucumaceae > BRHc4a. The sequence continues at coordinate 7,326 of JAMCVT010000128.1, forward strand.
GTCTGGATGCCTGCCTTTCGGGAATTCATAGAAAGCAAGGCTGTAAAAAAGACTCTCACCATACCCAAGTGGCTTAACGACCTGGCCGAAAAGGAAAATATTAATTTTTCTCATCTGCTACAGTCGGCAATTAAAAATCACCTGGGTATCGAGAGTTATAAGCCTTCTGCAAGAAAGCAGCCTTAAGTGGCTGCTTTCTTTTTTATAAAGAATTAGCCCATAGAAAAAAGACTACCAAAAAACAAAAATAATCAAAGTGGCAACCAAAATGAAAAATTTCTCCCTTCCGGGAAAAACAAAATCCCTGCATCGCTTGCAGGGATTACGTTTTTCTGGCGCCCCCGGGGGGACTCGAACCTCCGGCACACGGTTTAGGAAACCGCCGCTCTATCCGCCTGAGCTACGGGGGCGTACAGTAAAAATATTGGCGTGCCTGAAGGGACTCGAACCCCCAACCTTCTGATCCGTAGTCAGACGCTCTATCCAATTGAGCTACAGGCACTTATAATGCCGGCTTCATCACCGGCAAAATTCATTTTAACAAAATAACTA
>JAMCVT010000031.1:0-306 GCA_023475565.1 Actinomycetota bacterium
CTGCAGGCGATTGTAAAAAAGTTGTTTCTTAATTAAGGTATTGACACTGCAAATGAGCTGTGATATTATAAAGAAGTGTCACAAAACACACAGCGCGGTCCTTGAAAACTAAACAGAAGAGTAATGATGGATAAAAACAATTAAGCCAGATGGCCGTCGATATTCCGGGAGACCGGGATAAGACGGAAACGTCAAAGAAAATGAGAGCTGAAACGAGCTTTTCATAAAAGATTTTATGGAGAGTTTGATCCTGGCTCAGGACGAACGCTGGCGGCGTGCTTAACACATGCAAGTCGAACGGAGATT
>JAMCVT010000031.1:316-32585 GCA_023475565.1 Actinomycetota bacterium
GCCAGCGTTCGTCCTGAGCCAGGATCAAACTCTCCATAAAATCTTTTTATGAAAAGCTTATCAAGCTCTCATTTTCTTTGACGTTTCCGTCTCCTCCCGGTCTCCCGGAATATCGACGGTCTTCTGGCTTATTTGTTTTTATCCATCATTACTGCTACTGTTTAGTTTTCAAGGACCGCGCTGTGTGTTTTGTGACACTTCTTTATAATATCACAGCTCATTTGCAGTGTCAATACCTTAATTAAAGAAACAACTTTTTTACAATCGCCTGCAGCTTCCCGGGGATGTCCCCGTTAGCCACTCGACTTTTTCTGCCGCCTCACCGGGCGACAAGAACTACTATACCATTCCCCGCCCACAATATCAAGTAGTAAGTTATAGCAAAAAATAATAATTCCTTTATACTTATTCCCCGAATAGTGTCTTTTAATCCCTTCCGGACTAATTCTACCGTTAAATTTACTTGTTTATACTTTTTTCTATAAATCCATCCGTAAGAGAAACGAAGGTGGAGGGGACATCCCCTACGATTATGCTTTCGGCAACGGGAACCTGTGTAACCACGCTGGCCCGGCCGCTTTTAAGGGGTACCACCACCCTAATGTCGGTGTCAAAGACAAGGTAAATGGAGTGCCGGGTCTGGTTGATTCCCGACTGCTCAAACCGGTCATCCACATTCACCCTGACAGTCCCTACCGGAACTATTTCAACCCTTATTTTAGGCCCCAGGTTGGCTAAGAGATATAGGCCCGTGATCTGCCCGAACGGTATATACAGGCTTTCCTCACCGAGCCGGAGAATGGCTGACTGAACCGCTATGGTTGTGTCTGAGGCAATTTTGTTTATTATTGCAGTGTCCGCCTGCATGAGAACTATTTTGCCGGCACTGTCCTTGTGCACTATTATAAGGTCCTCATAAAGCATCCCTTCCTCGGCCACCTTTGCCCGGACCGCATTGTTTATAGCTTCGGTGGCCATTTGGACCGCTCTGACCTCTGCCATCTCATAAAGGGTTTTTCTTATCTGCATGTCCATTGAACAGAGAGCTACAAAAAAAATTACCGTAATCATTATTAATATTGTTTTTTTTAAAGGCCTTCTGCGTTTAAACATTTTCGCACCTGCCTGTGCCGGGTTATTTAAAATAAGCGCTATTCATTATATGCCGTGTTTCTAAAAAAGATTTCTTATTAATGTAATCACTTTTAAAGTCTATCCTCCAGCCGCCGGCACCGGCACAGAGGCAAAACCGTATAAATAATTCATTCAGTTGTGGTATAATGACCTGGAACTACAATGGAGGTGGTATAGGTTTTGTCAAGGAATTCCAAGCGAAAGAGAAGAGTGAAAACCGGAAGGCTCGTACTTTTCCTTGGGCTTCTTTTTATCATGTTACTGGGCGTAACGGCTATCGGTTTATTGGCGGTAAGCATAAAAGACATACCTGCCTGGAACACTGAGGCCCTTTTCTCATCGAATTCAACTCTTATTTACGATAAAGACAATAAGCTGGTGGCCAAGGTAGGGGTGGAAAACCGCGTCCCTGTTTCCATAAAGGATATTCCCCTTACTGTTCAGCAGGCTTTTCTGGCGGCTGAAGACCACCGTTTTTACCAGCACCATGGAGTCGATGTACTGGGTATATTACGGGCTGTTTTTATCGATATAAAAGGCGGGGGCATGCACCAGGGCGCCAGTACAATTACACAGCAGCTTGTCAAGCTGTCTTTCTTGACACCTGAAAAAACCCCAAAAAGAAAAATACAGGAGATAATTCTGGCAGCCCGTGTGGAGCATAACTTCTCAAAAGATGAGATACTGGAAATGTACCTTAATAAAATATATTTCGGCCAGGGGGCGTATGGGATACAGGCTGCCGCGCAGACCTATTTCAAAAAGGACGCCAATAATCTGACCCTTGCCGAGGCCGCCCTGCTGGCCGGGATTCCCAAAAGTCCAAATTATTACACACCCCTTGCCGCCAAGGCCACCCCGAATGATCAGCCTCATCAGAGCAGGCAGCGCCAGGAGACAATATTGCAGCTGATGGTGGACTATGGCTATATTTCAACGGCCGAACGGGATAAGGCCCTTAATGAGGAAATAAAAATAACTAAAGCGCCTACAAGGTACCCTTACCCTTACTTTGTGGACTATGTAACCGAAGATCTTATTAAAAAATACGGGGAGGAACAAGTATACAACTCGGGGCTGAAGGTGTATACCACCCTTGACCCCAAAATACAGACCATAGCCGAAAATGTTATGGCCGACAACAGCAATTTCCCGCCTTCGAAGAAGAATGAAAAGCCCCAGGGCGCCGTGGTTGTTTTAGATCCTTCCAACGGCCAGTTGAGGGCAATTGTTGGGGGCAGGGAGCACACCAGCAGGCTGGGCTGGAACAGGGCCACCAGGAAGCCCGGGCGCCAACCGGGATCTTCATTTAAGCCTATTATCGACTACGGCCCGGCCATTGAACTTTTAGGGATGGGACCGGCCTCGGTGGTTGACGACTCTCCGGTACAGTACGACAGCTACCAGCCAACTAACAGTAGTAAAAAATACATGGGTCTGATTACCCTGCGTAAGGCCCTGACCAATTCCATAAACGTTGTGGCAGTAAAACTTCTGGTGGACCATGTTACTATTCCCAAGGCCATAGAGTTCGCGTCAGGGCTAGGCTTCCAGATTGACAGCAGGTCGGTGGGGGCCAGCATGGCCCTGGGAACCGAAGAGGTCACCCCGCTGCAGATGGCCGGAGCATACGGAGCCATTGCCAATAACGGGGTATTCAACGACCCCGTTACCATACTGAAGGTTGAGAGCGCGGACGGCACTATTCTTGAAGAATACAGGCCCAGGCCCAGGCAGGTCATGAAAGCCACCACCGCCTACCTTCTTACAGATATGCTGAAATCGGTAATCCAGGAAGGAACGGGAAGAAACGCCGGTTTTGGGCGCCCTGCCGCCGGAAAAACCGGAACCACAGACGAGGGCAAGGATATCTGGTTTGCCGGTATTACCCCTGAATTGGCCGGTGTGGTCTGGATGGGCTACGACAACCCCACACCAATGTTCGATGCCTATGGCGGGGACTTCCCTGCAAAAATGTGGCGTAAGATAATGAGTGAGTCACTAAAGGATACCCCGGCCAGGAATTTTCACAGACCTTTAGGGATAGTGTCAGACACTGTGGACAGCAAATCCGGCCTTCTACCGGGGCCTAACACCCCTTCAGATCAACAGGTTACCGACCTGTTCGCCGAGGGAACCGTCCCCACAGAGGTTGACAATACCCGTGTCCTGGTGGAAATCTGCGCCACTTCCGGCCTTTTACCCAACAGTTACTGCCCGGATAGGGTTATCCGGAACCTTATCAAGGTTCCCTATGAGGTCCCTGAATACGTTGCCGATTACCAGCAGCGGGCACCCACCAAGATATGCGACATCCACGGGCCGGGCGGAGTGATAAATGCCCCGCAGACGGACACTGGCAAGCCCGCAAACGGGCAGCCGGATACAAACTATACGGGAATCGTACCCCCCGAAGACTGGTGGAATAGGCGCTAAGTCAGCTATCAGCTATCAGTAAACAGAAAAAAGGGCCGCAAATAGCGGCCTCCAAGACGGCTGATAGCTGAAGGCTGATGGCTGACCGCTAAAAAAATAACCCTCGCTTTTTTAAGCGAGGTTAATTTTTTGTTACACACCTTGTCGTAAGCACGGCTGTAAGCGAGATTCTGTTTTTTCAAGCAATCATCTATCTAGGGATACTATCCCTTCCCCTTTTTGGGGATGCCCCTACCCGCAGTCAAAGACTGCCTATTTGGGTTGCACGCTGGCGGAGTTTACCCTTGCACTCACCGGTCGCCCGGTGACATAGTTTCTGTGGCACTTTACAGCTACTCGAAACTGCGGGCAGTTTCTTTTGCCGTCGTCAGGTCGCCCTGCCCCGGCTTGCACCGGGCACCTTTTTATACCCATAAGGGTATGCGTGTCTCGACTTTCCTCTACCTCCCTTAAAGGGAGGCAGCGATTGCTCACCGTACTTAAAACCACTGGTGTGTGGAACTATATTATACCTTTTGTCCCCCGGGATGGCAAGAGGAATAATATGTATTAAAAGGTATTAATATCGCTTAAATAAGACTTTTTTCTCATTCTTTTTGAGCCCCTCAGCTGATGCTTTTTTACCAGTATTAAATTAACATAAATCTAGAAAAAATCAAACCGGGAGTGAGCTTATGGGAGACAAGCACATTTACGACATCATCGGGCTGCACCTGCCCGACCATCTTAAAAGCTCGATAAACACAGTTAAATTTATGGCCAGGCGGACAAATTGTGAACTTATTGTGGATGCGTTGGAGCAATGCTTTAAGGACCTGGGGTTAAAACCCGGTGCTAACGATACTCTTCCGGATAAAAGGCAGCTCCTGGAGAAAGAGGGTCTTTACTGCCAGTTCCGCAAAGTAAGGCTATAAAAAAGGGGCTGCCGCCCCTCAGGTTCATCGGTCCTTCACCCCGCTCTAAAGCGCAAGGGGTCTCACCCTTATCATCCGGCCAGATGGAAATTATCCTCATAATTTCCATCTGGCCGGAGGTTTGGGATCATTGGCTTCATACCACTCCACCGGCCCTATAGCGGCCACAGAGTGACCCCAAAGCTATCCGGATAGATCTTATACACCTTCTCCACAACTCCAAAAATGTTTTCCGTTAAAAAAACCACCCTCTAAAAGGGGGTGGTTTTATACCCTTAAACCTGGGGGGCAGTAAATTCCCTGTTCACAACCTTGCCCCGTTGACCAAGAACACCCATCTTCTGCCCATTATACTCCACTTCCACCACACCGGCGTTGCCCAGCCTGAGGTAAATTTTTTCCGTCCCCTTAAACTCCTTTACCTGCCCGGAAGCCATAGTGCCTTCATAGGCTGGACTTCCGTCAATCTCCACATACATCCAGCTGGTATTGTCGGTTACATTAAGGGTAAGGTTCACACCTTTCTGCACCGGAGACTTAGCCTCCTGACCGGCTTTATTCTGCCCCTGCTCAGGGGTGGGACTGTTTTCCTTAAGGGCTTTGCTTTCCATAAGATTCCTATTTTCTTTACCACCCGGAACAGACTTTCCGGCCCCCCTGTCCATCCCTGTCAGGGCCGGCACTGCTATATAGATTGCAGCCGCTATCGCTACCAGTCCCAGCACTATTTTATAATAGCTTGTTTTAGGCGGCTTTTCAATGTGTGTAAGTTTGTCCCCGTTTCCGTCGTCCTCTCTTTCCGACTCAGGAGCCCTTTCTCCGTATGCCGAAACCAGTTCATTAGCGTTCAGCCCGAGGAAACTTGCGTAGTTCTTTAGAAATCCTTTTACATAAACCCTTCCAGGAAGTATATCATAATTTTCCTGTTCCAGGGCTTCCAGGTACTTACGGCGTATTTTGGTGTTCTCTTCGGCAGTTTCCAGGGACATCCCTTTTGATTCCCTTGCATTCTTTAGAGCCTTCCCAATTTCCAATGGGCACACCTCCACTTACCGATACATTGTATTCAGCAAGACCAATAACAAATTCATATATTTTATCAACTGCAGACTTTATATCTGTGGTATCCACGGAAAGATGGTATTCCGGCGCAGGACTGTCGGGGTATTTATATAGTGGATCATAATACTCCACCAGGAGAAACTCCACGGCCCTCTCTATCTGCCCTTCGGCAATAAATGAGTTGAGCATTTCCACCTTCTTATTCCCCAAATACCTCACCAGGGCACTGGTAGCTTCCAGTAGTTGGGGCACAATGTCCTTCTCCTGCATCCCGGCCATGTATTCTTCGACAGAACGCCTTATTCTTACTTCCAGGGGAGCGTACAGGAGTATTCTATATCCATTTTTCATGGCCTTCATTAGCGGAACCGGAACCAGGAGTCTGCCCAGCCTCCTGCTTTCACATTCCACAAGGAAAATTCCCTTTTCTTCAGCCCTTTTAATCTCTTCGAAGATAAGGGCCTCAAAGTGTTTTTGAGTTGGAGAAGGAGGAAGCCCTACCTTTCCATATACAGATCCCCTGTGAACTGCCAGACCCTCGAGGTCCAGCACAGGCATCCCCATTTTTAATAATTCTCTCAATACCAGTGTTTTTCCCACACCTGTCAGTCCGTGTGCAACCACAGCCCTGTGCGGCAGCTCCGACTCGTTAACATAGGTATTGACGTACCTGCGGTAAGCCTTATAGCCCCCATTTATCCTGTATACGTCAAAGCCCATCAGATCCAGCACATATGAAACAAACTGGCTGCGCAGCCCTCCGCGCCAGCAGAAAAGAATCACCTTTTTACCTGGAACGGCCTTTGATTCTATAGTATTGACCATTTCCACCAGCTTGGGGGAAATCAATTCCATCCCAAGCCTTCTTGCGGCAGCCGGGCTGACCTGTTTGTATACGGTCCCCACCCTGGCCCTCTCTTCATTATTAAGCAGTGGAACATTTATCGCACCGGGTATGGTAGTATCCCCGTATTCCCCTTCGGACCTGACGTCTACAATAACGGCGCCGCCGATGCCGAGGGCCTCTTCCACACTGATATTCTTTATCATTAAAAATCACCAGGATTTCAAAGGAAATCAATCAACCCCGCTAAACGGAAAAAGCCGCTTCCGGGGCAATATAATCACTCTTTATGATATCCTTTTTTTTGTCAAAATAATTACTTTTCATTACCTGATCCCATATTACCTAAAAGCTAATGGGATTTTTAAACTTTTTATCAATATTCTGTTGCATGATTCGACAACATTTCCATATTTCCTTTTTTATTAAAAAATTTTTTTATTCCCATTCTCCTTGAAGGCTGTCTCATACTGTTCCAGTGTCATTAATACAGCCCTTGGCTTACTTCCTTCAAACCCACCCACAATGCCTCGCCTCTCCATTATATCCACCAGCCGGGCAGCCCTGGCATATCCTATATGCAGCCTTCTCTGCAGCAGTGAAATGGAAGCATGGCCGGACTCTATAAAAATCTCCACTGCCCGGGGGAGCAGCTCATCGTCATGATTATCTTCCTGATTCATTTTCTGCAGCCCGCCTATAACCGTTTCATCATAAACAGGCTCGGCCTGCTTTTTCCAAAAGCTGACCAGAGCTTCCACCTCTCTGTCCGAAAGGTATGCCCCCTGAACCCTGATGGGCTTTGGGGCACCCACCGGGAAAAAAAGCATATCCCCTTTGCCCAGAAGCTTTTCAGCTCCCCCCATATCCAGAATGGTTCTGGAGTCAACCTGTGATGAAACCGCAAATGATGTCCGGGAAGGGATATTGGCCTTGATTAGCCCGGTTATTACATCCACAGAGGGCCTCTGGGTGGCTATTACAAGGTGCATCCCGGCAGCCCTGGCCATTTGGGCCAGGCGGCAGATGGAATCTTCCACATCAGCAGGAGCAACCATCATCAGGTCGGCCAGTTCATCAATTATTACAACTATAAAGGGCAGGGGGCTTCCGATTATATCCTTTTTTCCCCTGGCATTGTTGTACCTGGTTATATCCCGTACACCCGCAGCAGCAAAAAGCTCATACCTGTATTCCATCTCCTTGACCGCCCAGCGCAGTGCAGTGGCAGCCTTCTTGGGATCGGTCACCACCGGGGAAATAAGATGCGGTATGCCGTTGTATGTGGTAAGTTCCACCATTTTAGGGTCTATTATAAGAAATTTGACCTCTTCCGGGGTGGCCTTAAAAAGAATGCCTGAAATTATTGTATTAAGGCAGACGCTTTTACCCGCCCCGGTGGCCCCTGCTATAAGAAGGTGAGGCATTCTGGTGAGGTCGGCCATTATAGGGTTTCCGGCGATATCCTTGCCCAGTACCACAGTAAGCTTTGAGACCGCCTCCCTGAACTGTTCGGCTTCCAGCAGCTCTCTCAGGTGCACCATGGTTATTTCAACATTGGGGACCTCTATACCCACTGCGGCCTTGCCGGGAATAGGCGCCTCAATCCTTACATCCGGCGATGCCATACTGAGTGCAATGTCGTCGGCCAGGCCAACTATTCTGCTGACCTTAATGCCGGGAGGAGGCTGTATTTCATATCTGGTAATGGCCGGACCCCGTGAAACCTGGGTGACCTTGGCCCTGACCCCGAAATTTTCCAGGGTCTCCTCAAGTATTTTGATATTTTCCGATATGTCTTTGTTATTCCTTACATTTTTGCTCCTGGCAGGCCTGGAAAGCATGGAAAGAGAGGGAAGTTTGTAAAACCCCTGCAGGCCTGACCCATCCGGCCCGGACTGCTTTTCCCCCGGTGACAGGCTGTCCAGCCCATATTCTCCCGGCCTGACCAGCCTCAGAACGGTTCCCCGGACCTCACTGTCTTCAGCCTCCCCGGCTGCTCCATCCTTAAAGTTTTCAACAGGCAGGTGCACAGGGCTGTCTTCAGAGCCCTCCGCCCGGGTGTGATCAATTATTACAGGGACACTGTCCTCTTCCTCCACCTCTTCAAAAATAAAATCACTCAGCCATTCTCTTATATTACTGTAATAATTGCCCAGTCCGTTACCAAGTGATAATCCCACAGAACGAAGAGGAGCGTTGGCGCACAGAAGAAGCCCCACCAGAAAAAGAGCCCCCAGGATAATCAAGGTACCGGCCAGGCCAAAAGACTTGTGAAAAACAAGATAAAACGCTGCCCCCAACAGGCCCCCTCCGGTTCCGCCGGATGCTTCCTTCCACCCGGCCTCCGGTGATAGCGCATGCAGAACGGTAAGGGCCACCAAAAACAAAATAGCCCCCCCCCAGGCCCTGTTTATGGCGCCCAGGCTTGATCCCCTTAAAAGCTTGACACCCCAGAACAGCATAAGAAAGGGAAATAAAAACCTTCCCTCCCCGGCCAGAGCCCTTATGGTCTTCTCAATAAAAAAGGCTACCGCGCCTGCTGTTGGGGTTAACAGGCAGATCATGCCAAGGAATGCCCCGGCCAGAAAGGAGATTCCCAGTATTTCACGTTTTATGTTTATTTCTCCCTGCTTTTGACCTTTCGCCACCATACAAACCTCCCATGGTAAATTATACCATGGGAGTTATTTATTTTATGCAGTTATTTGGCGCCCTCCGGATATAATCCAAACATCAGCCCCTGAAGAACGCCAGCAGAATTATTGCTGTCCCCAGTATAAAGCGATATGCCACAAACACCGTAAAACTGTTATTGACAAGGAATCTCAGCAGAAACTTGATGGCGATAAATCCTACCACTGCTGAAACCAGCACTCCCGCAATGAAAGGCAGGGTAAGATCAGCCGGGGTGATATCCTTGAGCTTCAAAATGCCGGCACCCATTATTATAGGAGTTGAAAGCAGAAATGAAAATCTGGCGGCCGTTTCCCTGTTCAGTCCCAGAAGCCTCCCTGCCGTCATGGTTATACCGGACCTGGACACTCCGGGAACAAGGGCAAATGCCTGGGATAACCCTATCAGCAGGCTGTCCTTCAGCCCCAACTGGTAAAGGCCTTTCCTGGCAGGGAAAAGTGTGTCGGCCAGGTATAGAATTATACCCATTATTATAAGCAGTATGCCTATAAGCATGGGGTTCCTGAATATAGTGGCTATGTAGTCTTCCAGTAAAAAACCGAAGGCTGCTCCTGGTATAGTGGCCACTACCAAGTACCAGAACATTCTCCCCTCGCGGCTCCGCCCGCCTCTTAGCCCCTCCACCGTCAGCAGCAGCCAGTCTTTCCAGAAAAAAGCCAGTACGGCAGCCAGAGTGCCCAGGTGCAGGGCCACGTCAAAGGAAAGACCCGGGTCCTCCCAGTTAAAAACCCACGGTGTAAGCACAAGGTGCGCTGAACTGGAAATAGGCAGGAACTCGCCCAACCCCTGGACTATGCCCAGTATTACTGCCACAAAGAGAGTCACATAATCACTCCTCAATTTCAGTTTTAAGGACAAGGATATTATAACACAACCTGTCCATCCCTTTAATTTTATTCAACTTTATATCAGTCATACTTGTATTGTTATGAATATTTGAACAATTATAATCAGTTAAAAACACTACTTCGACTCATAGGAAAAAAGTCCTTTCAATATAAAGTTGGGTTGCCATTCAAACCATATCCCATTAGGAAAAATAATCCAGACCTAATTATTATTTTAAATAATTAATAAAATTTTTTAGATTAGAGGGTTTACCTCCCTTCTATAATTGGTTATAATACATTAAAAACCCAAAGGAGATGTATTATAGTTGGCTTTTGAAGTATACAGGCCCAGAGGGGAGAAACAGGAGAAAGCACCCATAGTTTCCCTATCAAAAACCTCTATTGTGCTAAACAATGTGGCAAGAGAAAAATTAGCAACCAATCGGATAGAACTGGCCTTTGACCCAGATAATCAAACTATCCGTATAAGGGCTGTTGAAAGCGGGGGCATGGAAGTACGGAAAACAAAAGTATTTGGCAAGGGCTTTTTTAACCAGTTCAGTATTATGAAAAAAGGAAAATTTGAAGCAAAATACCATCCTGATGAAAAATCATTATATGTACAGATTAAATAACCCGCTGCGGCGGGTTATTTATTTTTCAGGACTGCACTGGCTGCCCGGACGGTATAAATGAGAACATTAATGAATATCCTTTTAAAAAACTTATTAATATAATCCTATCTCCATTAAACAATTTCTTTTCACCCTTTTTCGTTTTTTTACGCCCTTTACTTTTTTATGAAACCATGATAACTTATCATTCAAAGGAGGGAGATCATACTCCGTGGAATCTGAGATAGGCTTATTTATATTGAGTGCAGTTCCTCTAATTATTGTCATATCTGTATTCTCTATGGTTTTTAGGAAAAAAGAAAATATCTGGCCCAACGAAAACTAGATTAGCCGTGTTTGACACGGCTTTTATTTTTCTTGTAAAAAGGTTTTTCATTGCCTCCGTAGAACTGGTAATATATTCCAGTATAAGGGGGTTTTATTTTTGAACTTTGTTGAGTACAGGGATACCATTAAAGAATTACAGGATTTGGCCTCAAGTTATACAAGGCTGAGCAAATCGGATTTGGACCGGATGACCATACTGAATGAAAAATGTCTTTCCCTGAAAGAGAAAGCTGTCCGTTCTTTTTCTCAAATGGTGAAAGAAGTTGAAGACGGTCTTACCGGACTGATCGACCGTTTTGATCAGCTGAAAAAGGAACTGGACACCATTACCGGGCCGGAGGGGACACTGGAAGATGCCCTTAAGCTGGAGCCGGCCTGGCTTCAGACCAATGACCTTTACAACAGCATACAACTCCTGACCAAATCCAATACCCTGCCGGAGAAAAAAAAGACCTCCCCTGAAATGCCCGAACAGGGGGAGGAGCCGGATAAAAAGCAACCTGACGGCATACAGGATATAATAGTGCTGGCCCGCAAGGAAGCAGCAGCAGCAGTGGAGAAGTCGGCCTCCAATCCCAAGGCCTCTCCGGCCGGCAGCAAACCTGCTTCCGTGAACCCTGTAAAAGTGCAGTACCCGAAACAGGTAAATAAAAAAGCAGCCCAACCAAGAAAAGAACAAACGCCGGTTTCCGGAGTGTTTTCCGCCAAGCCTCTGCCTGTGGCCAAAGTCTGTGGAGATGCTGAACAGAGGCTGATGGAGGAGATTAATAAAAACATTGAATTAATTAAAAGCAAGAAAAAATAATCATCCTATACATCCTGCAAAATACAGGAAGCACCTGTCGCTAGCCGGGGTTTGCAAGGATCTTTTGGAAAAAAAATGTATTTTTTTATCCTCACGAGGAAGGATTTCCAGACCAATTACAGAATTTATAATACTTACACTGATATGTAGCTTATCCCAGTAAAAGGCAGTATCATTAGGAGAGTTTTTCTATGTTTAAGGATCACATCAAAAATTTGCGGTTACGCCTGGGCATATCCCAGAGCGAACTGGCCAGACGGGCCGGATACAGCCATGAATTCATCAGCCAGGTGGAGAGAGGAATAAAGACACCGAGTATAAAGGCCCTGCAAAAGATAGCCCTTGGCCTGGGCGTTTCGCCTTCCATTCTGATGGAGTCCAAAAATATTCCTGGAGAGTCCGAGGAAAAACTTAAAAGCGAGGTCCAGATGCTGATCAATGACCTGTCCGTGAACAAGCTTAAGGTGCTGCGCGACCTGCTGACCGTATTTCCCGACCACCAGGAATTATTGTTGAATGAAAAGTTTAAGGTTCTAAAGTAAAGCACCTCAGTTATTCAATTGAATTCGGAAAGCATAACGGTGCCCTATAAGGCACCGGTTTATTTTACCTGATAGTCTTTTCCGGATCAATATCCAACAGGGAGACCAACATGATCGAATGGTTTTTACCGGCCCTTTTAATTGCCATACTGGGGCTTGCCTCCGGCAGTTTTATAAATGTCTGCATCTACCGCATACCTTCCGGCAAGTCCCTTTTAACCCCTCTGTCCCATTGTCCCTCATGCGGGGCAAGGCTCATGCCCGCAGACCTTATCCCCATGGTCAGTTATTTTTTTCTGAGGGGAAAATGCCGTTACTGCCGGGGCACTATCAGCCCCCGCTATCCCGTTATCGAACTTATGACGGCAGTGCTGTTTATAATTGTCTATTTAAAATTCGGGTCCGGGATGGCCCTTATAAAATACCTTTTGGTTACGGCACTGCTGTTGATGGTCACCTTTATAGACCTTGAACATTATATAATCCCCAACAGCCTGATTCTGGCCGGCCTTATAACAGGCGTTATTTTCCTGCCTCTTACCAGGGAATACACCCTGGCTGGCGCCCTGTTCGGCATTACCTTCACTGCCGGTTTCCTCCTTCTTTTAAACATAGTCAGCAGGGGGGGAATGGGTATGGGGGACGTAAAGTTCGGAGCCTTCATAGGCATCATACTGGGTTGGCCCCTTTCCCTCCTGGCGGTCTTTCTGGCCTGCCTGGCGGCCGGCCTGACCGGGGCACTGCTTTTGACAGCCCGCCGCAAAAGCAGAAAGGACCCCATTCCCTTCGGTCCTTTCCTGTCCCTGGGCACCTTTGTAGCCTTCATGTGGGGCGAGAATATCCGGCGCCTCTACATGTATTTACTGTCTGGCCTTTGATTACTTTCCTGCCAATATTACTTCCCTGGCCTCGGCCACCATGTAGAAAGACCCCGTAATCACCACCAGGTCTTCCGGGCCGGCCATGCCAATACCGGCCCGAACCGCGTCGGGTATACACTCGATCACCTCTACCCGGCCCACATGCTTTTTGGCTTCTTCGGCCAGCAGCTGCCAGTCCCCGGCCCGGGGACTGTTGGGCTTTGTAACAATAACCGCTTCTGTGCCCGGGGCCAGCCTGGCTATTACTTTTGACCTCTCCTTGTCTCCCAGCATACCCATGACAAGTATCGTTCTTTTCCCGGGGAAATAATCATCCAGCGCCTTCCGGAGCGCTACCGCCCCGTCGTAATTATGGGCTGCATCTATAATCACGGTGGGGCTGTCTCTTACTATTTCCAGCCTGGCCGGCCAGTCTGTTGCCAACAACCCCTTTTCCACCGCATAAACCGGCCCGATAATACCGAGTTCGGCCAGCACTTCAACCACCGCCACAGAGGTGGCTGCATTAACCTGCTGATGACTTCCCATCAGGGGCAGGAAAAGGTTCTTGTAATCACCCCTTTTTCCCAGAATATCGAGATACTGCCCGCCAGTTTGGTGTCCCAGTTCCCGCCACCGGACATCCCTCCCGACAATGGTAACCGCTGATCCCATCTCTTCGGCTTTTTGCAGTATTACCCCCAGTGCTTCGCCTATGGCTGCGGTAACCAGAGGCACCTCTTTTTTTATTATGCCGGACTTTACAGCTGCTATCTCCCCGACAGTGCCGCCCAGGTATTCCATATGGTCCATGGCCACGTTGGTAATGACCGACACCAGGGGGACCACCACGTTTGTGGAATCAATAGCTCCTCCAAGGCCCACCTCCAGCACAAGAAAATCCACCTTTTCCCTGGAAAAATAAATAAATGCCAGGGCGGTGCCCACCTCAAATTCCGTTGGGTGCTCAAAACCGTTTTTAACCATATCCTCCAGGTGGGGTTTAAGCTCGGAAATAATGTCTGCCAGGGAATGCTCCGGAATCTGTCGCCCGTTGATGCAGTACCTTTCTTTATAAGAGTGGAGGTGCGGCGATGTGTATGTCCCCACACGGTACCCGGACTCCCTCAGTATGGAATAAATAATGGCAGTGGTGGACCCCTTTCCGTTGGTGCCGCCCACATGAATTATCCTCAGCTTGAGGTGGGGGTTGCCGAATCTTCTTAACAATTCTGTAATCCTGCCCAGTCCGAAATTAAAACCGAATTTGGTAAGGTTTTGCATATAATCAATGGCATCGCTGTATATCATTTGTTTCCTCCCGTAAAAGGCTTTGGGCTGCTTTATATATTTTAACGCAAGTGGTCCGCAAAAAAAGATAAAAAACTAAATATAATTGTTTTAATTTAATATCTCCAGGGCCTCTAGCAATAATTAACAACAATGTTATTTTTAAACATATATATATTCAAAGTTACATATTTGTAACCACCCGTATGTAAAAGAATATTAAGACCATGATGTGCCGCAAAATTGAGGTAGAATATTAGCGGAAATTTCAACCTATAGTTACTTTCACTTTTCTAAAAAATATGGTAACTTATTGTGAGATGTTATATAGATAAAGGTTATAGAGGATGGTTGGGTTTTCTGTATGATAAAGAAATGTTGTTCCAGGTGTAAGCTTACAAGCTTCAGCGCCTGCAGGGAAGTTTGGGTTTGCCCGTATTGCAGTGAGGACATAAGTGACCAGCCGGGTTACAGCATAAACGGCGACACTATCATAAACATGACCGGGGATGGCGGCGACGGGGATAGGAAGGACACCCCGGAGAAACTGCGGCTGGTGTCCGGATCTTCTCGCAATTGAATGCTATTAATTAAAAACCGGGAGCAGGCTCCCGGTTTTCCTGTATATTATTTCCCCAGCATTTTAAGCCTTCCGGTAATGGAGTCACGCTTTCCGGCCAGCTCGCTTTCCTTGGCCTTTTCTTTTTCGATTACATCTGCCGGGGCCTTGGCAAGAAATCCATCGTTGGAAAGCTTTCCCCTCACCTTGGCCAGATCCTTTTCTATCACTCCCAAATCCTTTGTCAGGCGGGATGTCTCCTGGTTTATGTCTATAAGCCCCTTAAGGGGAACATAAATTTCCACCCCCCTGGCAGCAGCATGGGCCGCCTGTTCAGGCTTGTCGGCCATGGCCTCCACTGTCTGCACCCTTCCGGCCGCCAGGGTCTCTATATAACCGGGCCATTTTTGAATAAGCTCCCTTGTCTTCTCTTCCGGGGCCTCAATAAGGATGTCGGCCTTTTTACCGGGTGGAACGTTTACCTCGCTCCTGATGTGCCTCACCGACCTGATTATTTCCATCAGGGCTTCCATTTCACCCTCAGCCTCCGGATCACTGTACTCTTTACCGGGAACGGGCCACTCCGCCTTCATTATGGTCCTTCCCCTGTGAACCGGCAGACGCTGCCATATATCCTCGGTGATAAAAGGCATAAATGGGTGCAGCAGCTCTAAAGTCCCCTGCAGCACTTCGGCCAGCACCTGCTGAGCGGTGGCCCGGTCCAGCGGGTCGGCTCCGTAGAGCCTCTGCTTGGCCAGCTCAATGTACCAGTCACAGAATTCATTCCAAATAAATTCGTACAACAGCCGGGCTGCCTCTCCCAGCTCATATTTTTCCAGGTTAGCGGTGACATCGGTCGCTGCCGACCGGAAGCGGCTGTATATCCACCTGTCTGCCAGGGTTAACCTTTTCCTGTCTGCCTTCTGATCGTGGTCATAGTCATAAAGGTTCATCAGTACAAACCTGGATGCGTTCCATATCTTGTTGGCAAAATTCCTGGCCCCTTCCAGCCTCTCAAAGTGGAAGCGGAGGTCGTTGCCCGGGGTGTTCCCGGTAACCAGCATAAACCGCAGGCTGTCAGCCCCGTGATTTTCTATAACGTCAATGGGATCTACACCGTTGCCCAGTGATTTGCTCATCTTCCTGCCCAGGGCGTCCAGCACCAGTCCGTGAATGAAAACATCCTGAAAGGGTACGTCATCCATAAATTCCAGGCCGCTGAATATCATGCGGGCCACCCAGAAAAATATGATGTCCCTGCCTGTAACCAGCACTGAAGTGGGATAAAAGTACGCCAGTTCCACTGTTTTCCGGGGCCAGCCCAGAGTGGAAAAGGGCCACAGGGCCGAGGAAAACCATGTATCCAGCACGTCGGGGTCCTGCTCAAGCTTTGTGCTTTTGCATTTGGAGCACACTTCGGGAGGCTCCTTGGAGGCTGTCATCTCCCCACAGTCCCCGCAGTACCACACAGGTATCCTGTGCCCCCACCACAGCTGCCGCGAGATGCACCAGTCCCTTATATTCTCCATCCAGTTCAGGTATACTTTGGTAAACCTTTCCGGCAAAAAGCGTATCCGGCCTTCCTTCGCCGCCTGTATGGCAGGCCCGGCCAGGGGCTTCATGCGCACAAACCACTGTTTGGAAAGCATGGGTTCGATTACTGTGGAGCACCGGTAGCAGTGGCCTACGGCGTGAGTATGATCGTCAACCTTGATCAGATATCCCAGTGAGTCCAGTTCCTTGACCAGCTGCTTCCTGCATTCCCAGCGGTCCAGGCCTCTGTACTTGCCGGCCTCCCCGGTCATTACCGCGTTCCTGTCAATAACCTGAACCTGGGGCAGGTCATGGCGTGCCCCCACCTCAAAATCGTTAGGGTCATGGGCGGGAGTAATCTTAACGGCCCCGGTTCCGAATTCAGGGTCTACATATTCATCGGCTATAACCGGTATTTCCCTTCCGGCCACCGGCAGTATCAGTGTTTTCCCCACCAGACCGCTGTACCGCTTATCCTCAGGGTGAACAGCCACGGCTACATCTCCCAGCATTGTCTCGGGGCGGGTGGTGGCAATGGCTATAAACTGGTCACTGTCTTTTAACGGGTATTTAATGAAATAAAAATGTCCCGGCTTGTCGAGGTGCTCCACTTCTATGTCGGATATGGTGGTATGGCATTTGGGACACCAGTTTGTTATATAGTAGCCCCTGTATATCAGCCCCTTTTCAAAAAGCCGCAGAAAAACTTCCCGTACCGCCTCTGAACAGCCCTCATCCATGGTAAACCTTTCCCTGTCCCAGTCGCATGAGGCTCCCAGCCTTCTAAGCTGGTGCGTGATGCGCCCCCCGTACTGATCCTTCCACTCCCAGACCCGCTCCAGGAACTTTTCCCGGCCCAAATTGTATCTGGATAGCCCTTCCCTGGCCAACTGCTCCTCAACCTTGGCCTGGGTGGCAATGCCGGCGTGGTCCGTACCGGGAAGCCACAGGGCGTTGTATCCCTGCATCCTTCTCCAGCGGGTGAGTATATCCTGCAGGGTATTATCCAGGGCATGCCCCATGTGAAGCTGCCCGGTAACATTGGGCGGCGGCATTACAATGCAAAAGGGCTCCCGGTCAGGCTTTACTTCGGTGTGGAAAAATTTGTTCTCCTCCCAGAACCCGTACCACCGGGCCTCCACCGCACCGGGTTCGTAAGCTGTTGGCATGTCTGTCCTGGGCTGATATTTTGCTGCTGCCATGTTATATATACCTCCCTTGGGAAATAAAAAAACCTTCCGCTTTAAGGACGAAAGGATCTCCGTGGTACCACCTTATTTCCAGGCGCAAAGCACCCGGCACTCCAACGCTGTAACGGGCTTCCCGGCCCAGCCTACTTTATTTCAGCCGGACGGCTCCGGGGCGACAGCAAAGAACTCAAGCCTTGGGCAGGGATCTTTCAGCCCACTGGCCCGCCGGCACGGATCCCCTCTCTAAAAGCCCGGGAAATTCTTGCCCTCCCCATCAGTGCCTTTATTTTATAATATTAAACCCTTGTGCCTCCCGGTGTCAACTCAGTCCGGCCTTTTTATCCCACATAAACCACAATCTACCTTCATATATTTTTCTTAAGGAGAGTTTAAAAAAACGGAGGAGCACCCAGTATGAAAAGATCAGTACTTCTTCTTATCTCCCTTGCTGCTTTAAGCATAATAATAGGGGCGGGGTCTTTTTTTGTTTACCGGTGGAGCCGGAATGACGAGAGATATACAGTAATACGCATTGCCCAGTGCGGCCCGTCGCTGTACAAAATCCCCCATTATATAGCCAGGGAAAAAGCACTATACAGGAAACAGAATATAAAGATAAAGGAAATAACTTTAAAAAGTGACCGGGAAGCCCTTGCCTTGCTGGAAAAAGGGCAGGCCGACATAGCCCTGGTAAGTCCCGCCAGCCTAATCATGAAAAGAGCCTCCAATCTTAAGGAGGGCCCTGAAGCGGTAGCCTTTGCCTCCCTTGACCGGGGGGCCACCTATCACCTGGTCTCCATGGAAAACAAACCCCTTGGCGATATCAACTCACTTAAAGACAAAATAATTATCGCGGGTCCCCCGGACTCAGAGGAGACGGTTTTTATCGAGCAGGCACTAAGGGATAAAGGCCTGAAGCCTTATGAAGACATGACCTTAATAACCAACATCCCTGAGGATATTAAAATAGGTGCCCTTAAATCAGGCACCGGCAATTATCTTTTAATTGATGATAAAAATCTCCCCGAAGCTCTGTCCAGGGGGCTTTTCAGGGTAAAATCCCTTAAAGCCGGCTTTCCTGCCTTTGTCTGTGTGGCTGTAAAGGATTTCATCAAACAAAATCCCGAAGCCCTGCAGGGCTTTACCAACGCCCTGTACATGGCCCAGATCTGGGCCGGGTACCATACCCCCGGGGAAACGGCAGCTGCCCTCAACAAAACCCGCGAAGTGGAAGGTTCCTCACTTCCGGGACTGGTGGAGAGCTGTTACAGAAATGAGAGCCTGGCGGCCTCCCCTGTACTGGAAAAAAAAGACATGGAGGCACTGATAAAAATGCTGGACCGCTCCAGGGAAATCCCCATGCCGGTAAAGGCCTCGGAACTTATTAGCAGTGATTTCGCCAGCACCGCCCTGAGCACGGTAAAATATGTACCTGAAGACAAGCAGGAAAGAACAGGCTTAAAAAGGCTTAAGTTCTGGTAGATTTTCAGACAGAAATCCATTTGAAATTATATTCCACAGCTCATCACGCCCCTGGCCGGTTTTTGCAGAAAAGGGCACCAGGGGCCTTTCATCGTCCAGATCCAGGGACTTCCTGATAATATTCAGCTGGTTTAGGGCCTGGCTTTTGGAAAGCTTGTCGGCCTTAGTGGCCACAAGTATCACCGGTATTCCGGCCTGTTCCAGCCAGCCGTGCAGATTGACATCCATCTCTGTGGGCCTGTGCCTTATATCCAGCAGAAGCACCACACCCTCCAGGTTTCCCCGGTTTTCAAGGTAGTCTCTTATATTCTTTCCCCATTCCACCTTCATTTTTTCCGGTACCCTGGCATAGCCGTAACCGGGGAGGTCTACCAGATAGAAGGATCCGTTCACCAGGAAATAGTTAATAAGCCTTGTCCTGCCGGGAGTATTGCTGGTCCTGGCCAGTGACTTCCTGTTTACCATCCTGTTAAAAAAGGACGACTTGCCCACATTGGAACGCCCGGCCAGGGCAATTTCAGGAAATTCCCCGGCCGGGCAGTCTTTTAATCCATTGGCACTTTTTATAAAATCAGCGGAAACAATCTTCATGAATGGATCTGAGGTCCCCCTTCAGCCTGGATCACGGTATGGAAGTCGGTTACCTCCGGCAAAACCGCAGGCCCTGCCCCCAGCACGGACTCAGACTCGTACTCCCTGATCAGGGCAATGTCCAGAACCTCATCCATATGGTCAACCAGTTTAAATTCCAGGTTCTTTTTGACATTGGCCGGAACTTCATCCAGGTCCTTTTTATTATCTTTGGGTAAAACTATGGTTTTTATACCTGCCCTGTGGGCGGCCAGAACTTTTTCTTTCACGCCTCCCACCGGCAGCACCCTGCCCCGCAGGGTTATCTCACCGGTCATGGACACATCGTGCCGCACCTTTAAGCCCGTAAGGGCTGAGGCCAGGGCACAGGCCATGGTTATGCCGGCCGAAGGGCCATCCTTGGGAATAGCGCCCTCAGGAATGTGCACGTGTATATCGTTCTTTTCAAAAATCTCCTCTTCGATATCCAGCTCTGCCGCCTTGCTGCGCACGTAGCTGTATCCCGCCTGAGCCGATTCCTTCATCACATCGCCAAGCTTGCCGGTAAGCATAATCTTGCCGCTCCCCTTGTATTTGGAAATCTCTATAGACAGTGTTTCACCGCCTACCTCGGTCCAGGCCATTCCGGTGGCCACGCCCACCTGGTCATCATGTTCGACCATACCGAAGCGGTAGCGGGGTGTCCCCAGCATACCCTCTACAGTCTGGGTGGTAATGCTGATTTTCTTTGCCTTGCCGGCCACTATCTGCTTGGCGGTCTTGCGGCACAGTGATGCTATATTCCTTTCCAGGTTCCGCACTCCGCTTTCCCTGGTGTACTCTCTGATAATCTTCCTAATGGAGTTTTCTGATATATTAACCATTCGTTTGGTCAGTCCGTGTTCTTTTACCTGTTTGGGCGCCAGGTGTCTTAAGGCTATCTGAACCTTTTCCTCTTCGGTATAGCCGGATAAATAAATCACTTCCATACGGTCCAGAAGCGGCCTAGGAATATTGTGCTGCACGTTGGCCGTGGTTATAAACATGACGTTGGAAAGGTCGAAGGGCGCCTCAATGTAGTGGTCGCTGAAAGAATTGTTCTGCTCGGGATCCAGCACCTCCAGCAGAGCCGAGGACGGGTCCCCGCGAAAATCCATGCTCATCTTGTCGATTTCATCCAGCAGGAATACCGGGTTCTTTGAACCGGCGGTTCTCATCCCCTGTATTATTCTGCCGGGCAGCGCGCCTACATAGGTTCTCCTGTGACCCCTTATTTCGGCCTCGTCCCTTACTCCACCCAGTGAAATACGGACGAACTTGCGCTCCAGTGCCCTGGCAATGGACCGCCCCAGGGATGTTTTACCCACACCGGGAGGCCCCACAAAGCAAATGATGGGCCCCTTCATTTTCTTGGCCAGCTTCCTGATGGCCAGATATTCCAGTATGCGTTCCTTGGGGTCCTTCAGGCCGTAGTGATCCTCTTCCAGTATCTTTTCAGCCTCGTTGATATCAAGCCTATCTCTGGTGCCCTTGCTCCACGGCAGGGCCAGCAGCCAGTCCAGGTAGTTTCTCACCACAGCGGACTCGGCGGCCATAGGAGGCATTTTTTCAAGCCTATCCACTTCTTTGAGGGCTTTTTCCTCAACCTCTTTGGGAAGTTTGGCATCAGCTATTTTTTCCCTGTATTCTTCGCCCTCAGCCACCTTCTCATCCTTTTCGCCCAGTTCCCTCTGGATGGCCTTTATCTGCTCGCGAAGGTAATACTCTTTCTGGGTCTTTTCCATCTGCTTGCGGACCCGGATATTGATCTTGCGCTCCAGCTCCACTATCTCCAGTTCCTTGGCCACTATGGCACAGAGACGTTCAAGGCGCTTCACTATATCCACGGCTTCCAGTATACTCTGCTTATCCTCGATCCTTAGGGCCAGGTGGGAAGCAATTATATCTCCCAGGCGCCCCGGCTCTTCGAGGTTGACCACCGAGACAACGGTTTCCGGGGGAATACGCTTGGACAGCTTCACATACTGCTCAAACTGATAGACCAGGTTTCTCATCAAGGCCTCAACTTCGGGGGTTTTTTTGAATACCTCGTTATACTGGTCAATCTCAACTTTGAAAAACGGCTCGTTGGCCGTGTAGCTCCTTATTCTCGCCCTGGCAATACCCTCCACCAACACCCTGATGGTGCCGCCGGGCAGCTTTAAGAGCTGCTTAACCTCGGCCACCGTACCTATCTGGTAAATGTCTTCCTCCCCGGGGTCATCTGTCTGTGCTTCTTTCTGAGTTGCCAAAAAGATGACCCGTTCTTGAAGCATAGCCTCTTCTATGGCCTGAACGGATTTCTCCCTGCCAACATCCAGGTGAATAACCATATTGGGAAACACGAGAATGCCCCGGAGTGGCAGCAATGGCAACGCTCGAACGATGGTATCCAAAGCTACACCTCCTTTTAGGTATATACGATATTATTTGCTGCATGTATAATACATTCTACCACACGATGTTGCGGCCTGCTATAGTAATAACTGTCAGTCATAAAGAAAACCCGGCATTTACCGGGTTCTTGGCAGATATATAACCATAATTCAATTTTTTTCAGCCTTACCTACTTTCTCTGTCCTGCCTGGCTTAATACCTCATATGATAATAATTTCCTGCCTTTAGTTTTTATCCAGGGCTATGCCCCGGTTTTTGCCGTCCCCCAGAGAAGATCCAAAACCCCTGGCCGCAAGTACTCCGGCCTGGGGTAAAAAGCCTGTGGTGTAGTCCTGGGGGGACCTCTTGACCAGGGCCTGCTCCAGTATCTCCTCCAGCCTTTTTACTGCAATAACCACTATACCGTCCATATCGGCTAATATTTCCTGATAGTTTTCCGCCGGAATCAGTACTTTTTTCGCTCCGGCCTGCCGGGCAGCCTCTACCTTGGCCAGCACACCGCCAACCGGCATCACCATACCCCTTATGGATATTTCTCCGGTCATAGCCACCAGGTTATCCACAGGTATCCCCTTTATGGCCGAGTACACCGCCGTAGCCACGGCCACCCCGGCCGAAGGGCCATCTATGGGCACCCCGCCCGGAAAGTTTATATGAATGTCGTAATCCCTGGGGTCAACATCGGAGATCAGCCGCAGCACCGTCAGAACATTGTCCACGGATCCCCTGGCCATGCTTTTGCGGCGTATTGTCCTTCCCCGTCCACCCAGTTCCTCTTCCTCTACAACCCCGGTTATTACCATTTTACCCTGTCCTTTGACTGCCTGCACCGCCCCCACTTCCAGCTCCACAAGGGTTCCCATATTGGGACCATATACCGCCAGGCCGTTAACCAGTCCCACCTGTGGGCTCGCAGCCACCTTCCTGTCCGGCCTGGGGGAATACTGTCCGCTGTGCGCCACCCACTCCACATCGGTAGTCTGAACTTTTTTCCTGCCTTCAGTTATTGCTATTCCTGCGGCTATCTGAATTATGTTGACGGCCTCACGGCCATTTGTGGCATATTTTTTAATCACCATAAGGCCTCCTTCCTCAATGGGAAGACCTATTTTATCAGAGGCCCTGCGGGCGATTACTTCAATTTCTCCAGGCAAGAGCGGCCTGAAAAATATTTCCAGGCAGCGTGACCTTATGGCCGGTGGTATATCCTCTGAAGTCCTGGTGGTGGCCCCCACCAGCCTGAAATCCGCCGGCAGGCCGTTTTGGAATATGTCATGTATATGTGATGGTATATTTGTTCCCTCAGGGCTGTAATAGGCGCTTTCCAGCAAAACCTTGCGGTCCTCCAACACCTTTAACAGTTTGTTAATCTGTATGGAATGCAGCTCGCCTATCTCATCAATAAACAGTACGCCGCCGTGGGCCTTGGTAACGGCGCCGGGCTTGGGCTGGGGTATACCGGCCATACCCAGTGGGCCGGCCCCCTGGTATATGGGGTCGTGCACCGATCCTATCAAAGGGTCGGCAATGCCTCTTTCATCAAACCTGGCGGTAGTGGCGTCTATTTCTACGAATCTGGCGTCCTCCCTGAAGGGCGAGCAGCCGCTTTTTTTAGCCTCCTCCAGCACCAGCCGGGCGGCGGCGGTTTTGCCAACCCCAGGCGGGCCGTATACTATCACATGCTGCGGGTTCGGACCGCAAAGGGCTGCCCGCAGCGCTTTAAGTCCCTCATCCTGGCCCACAATGTCTTCGAACTTGTCCGGCCTGGTTCTTTCAGAAAGGGGCTCGGTCAGTGATATTGATCTCAGATGGTTAAGTTTTTCAAGCTCTTTAGAGGATTCCCTTTCCACAGCACTCTTGTTTCCCTGCTGTGCTTTAAGCAGGTTCCAAAAATAAAGGCCAATTATTACCGCAAAAAACACCTGTATGAAGGTTAAAAAACTCCCTATCCCGAAACCGTATTCCTCCATCCAAAAGGAGCCTCCCTAGTTTTAAAAATGAAAGGGGACACACCTGCTGAAGCGAAGGTATTCCATTGTGGACAGGAATGTCCCCGATCGATATTAATATATATTATTACAGAGATTGGCATTTTTTATCCCCCCCGTCCAATAATCCCAAAATAAATAACCCCCGTTTAGAGGAATGGGGACACACCTGCTGAAGCGAAGGTATTCCATTGTGGACAGGAATGTCCCCGATCGGTACTGCCTCTGGGGGTCAGAGGAATGTCCCCGATGCCATAGGGTGGAAGATCTGCTTAAAAGGGTGGCATATAAACTCCTGTCTCCCCGCCGTCTATGCCCTGTCTAAAGTGCAACAGCAACACCAGGCGGTTTTTTTGTAAAACGGTAATGCGCCAAAGCACAGAGAATTTGCTATAAACTATATTAGACAGTATTGTATATCCTAAGTGTCTCCCGTCTCCCGTCTCCAAAAAAAACGCCGCCTCATGTTGAGGCGGCGTTTTTTTTAAGCGGTCTCTTCCTTTTTCTTTTTCCTTTCCACAGCCGATACCACCAGGGGCTTTTCCTTCTTCATAATGGTGTCCCTGGTGATTATGCACTTGGCAATATCCTGGCGGGAAGGTATTTCATACATCATGTCCATCATAATCTCTTCCAGTATCGCCCTTAGCCCCCTGGCCCCGGTTTTTCTCTTAAGAGCTTCCTGGGCCACGGCTTTTAATGCTTCCTGCTGGAACTCCAGATTTACCCCATCCAGATCGAACAGCTTTTCGTACTGCTTTACCAGTGCGTTCCTGGGCTCGGTAAGTATCCTTACCAGGGCTTCCTCGTCCAGTGCCTCCAGGGTGACAATTATAGGCAGGCGGCCGACGAATTCGGGAATAAGGCCGTATTTGAGAAGGTCTTCGGGAAGTATGTGCCTTAGTATTTCCCCTATTTTCTTCTCCTTCTGGGTCTGGATTTCAGCCCCAAAGCCCATTGTTTTCTTGCCTATTCTATTTTGTATAAGTTTGTCAATACCGTCAAAGGCACCCCCGCATATAAACAATATGTTGGTGGTGTCCAGCTGGATAAATTCCTGGTGCGGGTGTTTTCTGCCGCCCTGGGGAGGAACGCTGGCCACGGTTCCTTCCAGTATTTTGAGTAAGGCCTGCTGCACCCCCTCGCCCGATACATCCCTGGTTATGGAAGGGTTCTCGGACTTGCGGGCGATTTTATCAATTTCATCAATATATACAATGCCCTTTTCAGCCTTCTCCACATCGTAGTCGGCAGCCTGGATAAGCTTCAGGAGAATATTCTCAACATCTTCACCGACATACCCGGCCTCGGTAAGAGATGTGGCATCAGCTATAGCAAAGGGAACGTTTAAAAGACGGGCCAGCGTCTGCGCCAGCAAAGTTTTACCGCTTCCGGTAGGCCCCAGCATGACTATATTGCTCTTTTGCAGCTCAACCTCATCAATTTTGCCGCCCAGGTTTATTCTCTTGTAGTGGTTATAAACGGCTACAGCCAGAGATTTTTTGGCCTCTTCCTGACCAATGACGTACTGGTCCAGAATGGCCTTTATTTCCTTCGGCTTGGGAATATCGCTAAGATCGAGCCCCAAATCCTCGTTCAGTTCTTCTTCAATTATTTCGTTGCAGAGCTCGATGCATTCATCGCAGATATATACCCCGGGGCCCGCTACCAGTTTTTTTACCTGGTCCTGCAACTTACCGCAAAAAGAGCACTTTAGCTGACCCTTCTCGTTAAACATTTTTTCACCTCATTTATCTTTGCTTCCTTAACTGGAACACCTCGTCTATCAAGCCGTACTCCCTGGCCTCATCGGCGGACATAAAGAAGTCACGCTCGGTATCCTGTGTAATCCTTTCAAGGGTCTGGCCCGTCTGCTCAGACAACAGCCTGTTAAGGACATCCTTCGTGCGCAGTATTTCCCTGGCATGAATGTCTATATCGGTGGCCTGGCCCTGTACTCCGCCCATGACCTGGTGAATCATTATTCTTGCGTAGGGAAGCGCATACCGCTTTCCCTTGGCTCCGGCACTGAGAAGGAAGGATCCCATGCTGGCCGCCTGGCCCACACATATGGTCGACACCGGGCACTTTACGTACTGCATGGTGTCATAAATGGCCATCCCTGCAGTAACAACGCCTCCCGGAGAATTGATATATATATGAATGTCCTTCTCGGGATCCTCGGCCTCCAAAAACAGCAACTGGGCTATAACAAGATTGGCCACGTAATCTTCAATGGGGCCTCCTATAAAAATAATCCTGTCCTTTAATAGCCTCGAATAGATATCATAGGCCCGCTCCCCGCGGTTGGTCTGTTCAACAACAATCGGTACCAAAGAAGACAATTACCTGATCCCTCCTTGTGTGTTTTCTCATTTTATTTAAGAGATTATTCTTTTCCGATTTGATTTGTTCCTTCCTTTAACACAGCCTGGTCCACAAGAAACTGCACCGTTTTTTCCCTCAAAATGCTTTCCTTGATAAAATCTAACTGGTTCTGACCTTCCAGTATCTTTCTTATTACATCCGGATCCTGTTTCATTTCTTCACTCATGCGGCCTATTTCTTCAGTTATTTCCTCTTCAGTTACTTCGAGGTTTTCGGCCTTGGCCACGGCATCTATAATTAGTGACTGCCGTACACTTATTTCAGCGTCCGGGCGGACCCTTTCCCTCAGCTCATCCTTGTTGGAATTGGTATAGGTCAGATATTTATCCAGGGTGAGCCCCTGACCGGAAAGACGCTGTTCCATGCTGGAGATCATTTCTTCCGTCCGGCTGTCAATCATTTCAGAAGGAATGTCAACCTCGGCGTTTTCCACCGCCCCGCTAACCGCATCCTTATGCATCTGCCTTTTGGCCATTGCCTCAGCGGCCTGTTTTAACTTATTCGCCAGATCAGCCCGTAATTCCTCCAGGGTGTCGAACTCGCTGACGTCCTTGGCAAACTCATCATCCAGGGGCGCCAGTTCCTTCCTTTTGATGAGCTTCACGGTGACGGTGAACACAGCGTCCTTTCCAGCCAGTTCCTCCTTGCCGTAATCCTGGGGAAAGGTTACGCTTATATCCCTGGTCTCGTTTATATTCATGCCCACAATCTGATCTTCAAAACCTTCAATGAAAGAACCGGAACCAATTTCCAGGCTGTAGTCGCTGGCCTGGCCACCCTCGAAGGGAACGCCGTCTATTTTTCCCTCAAAGTCAATGGTCACCAAGTCTCCGCTCTCAACCGCACCCTCTTCCAGGGTAACCAGTTTGGCGTGGCGGTTCTGAAGTTTCTCCAGCTCTTTTAGGATATCCTCATCGCCAACTTCACTGCGGAGGCCCTCTATTTCCAGCCCTTTGTATTGTCCCAGCCTGACTTCGGGCTTGACTACAACCGTGGCCTTGAATATAACGGGTTTTCCTTCCTCCACCTGTACCAGTTCCAGCTCGGGCTGTGAAACCGGCTCGATACCGGTATCTTCAACGGCACTCAGGTACGCATCCGGGATAATTATCTCGACGGCCTCGTCATAAAGATATTTTTTTCCCATGAAACGCTCGATAATAACTTTAGGGGCCTTTCCTTTCCTAAAACCGGGTATGTTAACCTTTTTGACGATTTTCTTGTAAGCCTGGTCTATTGCCCTGTCAAACTTTTCCGGCTCAACCTCGACCTCCAAAACAACAGTGTTCTTTTCCATTTTTTCTGCAGTAGCCTTCATTAACAGTGCTCCCCCTTGATTCTCGCATTTATGAAATATTTATATCTAATAATTGCCACCATTTTACCATACATAGGGCAATTTACCATACAAAATTATTGTGTCCATTTTTTAATACCGGCTATTCACAGCTACTTTACCAGACACAGATAAAATAGTATCTTAATATTATACTTCCCCGGCATCCTTAAAACAATATTTATATAGAATTCATTTAATCCTAAAATATAAATTGACGGATTAAAACAGAGTATGTTTTAATTTACTCTATACATAAATTGGCATTGTATTTTCAGTTTTTTATTCTGGAAGTTATTGTATTATAAGAGAATGTTAACTTTTTTCAGGGAGGTGTTAGCAGGTGGTGGACTGGGACAAGGCTTCTGTAGTAGCAATAACAGGAATAATATCTGTTTTCCTCGCACTGGGCATACTAAATGCTGCGTTGAGTCTTTCCGGATACCTGTTCAATTTGGCGGCGAAAAAACAGGCAGAATAACAAAAAGTAAGTGCATAGAATCAAAAAGGAGGATATGAATAGTGGCAAACGTAAACGCCCCCATGGTGGGCAAGCTTATTTCAGTGGATGTTAAGGTGGGTGACCAGGTTAAGCAAAATGACGTGGTGGCTACCATTGAGGCCATGAAGATGTTTGTGAAGATATACTCGCCCGCTGATGGAGAGGTAAAGGAGATAAAGGTTGCCCCCGGCGAGGTAATAAATCCTGATACCGTTATAATGGTACTTGAGTAGAAGCATAGACCTAGGAGGGAAAGTTTGTTGCCGGAAATACTCTCACTCAACCTGGCAGGGCTCGGCATATGGGACCTGTCATGGAAAAATGTTTTGATGTGGGCTATTGCCTTCACCCTTATGTACCTGGCAATAAAGAAAGGCATTGAGCCCCTTCTGCTTTTACCAATCAGTTTTGGTATATTTGCCGCCAATTTCCCCCTGACCGGCCTTACTAATCAAGGCGGTCTTTTCTATATTTTTTATCACTACGGCATTGAAACTGAGCTGATACCCCCCCCTAATCTTTCTTGGCCTGGGCGCCATGACTGATTTCGGGCCGGTGATAGCCAATCCCAAAACTCTGCTGCTGGGCGCAGCCGCGCAGCTGGGTGTATATACCGCCTTCTTTACCTCACTGCTGTTCGGGTTTACCATCCAGGAAGCGGCCACCATAGGTATTAGAAGACTATTTATATATTCGTTCTGGGTGTTGTGGACTTTGCCTTCGCCGCTGCGGGCGGAGTGCTTATAGCCAAGCTGATGAACCTTTTCACCAAAAACAAGGTCAACCCTCTTATCGGGGCCGCCGGAGTTTCGGCGGTGCCCATGGCCGCCCGCGTGGTACACATCATGGGAACCGAGGCCAACCCCCAGAACTACCTGCTGATGCACGCCATGGGCCCCAATGTGGCCGGAGTTATAGGAACGGCTGTGGCAGCAGGAGCTTTCATCCTGTCAATTAAGTAGTTATAATAATTTTGATTGCCATTAGCCGCCCCCACGGGCGGTTTTTGCTTTAAACAGAATAACCGGGAGCGGCAGCCGGGAAAAATAGGCCCGGAGGTGATTTATAAGGTGGAAGCGGAAACAACCTGGCACCAGTGGAAAAACCTGCTGGGCAGCTTCGTTCACGGGGGCAAGGCCCTGGGTATTTCCGACCGGAATGTGGACAACATGGCCTACCGGCTAGGAGAGTTCTTTGCCGATCATTTCGATCCGGGCAACCGTGAGCAGCGGCTTTTGAAGGAACTTTGGGAGCAGGGGGACGAAGATGAAAAGAAGGTGCTGTCCAGACTGATCACAAGAATGGTTGGCAGTGGCGAAACACACTAAAAAACCGCCGGTATTGCGGCGGCGCCGTCTTTAGAGGAAGGGGGACACACCTGTAAAGGAAAGGGGACACACCTCCATTTATAGCCTGGCTACCGGGGTCGGAGGAATGTCCCCGATGGCGGAATTCAGGAGTCAGTATCCAGAATATGTATGCATTCCTTTTTGCTTTTTTAAGGCTGCTTAACAGGGCTCATCATATAAGGAATGCCTGAAACCATTCTGAATTATGACTTCTGACTCCTGTATTCCGACCGCATAAAATTTCAGTATAAGCGTTTTTAATCCACCACTCCCGGCCCGTCTTTAAGCAGTTCGGACACCGTAACCAGCTCATACCCCCTGGCCTTGAGCCCCTCCAGCACCCTGGGCAGCGCCTCGGGGGTCTGCAGGCAGGTATCGCTGGCGTGCATTAAAATGATGGACCCGGGATGAACCCTGTCCAGAACCCTGTTTACTATGACGTCCACGCCAGGCTTTTTCCAGTCGAGGGAGTCCGTGCTCCACTGGATTACTTTATAGCCCAGTTCATCAGCCACTCCAAGCACCATGTCGTCCCAGGCCCCGTTCGGCGTCCTGATAAGGCAGGGATCAACCCCGGTCACCTCCTTGATGGACTGGTGGGCGGCGGTTATTTCCTCTTTGACGGCTGCAGGGGACTCTCTGTCAAGATCTATGTGCCGGTTGCCGTGGGAGGCGATTTCATGGCCCTCGGCGGCAATACGCCGGGGGAATTCAGGGTACTTCTTCACCCACGGGCCGGAAAGAAAAAATGTGGATTTTACATTATTTTTTTTAAGAGTATCCAGCACCGGCCCCGGCACCTTGGTGCCCCAGCTTATATCAAAGGTAAGGGCGGCCACCTTTCTTTCGGTTTTGACTTTATATATAGCATGAGGCTTCGTTTTAGAGGATACGGCCGGAATATCAGACAGCAGCACCCCGGTAAATAATGCTGCCATGGTGAGGAGTGCCGGTATTAAAAAAAGGTAACGCCGCACCCTGGAAAAATTCAGAAAATAAATATTCATCTTTTTACCCCCTTGAAACAGTGGCATTATTTACCTATTAATAAGCATATTGGTCTGTCCCCCTTAGTATGCGGGTAAATATTCATTTCCAACTAAAAGTTACCGCTAATATTAGAGAACAGCCGAGGCAGAATAACTTGCGAATTCAATCTCCGAGGTGATGGATGTGCTGTTCCGGGAAAAGAGAATAATTTTTATATATATTGCTGCAATGCTGTTTTTATATACCACTCCGGCCCCGGCCGCCGAAGCCCTTCGGATATCTGCCGCATCGGCGATCCTTATGGATGCCGGCACCGGGCAGGTGATTTATGACCACCACGGCTTTAAAAGGAGAGAGCCGGCCAGTCTGACCAAAATAATGACCGCCATAATAGCTCTGGAGTACGGCCATCCGGAAGAAATAGTGCTGATAGGCAGGGAGCCGGCCGGCATTTCAGTTGGCCAGGAGCTGAGGCTTAACAGGGGAGACAGATTATCCCTGGAAAACCTTATCAAAGCAGCCCTGCTCTATTCGGCCAACGACAGCACCGTGGCCATAGCCCAGCATGTGGCCGGCAACGAAGAAAGATTTATAGATCTGATGAACACCAAGGCGCTAATCCTGGGAGCACTTGATACCAGGTTTGCCAACACAAACGGCTATCACCACCCCAACCACTACACCACGGCCCATGATCTTGCCGTTATAACCCGCTACGCCCTGGCCAACAGTGATTTTGCCGGTATTGTCCGCCTGCCCCGGGCCACCATTTACTGGGCCGACGGGAAGAAAGAAAAGCCGGTGGAAAACACTAACAGCCTGGTCCGGGAAAACAGCTATGAGGGGATAATGGGTGTAAAAACCGGGACCACCATAAGGGCAGGCAACTGCCTGGTAGCTGCCGCCGGGAGAAACGGACGTACTCTTATCGCGGTAATACTGCACAGCCGGGACAGGTACCGTGATGCGGTGGAACTCCTGAATTACGGTTTCAGCCAGGGGCTGGTAAAAATCTGCGCCAGAGGTGAAATTATTGACAGAATGCCGGTAACCGGGGGATTAAAAGATCAGGTGGAGGCGGTCTGTGAAAAAGATATTAATCTTTACCTTGCAGATGAGGATTTAAAAGTGGTGACCAGAAAGGTGATTGCCCAAAAGCCTTTGGCGGCCCCGGTCAAAGCCGGGCAGGAGGTGGGAACCGTTGTATTTGTCCTCAGAGGGCGGGAACTGGCCAGGGCAGGCCTGGCTGCCGCCGGGCAGGTGGACAGGCCAGGTCTGCTGCACCGCCTGAAGTCAGGTTTTAATACCAGCAATTGCTTCACCCTGATGGACAAATCTCCTTGACTTGAGGCCGTCGATAATGCATAATAATATATGCGCCAACCGGGCAGCAGCGCGGTGGGAAAAACAGGCGGGTGCATAGCTCAGGGGGAGAGCACTACCTTGACACGGTAGGGGTCGTAGGTTCAAATCCTACTGCACCCACCAAAAAAATTCAGGAATCCGGGTGCGGGGGTTTCCTGAGCAGCTGTTTAAAGCCTTCAGATGAAGGCTTTTTTGTATTTCAGTG
>JAMCVT010000123.1 GCA_023475565.1 Actinomycetota bacterium
GAGCGGTATGCCAGCGGTTACGCCCATAAGGAAGATAAGCTGCTTTGGCCCCTATACAAAGCCAGCGTTATTGACAAGACCTTCCAGCCCATGACGCACGAACAAGCCATCGATGCTGGAGACAAAGGGCATTTGCATGTACCGTATCTCGAAGTAGCGGGATACGTCTTTAGACCTGTTCACCATGCTTGCGGCATACTGGTACTGTTGCCTGAAAGCTTCCCACAAATCTTCGAAGGTCTTGAGATCGGTGAGTTTCCCGGTTTCAAGTCCGACCTGCATGCCGGAATAACTCCAGTCAAAGCCGTTGCTCAGAGTGATCTCAAAAATCTTGGCCGGTAAGATGGTGCCGGCGCCCTCCGTCCTGGTTTTCTGGGCCTTTCTCCTTCCAACATGGCCCGGAGACATACACAGCACATTGGCCCAGTCGTGAGCTTCCTCGGGGGTTACCCCGTTGCCGGTTTTACTGAACTGCGACAGATATATCAATTGGTTTGTTCCGATCACGTCATGCATGATGGAAGGGAATCCCATACCGTCGCGGATGCACTCGAACACCAGCCGCTTGGTTTTAAGCCGGCCTTTGGGGTGCCAGCGGAAAACAATGGAGGGCTCCGGGGTCCGGGCATTTATGGCCGCCTGCAAGATGGCATCGGTGCAGTCGTTGCAGCCGTCGGAGTTGTCCCCGTTGGTGCCGCCCACGGCCAGGATAAAGAGGTCATTGGAGCCGGGGAATGACTCCCTGTACAGTCTTCCCTTGCCCGCCCCGTGCTCGGAAACCTTCAGGCGCTCCAATTCAAAAAGCTCGATGGCTTGTTCGTGCGTCATGGGCTGGAAGGTCTTGTCAATAACGCTGGCTTTGTATAGGGGCCAAAGCAGCTTATCTTCCTTATGGGCGTAACCGCTGGCATACCGCTCTATCGCGTGGCACATCAGATAGGTGTACCATTTTGCCTGCATGCCGTCCTTTAATCCTTTGCAGGGCTCGGCCGGTATGCGGTAATTAATGTCGGCCATCTCCAGCAGCTCTTCCTTACGTTTGGGGTCGGCTTCGAAGTTTTCGGCCATAATCTTGCAAAGGCGGGAGTAGCGCCTGGCCCAGGCGATAACGGCCTTGTCTATGATAACCATGGACCGCCACACGTCTATCTTGCCGATCAACTGCAGGCGGTCGTCAGCCACCCAATAAGGCGCGGCCATTTGTTCGAGCGCTTCTTTAATGTGCGCCTCGGCCAGCTCGATCCTTTTCAGCAAACCGTCTTCCTGAACAGTCTCATAGGGCGGGATTATGCTGTTAAAGCCCGAAGCGAAAGCGGGGGCCTCCATTGTGGTGACCATGAACTGGCGTATCAGTTCATCCTGGGTATAGTAATGCTGGGCATGAGCCATAAGAGAGTTTTTGGCCCAGAACTGCACGATCTCCGCTGCTTCTTCAACCGGCTGAGGGGAGTATTTGCTCTGCATATAGTCCATAACGGTAAAAGGCGACAGCTCGGGATACTGGGGAACAAAATTGGGGTGCTCGGCATGGTAGCCTACAATAAATTCATCTTCCTGCACAAAGATGGTGCCTTTGTCAAGCACATTGGCAACCGACAGCGCCCGGCGGATTACTTCGGGCTGGCCCTCGCTTGCCTTATACGCTTCGGTATAATAGCGCATGCGCTCGATGCCCGCCCGTATGCCCTCTTCGACAAAGTCCCCCACCGCCGTATGTTTCCAGCGCAACCTCTCTTTTATGCGCTTGGTCCGCGCGGTGCTGAGTTTAGCCATGTTCTGGTGCAAATGTTCAATAGGGATGTCTTTTTCTTCCGGATTTTCATACGGGAAATCTATAACTTTTCCCCTATATTCTATAGACTTAGCTTGTTCTGGCATTCATTAAGCCCCCTTTCACAAATCTAATTTTTCTCTTTAAAGAACTCGCAGGTGCCGTTTTCCATGGTTGGTTTTGACAACCAGAATTTGCCCTTTTCGTCCTTTTCTTCGCGGACACAGTCGCCCTTGCCCTCTGCGTAATCATCCGCGTCTGCGGGAACTGCGAAAAAAGATTTACACTTGCTGCAAGCACTCATAATAAAATCACCTCCCCTCAATTAAAATCTACAAGTACATTAATTAGATAATCCCCCCCTAATGTTAACTAAACAGTTCGTACTCCTAGTTGTTCATCTTTCATCCCATCATTCAGTCAATTACTATTATTTGCCCATCATCAAAAAATGGGGCCAACAATCCCATAATTGCTAGTTTCAATTTAAAGTATCAAAATATTGCTCCCACTAAAACACAAAAATTTTGTGCCAAGCATTGGATTTTCATCCTACGCCGATAGGAGAAAACGGCTAGAAATGTTCCTCAAAAAGTGCTGGGCTGATTGGGAGGCAACCTGTGCCCGGTGTGATACCCGCCCACCTCCCGAATTGTGGGGTCGGTTCGCTCCAAAACTACCAGCAATGAACCCGGAGACACGGACCCGGAGCTTAGTATTTACAAGAAATATTGCAATCTTGCAAATTATTTTATAATTGCCAATTCTTTAAAGTTGGTGTCTTAAAAATTTGTACTTGGTTCATTTGTCCTTCTGGATGCGGTTGGTTGTGGGCGGGATTTTTGCTACTGTATAGCCAACCACAAGCAATCATCCCGACACAGAATAATATTGTCATGACTGTCATTACAGCAGTCCAAGTTTCATAGCGATACTCTAATTATAATATCTTAATTATTATAATACTGTGTTAATTAAGTAAAGTCAAACAAAAAAGTTATGTGAACAGTAAAACTTATGTACAAATCATTAATAATGCCTAAATTACATACTACAGAAAACAGTTTACAATTGAAAAATATATTAAAAAACCTTCTTTGCCCTTCAATATCCAACACACAGCCGGGGAAGCCCTGGACAACTAGCAGCTCCTTATGGCGCACCTTTATATTAAAACATATGTTATAATGAAATCGAAGAGACAAATCAATGCGTATGTATATCGGATATACATACTGTCTAAATTGTACAGTTTCTTATTGGAGGTGATGTATTTACGAAGTAACCCGAATAGATGCAAGAATGCTTATGGCGAATTCACTAATTGCTAAACAAAGCAATTTTTATGCCAAGCGCCTTATTTCCACCCTCCCGTCAGCAGCGAAGGAGAAAACGGCTAAATTGTTTCTCAAACAGCGTCGGGCTGATTGGGATCTGACTGTGACACTACCCTCCCGAAGTGGCTGCGGTTATGGCGCTTTAGCCACTGGTGATGAAGATGGAGAGCCGGATCCGGAGCCCAGTCTCTCTTTGTAATTTTACAAAAAATATTGCAATTTGCAAATTATTTTTCTTTTCCGTTATATTTTAAGCGCGATCTGAGATCATTCCATAATTTTCAAGACAATGCAATCTCCCAGATAATTAATAACGGCAACGACACCATTAAGACAACCCTGTATCCACATCTTAACAGCTTAATGTTAACTGCTTTTGACATTTTCTTTTATGCAATGCTGCTGTTTTGGGCCATATAGAATTATAAAATCTATTCGCTATCTTCATCCTGTTCTCCTCTTGAAAGAGAACAAGAAATTATTTCATATTTCTATAAGGCTAATTCCCGGAGGTTTGACGGGACAATCATCGTGATGGAGAGAAGGCCGGGGGCCTTTAAAGGCGCTTAGCCCAAAAAGCAGCTCAGCGCTTTTTAGGAGACTCTTCCGCTAATTTATTTTTTCCAGAGACCGTGCAGATTGCAATAAGCCCTAACGGTAACTTCGTCCCCATTAACACAGAATTCCGCCTCCGGACTTTCCCCTGCTTTTAATGACTTCCTGAATACTTTTCCGTCTACAATTACTTCAATCCATTCAATATAATGATTCTCCACCATCGGATGAGGATCGCTTCCAACCCTGACAACCAGCTTCCCATCCAATTCTTTAGTTACGGGTACGTGTTTTTCCTTCGATGCATCAACCGAATTTTCATTTATCAAGTCCATGGGCTTTCCGCAGCAAACCAACTGCCCCTTGCCTGTGTGAAAAACCTCCACAATATTCCCGCAAATACCGCACTTGTACACCTGTAATAAAGTTGTCATTAGAACTAACCCCCTAATCATCTTATTACTTCTTTATACCTGCAGCTATATTATCTAAAACCAATTGTAATTGATAAATATTACATCAAACTTATTAGTTTCTTAAATATTTATTAAAACGGTGAGCGTTATCGTACGGCTCCATTCAAAATGACCCCAGACCAGTTGGCGCCTGGGGAGTATAGCCGCAGACTTAGCAAGTTCAGTTGAGATTTACAGAAATTCCCACGGACAAACCCTTTTTTCCAGCCACTCCAAAAAAATGTAAAGGGCGAAACCCATTATCCCCATGGCTATTATGGCGGCAAACATGGCATCCCATTCCATTCTCGACCAGGCCTCCATCATATAGTACCCGATCCCGCCTATTCCTCCCCGGTTGGCTATGGTCTCTGAGAAAAACAGAACGGCAATGGCTGTTCCCAGGCTAATCCTGAGGGCGGTCAGTATCTTGGGCAGGCAGGCGGGGTAGATGACATGCCGGTATATCTGAAGTTCGCCGGCGCCCAGGGAAAGCACCGAATCAACCATACCCCTGCTAACCTGGCGGGAGGCGTCCCTGGTGGTGACCAGTATCTGAAAGAATACTATCACCGAGATCAGAAAAATCTTTGACAGTTCACCCAGCCCAAGAAGAGTGATTACCAGGGGCAGGAAAATAATTTTAGGCACCGGGTAAGTAAGGTAAATCAAAGGGGAGGCATAGCGGTCCAGCCTCTGTTCCCGGCCCAGGACCATCCCCAGTATAACAGCCGGCGCCAGGGCCGCCGCCAGACTTGTGACCACCCTGGCAGTGCTTACCAGCAGGTGGGCCCAGAGGTCCTTTCCCATTTCGTGGGCGAAGACCAGCAGAGATGCATAGGGCCCCGGAAAATACGGCCGGTTCAGCAGCAGGGAGGTTATCTCCCACAGGGCCAGCAAAAAAATCACCGCGGCCGTATAATTCACCGGGAAATGCTTTAACCTGCAGCGGCCCATACTTACAGCCCCCTTTCGATAATACCGCGCACCCTGGAACAGCAGTCATGAAATTGGGGCTTTGTACGGTATCCGGCATCGCCCATGGCGCCGTTCTCAAGGGTTTGGAGTATCCTGCCCGGCCCCGCTGTGAAAATAATTATTCTCTGACCCAGAAAAACAGCCTCTTCAATGCTATGGGTAACCAGTACCATGGTGGAGTTCTTCTTTTTCCAGAAGTCCAGCAGTGTATTCTGAAGACTTTCCCTGGTCAGGGCGTCCAGGGAGGAGAAGGGTTCATCCATTAAAAAAAGGTCGGGCTTTAATGTCAGCGACCTGGCTATGGCCACCCGCTGGCGCTGCCCGCCGCTCAATTGGGCGGGAAAATGGTCCCTGAATTCCCATATACCCAAATCTGTCATGGCTTCCTCGGCGGTCTCCAGTACT
The DNA here is from genome assembly GCA_023475565.1 of Actinomycetota bacterium. Lineage (GTDB taxonomy): Bacteria > Bacillota > Desulfotomaculia > Desulfotomaculales > Desulfocucumaceae > BRHc4a. The sequence continues at coordinate 5,502 of JAMCVT010000123.1, forward strand.
TCTTTTCTGGAGTGCCCCCTTATTTCCAGACCCAGGGAGGTGTTCTGCAGTGCCGTCTTCCAGGGTAAAAGGCCATAGTCCTGGAGTATCAGCGCGGTCTCCTTTCTCTTGGGCCTTACCGGCTCCCCGTTGACTGCCACTTCTCCCGCGGCATGCCTCAAAAGCCCGGCCAGAATATACAGCAGTGTGCTCTTTCCGCATCCCGAAGGACCGATTATGGCGCAGGTCTGTCCCTTTTCCAGGGTGAAGCTGACGTCGCTAAGGGCCAGCACCTGCGCGTTGTTATTAACATAGGCCGCCTCCAGTCCGCTGACCCTGATCATTGTTTGGCTTGCGGCGGCAGGAGGTCCACCCTGGTAAGGTCCTCATAGTTAAATTGTTTCTTTAAAAGCCCCTTTTCCATCATCCACCTGACAACCTTTTCCACCTGGTTTCTGTCGGGCGGCTGCGGCGCGGGGTAGTAATCCATTGTAAATACATCCAGGGCTTCCTGGGGAACCCTTGCTTTTTCCACCAGCAAAGAACGGTATGCCCCGGGGTTTCCGTTTATTTCCCCGGCCGCCCTGCCATATGCCTTCAGAAATTTTGTTACCGCCTCCGGGTTTTTGTCCAGAAAATCGTTACGGAAATATATAACCGTCTGGGACAGGTTTGATTGTGTATCGTCCGCCACCAGCCTTGCTCCCATCTTCTGGGCCAGCGCCGCCAGAGGGTCGGGAAGGCAGGCGGCCTTTATTTTGTCCTCCAGGAGCAGGTTGAAGCGCACCAGTATTTTCGGTATGGCTTCTTTCTTAATCTCCCCGGGCTTAAGGCCGCTGTCCAGCAAAAGGCTGTCGGTAACGTATTCAACTATGGAGTTGGTTGAAACAGCCACCGGCACGTTTTTTAAATCTCCGGGAGCTGTGATCCCTGACCGGGGGGAAGAGAGAATGGCGAACCTCCCCTCTTTTCCGGTCTCACCCAGACCCAGGGACACCATTTTTACGGGAGTGCCGCTGTTATTAAGGGCAGCCACGGCCAGCACATCCCCCAGGGTGCCGTCTATCTCGCCGGCCTGGATGGCGCTGTCCCTTTCCATGGCGCTGTCAAAGTTAACCAGCTGAACATTGATTCCCTCGGCCTGGAAAAAACCTTTTTCCGACGCTGCGTAAAAGGGCAGCGAGTCCACTATGGGCAGGAGCCCTATGGTTATTTTGTCTTCCTTTTTACCGGAGCAGCCGGCGGCCATAATAATGATCACCAAAGGGATTAAAAAGATAAGTTTCTTACAGCGCAAAAATATACCCCCTTTTGTCATAAAAAACAAATTCAATCTGTTTTTCGGTATTCCTGCCGTTCTAATAATAAAAAAAAGGCCGTTTCCGTGGAGATATGCGGAAGATAATACAGCTCTGCACTGACGGGTTTTATTTTGTCACCGAAGGAAGCAGCAACATAAAATGTACCATAATAATGAAGGTGATTATTATAAATGGGGTTATAATCATGAAATATAACGTCAGCCTGCCACCCCTGCCGAAATTCAAAATGTTGGCCTGGAAGGAACGGGAACAGCAGGCAGTCATTATAGATTTGAAAAATTCCCAAAAAATTTTCTATATAGAAACCTCTTTTGTAAAAAGTTGCTGGTCAGATCTTCCTGAAGCTGTGTACTATCATGCAAGGAATGGCAGGTACCGGGTTTTTGGGCTGGCTGATTATGACAAATGCAGCGGCACTATGACCTTCTACGGCAAGGACTGGAAAACCAGGCCTGAAGAAATGAGTAAAATTATCCCTAATGGAGCCGGGGCAAGGTCTTTAGGGTTTATGCCAAACGAAATGGCAGTTTTAATTTTGCAAGACGGCTATCTATATAAAGCAGGCCGCAATGACGCAAAAGTAAAAATGACCATTCCCCTGGCCGCCCGCGCGGTATTTGCAGGCCAGAACATTTATGCTGTCAAGGGTAAGGTTGTAAAGGAGTATTCACCCAAAGGCTTTTATTTAAAGACAATTTCCCCCGCACTTACATGGGCCGCAGCCATAAACAGCGGGGCGGTCAATTATACGGCAGGCACTATTATCGTCGGCAGCGAAACAGGCCGGATGGCCATTATAAATAAAGATGACGGCGGTAAGCTTGCGGAGGGGGTTTTTAATGACGGGGGATTTGCAGGCTTTATGATTGCAGGGTATAACGGGGAATTACTTATTGCCGCCAGCACCGGGGCAAAGAAAATCTA
>JAMCVT010000055.1 GCA_023475565.1 Actinomycetota bacterium
GAACCGTAAGACCAGATAGTTCTTTCTTCCGGAAAATGACTAATATACTTTTGTTCAATCGGTGCACAAGGCCAAGCTACATCTTTTTGCCCTTCAGCCAAAGGAGCGCCTATTGAATGTAAACAAGGCACAAATTCTCCGTCTTCACCAAGAACATCAAGAACCTGTTTACCCATACGGGTCATGATACGCATATTATTCACAACATAAGGACTGTCAGTTAACTCGATACCAATCTTGGAAATCGGCGAGCCAATGGGTCCCATAGAAAAGGGAATAACATACATCGTTCTTCCCTTCATGCAACCCCTGTATAATTTTTTCATTGTTGCTTTAAGTTCTTCAGGATCAATCCAGTTGTTGGTTGGACCTGCATCTTCTTGTGTTTTAGAAGCAATAAAAGTCCTATTCTCAACACGGGCCACATCAGACGGGTCACTGCGGAATGCGTAACATCCCGGGCGTTTTTCAGGATTTAAAGCAGTTGCCATTCCTGCGTCAACCATCTCTTTCAACAGAAGATCATATTCTTCCTGTGAACCATCACACCAATAAATCCGATCGGGTTGACACATAAAAGCCATTTCTTTTACCCATGCCTGCAATTTTTTGTTCAAACTCAATGATGCTCTCCCTTCAATAATATTCTATGTTTAGTTAGTTTTTTCACTGAAAATCCTAACATAAAAGCTTTATAATTTCAATAAAATGTTTGGGATTTACCCCATCATAAGCGTTCATACAATTGGGAGTGTCTGAACCGGATGCCGGAGCACCGTTTTAATACTTTCCGGCTTACTTTTCCTTGGGTCTGAAAGGTAAATCTCATGATGTTTCCCTCCACTGCCAAGCCTGTCTCTCAGACCCTCCTGTGCTATAAAATCATCAATTTTCTTCATTGATTGAGGCTCAGTGGAATATGGTCCTATATGCATTATTTGTACGCATAAGCCTTCGGTAAAGGCTTCAAAGCGTGCCTTTTCAATGGGCAGTCCGGGCTTTTTCCTTATTAATAGGCCACATGCCAATTTGAAAAACTCTTCATTTACGAATTCCGGCTGGCGTATCATCAGCGTCCATTTCCAGTTGTCTCTTTTCTCAAAAGAAAACCCGCCTTCATCAATCCACCATAGCCCCTCAAGCGGGGGAACCACATATTCAAAATATCCTTCAGGCTGTATTCCTTTCATTTTACTCATCTTAATAGCATATGACAGCCCATAAAGCAGTTCTATAGCCTGCTCAAAGCCAAGGTTGTTGTTAGGGTCGCCGCAACCATCCACCATGATGAAATCCATGGACGGAACCTCGATAAGAATTGGCTTGTCCTTTGGCATATACAGGTCCCTGTGCTCTTTTTTATAGTCATGCTTTTTTGCCTTCTCCCAGTTGTCTTCACCTCCTCGGTATCCAGTATTCCCATTTTAGGTCACCCGGATCACGTAAGAAAGCCTGTGGTTTAGCAATCCAAGTCTTCCCCGTTATCATCCGTCCATTTTATGACGGCTGCTGATTCTTCCGGCCTACTTACCAAGATTTTCGGCTCCACTCCGTGTAAATATTGCAAGTCCAGGTATTCTACCATGGATCTGATGGTGGTTCGGAGTGGCGTATCCCCTCCCAGGAGGTTCAGCACAGCCTCCATATCGACCGGCGTCTGCCGGCTGTAGGCGAGTGAATGATACTCGCTAATGGCGTGCAACAACCGGCGTACGTCAAATGAAGAAAGGTTGTCCAGAAAAAGATTATCCCTCAGAAACTGGCCGAATACTTCCTTGACCGTTGGAATGTGATGCTGAAATCCTTTATCCGCCAACCTGTCCGGAATAACATCAAAATCGCTGCGTTTTTCCTTCAGCAGCAACTCAGACCAAAGGTTGGAGGAAGCTGAAAAAACGGTATAGGTGGAGGCAAGTCCGAAGGCCTTTGACATGAAACGGGAGGCATTCAGATAAGCTGCGGATCTGGCGCTTACTCCCAGGTGCATTACCTGCTCGAACTCGTCAAAAAGAATGATCCAGCCTGCGTATCCCCGGGCCTTAATTAAATATGACAACATCCGGAAGTAATCAAAAATATGCTCCTTTAGCAGAAACCTGGGAATATTCAGTGTAATGCCCGTATTTATACGGTGGATGGACTTCAATAGGGAGCCGGGTATGAAATCTCCCGAAAGGTCGCTGAATAACTGGTGTTTGCTCCAGGGGTCGTTCGACTCGAAATAGTTTTTTAGAACGGCGGCTATCTTTGGGTGCAGCTGGCGTGAGGCAAACTTGACAATGTCTTCAGTATCCTCACTGCCGGATCTGTCTTGTGATAAAAGCGGCAACAGCCCCGGCTGCATGAAGCCCGGTAAATAAAGGGCCGCCACCGCGTTGCGGTATATCCGGTCCAGCCGGTTGAAGGGAATCTCCTTACTCAGGGGCACGAAACTGACCGCAAAATTCATTTTCTCGGCCAAATCGAATATTATGTTTAAAAAGTGGGTTTTACCGTTGCCGAAATTGCCTTTTAACACCAGGCTTTGCACCGCGTTATCTTCACTGACCCGGCCCATTTCCCGGCTTACCCGCTCCAGAGCCGCTTCCCTGCCATAAGAGAAGATGGCGCTGAGCCTCCTGGAGGAAATCCCGGACCGGAGGCATTCAATGATTTGCTGGGCGTTGAACCTGTCCGTCATCTTCACCACTCCTCAAGGCGTCTGTTGTATCGGTAAAGCCCGGTCGCGCCTGGGCCAGTGCGGCAATCACCCGGCGCAGGGGGGAAACCATCCCTGCGGCCCGCAGTTCCCGGGCCGGGTCAATTTCGTTTTCCACCCTGTTCCCAAAATAACTGTCCATTTTGTTACGTAGTTCCATGCATGCCGCCTGGTCAAAATACTCTCTTACCAGCACATCCTGGTTTACCATATCAGCAAACAGGTTTACGCGGGAACCTGCAACCTCGTTCTGAACACGCATCCACAAGGCCTCATACGACTTAAAGCCCGCCTTTTCATCGTGCAGTATTTCGGGCTGGGCGGCAAAAACAAAAAACACTCCCTCAAATTCCACAAAATCGTCCACCAACTGGCGCAGGCTTTCATATACTTCATTGCGGGCCGCCCGGCCGTACCTGGACCGGCCGTTTTCATCCTTTTCCAGCAATGTTTCCAGCCCGTCCATGGCTACATAAATCCCCCGGTAGCCGCAGCGTCCGGCCAGGTGGGCCAGAGAACCAAGCATGTAGCGGGCGTTGAATTTGTCTATGCGCGAAAAGATGTGCAGCTTACGCAGGTCTTTGGCCGGTATGGCCTGGCCCTTCAGCCACCGAACCAGATGTTCCCGCTGTTCGCATTCCAGCGGGCGTGATCCCAGGTAATCGGCGCACAGCTGGGTAAAGGCCGTGGCCAAATAGTGGTGGATTTTACGGTCCTGGTGCAGGACCTCCAGTTGCTCGTTAATGTCACGCCGCAGGGATTCCTCTGCCCGGCCGCTATTTACCGCAAGGTTGAAAAAAGTGCCGGGGCCCGGTAGTATATCCTCTGCTTCCGCCTGGTAGCCCAGTTTTTTTACCAGGCCGGCGCTGTATGCCATGACAAGGTTCTCAATATCCACCGCTTCCATAACAGCCTGGTAGATGGTGTTGAACTGGTGCAGCCGCACCGAACGGGCATCTATATAAACAGCAATATAGTTCATCTGCCTGGCTTTGTGCTGAAGCAGCAATAAGGCGTGGGTTTTGCCGGACCCCGGATGGCCCAGAAGGAATTTTACCTTGCTGCCTCCCGCTGCAATGAAATCCTCTAGGTAGCGGGAAGCCCAGAAAGCGGCTATGTCGTGGCGCAGGGTAACAGTCACCGCCTCCAGGGCGAAGGGATTACCGGGCGGCAGTCCCAGCCTCAGATTTTCCAGTGACAGGTGTTTGTCTGCATCTTTTTCCAACGGTTAATCCCCCCGGTAAAACTTAATTACCCCGTAACGCTGCGGCCGTCCCTGAGCGTCGGGCACCACCACCGCCTTACTCCTGTTACGCACATTGCCCAGCCACAGTTGGCGCCCGTCAGGCGTGAGCGTGCAGTCATCCCGCAGCAGGCGGTGCAGGTCGAAGGCAAATCTCTGCAGGGAGTATTCCTGCCTGTGCTGGGGAAGGGGAGTTAAAACATTGTAGACATCCTTTAAAAGCACTTCCTGTTCATTCAGGCGTATCTCCTTGTCCACCATGAATTTATAGAGCAATAAGTCATAGGCTCTGGACAGGGACAAAAGGAACTTTTTCCCGTCAAAACTGCCGGCATTTAATTTTTTGATTATTCTTTTCAGGTACTGTACCAGCATCTTGGGCCGCAGGCAGCGGACAATCTTATCATCCACCTGTACAGCCCCCCTGTCGGGCAAGACCCTTATTTTGACAGGAAATACCTCGTAGACAGGGTAATCGGCCTCCACGGCCAAACCCTCCTCCTCCAGGGCGGCCATGAAGGCCGGGTGAAACTCCTCCAGGAGGTAGGTCCTCACCTCGAATGCAGGGACTGTTTTCAGCAAATCTCCAGTAAAACCGCCCTGTTTTTCCATAAGGTCGCTGTACCGGGCCAGGGCCTGCTGCATAAGTTCCGGGTTGCCTTCACCGGCGCCCTGCCTGAGCCGCCGCAAGGCTGCCGTCAAGTTTTTATGGGTATCCTCGAAGCCCTTAAGGCTGTCATACAGCTCCCGGTCAATAAATAGTTCCAATGGGTCCTTTTCCATAGAAAATCAGTGTCCTCCTGTTTTTATAATGAGCTTAATTTCTACAGATATAGCCTTTTTCCCTTTATTTGACTACGAATTCGACAAGAAAATATGGCCGATTAAAGCAGTTCCTTGTCTGTTATGGTGTATCCGCAGGCCGGATGATGGGTACAGCGGGCGATCAGTCCGCGGTAAGTCGGAAAGGCCTTCAGCAGGTGACCCCGGGGGCAGGTGATGCCCGTGACGGCCAGGTATTCGTCCAGGACCTCCCCGGGCAGGCCGGTGGGAGAAAAATCACAGCTTCGGTAGTTGGTGCAGCCCCAGAAAACTCCCCTGTAACCGGGCCGCACAGTAAGGGGCTTCTGGCAGAGGGGACACCGGTAATTGATTTCCACGTAGGACTGCAGGCCGGTGTATATTTTGCCGTTGTGTTTATGTTCCCGTAAATCCATCCTTAACAGTGACATACACAGGCGAACAGTCCTCTCCCCGGCCAGTCGCACACTCGTTTGGCCTGCCCGTCCGTCTGCCGGGCAGGGACAGCCGTACCAGAAGATATTCCGGCCGATGGCGGTGCACGGGTAGGCCATATTTTTTATAACTGCCCAGGGCTGTAATTGTTTGGGCAGCAGGTCCGGCCTGCCGGCTCTTATGGAGATGGCGGCGCCTTTTTTCAAGGCCTTGATTAGCGCGGCGGCGGTGGCCTGGTCCAGCGTTCCGGCCCGGTGCGGCCAGTCCAACTGTATTTCGGCTGCCCCGGTGATATCCTCCTGCCATGCCTCATACGCCGGCCAGAAGCTGTCAAACCGGTGCAAGGAAGCTTTGGGTCCCTTCTGTTGCTCAGGCAGTTGCCCGTCCAGCAGCCGCCCGGCGTCAACTACCAGGCCGTTACGTTCAATATAATTAAACAGGCCGGCTAAAGCGGAATTCCCGGACAGGCGGCCGTCAAAAAACCGGCGGTGGGCCAGCACAATCAGCTTGCCCCTGGCCCGGGTTACGGCTACATTGATAAAGCGTTCGGCGGCATTGTTTTTCCGGGAAGTCAGGATGCCCCCGGGAGCCCTCTGCCAGAAGGCATCTACCAGGTCAAGAACGATTAAATCCTTTTCGGCCCCCTGGAAGCGGTGCACTGTGGCAGCGAAGACACCATTTTCATTGAGCACGCTGCCCCTGCTGAAAATATCGGCGCTGAGAGTGTATAACAGGCGCGCTTGGGCCGTGTAGGGGGTCAGCAGTCCTACGGACAGCCCTTCTCCTGCGGCGGGAGCGGCCAGAAAAAGAGACAGTGCGGCCGTTAGAATATTGAAGCGGGAATTGCCTTCTTTCAGGCAAAAGACGGGAAGGGTAGAAACGTCAACCAGGACCAGCGGGTGTCCGGGCAGCGGCGCTGCATCCGCAATGTGCCGCCTTTGAGCCGTTTGTGGACCGTCCCGCAGCAGCCCGGCGTAAAAGGCCTGGTTTACATACCCTGAAATGGCCGGGTGCATTCTCCTTTGGGTGTATAACATTACCAATCCCGGATTAAAACCATTCTCCACCGCTTCGATGATCCCGTTTAATGCAAAAATATCTTTTTTCAGCCACCGCTGCGCCGGTTCGGTGGAGGCCATGGCTACCGGCGCCAGCTGCCTGAAGTCACCAATGATAATTAATTTCCGGCGGGCCAGGGAGGCGGCGAAAACAGCCTGGGGTATGTAAACCATACTGGCTTCATCCAGCAGCACCACGTCATAGCAGCTGTCGTGCACCGCCCCGTCCGTCACCGCCCTGGATAAAGTGCAGCCCAGCACGGATGCTTCCTGGGCGATCTCCATTTCTGCATTTTTAAAGTGCATGCGCAGTTGTTTAAGATCTGCCTCCACTTCCTGAAGGCGCTGTCTCACCTTTTTGTCCGTTGAAATCCGGGCTATTAGCCGGGACCTCTCGGTCTCCAGACTTTTTCGCAGGGATAGCCCTTCCGGATAGCGGAAGGCGGCCAGGTTCGAGGCCAGCAGCAGGCTGGAACGTGTAGCAGGAAGGCGGGCGTAGCCGTACCTGACTATATCGCCGGCAGGAAAACTGTCCTTCCCCAGGCGGCCCGCAATCCTCAGCATAGCCTCGTCCACTGCGACATTAGCGTGGGCCAGCACCAGCACCCGCATTTTTTTCATATAAAAAAAGACCGCCAGGCGGGCCAAAGTTTCAGTCTTGCCGGTGCCGGGAGGTCCCCAGATGAAGCTGACCGCCCCGTCCATTACCGGCGCCGGCGCCTCCTCCGTCTCCCACAGGTCCTCCGGCGTCCGGCTAAAAAATTCCTTTTTCATGCCGTCAACGGGCTGCAGTACTTCCCAGGCCATTTCAGTGTTGCGCACTTCTACCTCCTGCAGTCTTTCCTTAAGAGCCTGAAGGAGGTGCCAGGGCTCACTGAAAAGCTGCGCCTGTTCAGGTGTCTCACCGATATTATCGGCCAGGTGCAGGGTAATTTCAAAACCGTGCACCGACACAACTTCCCCCCTGGTTTCCCGGTTCCCTCCGGTCACTCGCACCGGCGTGCTGTCAGGCAGGAAAAATTCTGTTTCACTCAGGAAAAGATAGTAATAGCCCTTTTCATCCCGGCCCAGCAAAGCGCCTTCCAGCAGCCTGCACGGCCGGCCACCCTGTTCCTGCTGGAAACATATCTCGTCATCCAGCGCCAGACAAAATTCTTCGATGTATTGGTCGATCGGCTTCGTCACGATACCAGTCCTTAGTTTCGGTTGGGTATGCTTTTATGCTATATTTCGCCGAGAGAATAGTGAAACCCTCCTCCAAATAAGCACTGGGATTAAACTATACCTTAAAGGAGATGTTGAATCTTACGCATTCCTTCAGGGGTCTTTTTTAATAAAAGGCCGTAATAATCTGGCGCAATACTAAGATTGCCGAATATTCTCTTTTGAGGCTGGCAATATTATGT
>JAMCVT010000013.1 GCA_023475565.1 Actinomycetota bacterium
CTACGAAATATTTACCAAGAGCGCGTCTGCTCCCCTGTCCATTTCGGTTAGCATTAATAATCCACCAACTCAAGGTTCTTCTTTGAATTATTGCCTATGTTGCTAACTTATGGTCAGGTCGTTGCAGATGATAAATATATCGTTGAACCTTTTGATCAGTTCCCTGATGAACCGCATAAAATTATTCATTTTGCAATATGGTTCCAGGAGGTCTATTTATGAAAGAAAGTCTTGATTATTTTTTCAACCCGTCATCGGTGGCGGTAATTGGCGCCACCACCAGGACAGGACCGGGAGTTTTTAACCCCGTGGATATTTTGCTTGACAAGGGTTACAGGGGTAAAATATATCCGGTTAACCCGAAGGCGCAGGATATTCTTGGAGTAAAATCATACCCGTCGGTATCGGATATACCGGGTCCGGTTGACCTGGCCCTAATTTCCACGGGAAGGACACTGATTCCGGAACTGGTCAGACAGTGCGTGAAGAGTGGGGTTCGTGGGATAATTGTCATTTCCCAGGGCTTTGCTGATGCAGACAGCAAGGGTAAAGAGCTTCAGGTTGAGTTAATGAATGCTATTGCAGGAACCGGGGTCCGGATGCTGGGGCCCAACACGCTGGGTTTGGTAAATAACTTTGATAGCTTCATTACATCGTTTATTCATTTTAATACAATGTTGGCGCCAGTTGGCGTTATCTGCCAGTCAGGCATGTTTTTAACCGCCCACGATGAAATTTTCAACGGATGCGGTTATGCTGCGGACATTGGAAACGCTGCGGATCTGGGTTTTATAGATATAATGGAGTACTATCGCCGGAAGGACAGTATCAAAGTGATTAACCTGCATATGGAAGGTATCCGGGGAGGTAAAGCTTTCCTAGAATTAAGCCGTGCAGTCACCCTCGAAAAGCCCGTTATCGTATATAAAACAGGCAGGACAGAGGAAGGCTCCCGGGCTGTCGGCTCCCACAGCGGCTCCCTGGCCGGGGAGGATCATGTGTACGCTGCGGCCTTCCGGCAGGCCGGAATAATAAGGGCTGAATCAATAGACGAACTGAGGGATTTTAACAAATCTCTCATAAAGTTCAATCAGGTGCCCGGAAACAGGGTGGCTGTGGTGACGGTGACCGGCGGGGGAGGAATAGCAGTGCTGGATGCCATTCAGAGCTGCGGACTGGTCCCGGCCTTGTTGAAACCGGAAACAGTTGCGGAAATAGGCAAGCTGCTTCCAGACTGGATGGGTGTGTCCAATCCGGTTGATTTCTGGCCTGCCGCAATGATATACGGATTCGACGAGGTATATCCGCAAATACTTAACCATGTGCTGAGCGACCCTGGGGTGGATATACTGGTATGCGTTATAAATGCATATTACCCTCCCGGAGAAAAAAATACGGTAAATTTTAATTTTATCATTGAGGCAGCCCGGGAGCACCCTGATAAACTGGTGGCGGTGTGGACTCTCGGAGCAGCCAAGCGCTATTGGACGCAGTTTCTTGAGGAACAGGGACAGGTAGTTGCTTATGATTCTCCGGAAAGGCTGGCCAGGGCTTTAGGGGCTCTCTACAACTATCATCATCATATCCGCACTAGAAAATATGATGAAGTAATAAAGGCCGGCCCACCCGCTCCGCTTACGATAGACATAAAGGGCATGAGCGGGGCGGCGCCGGGGGACAAGGCCATGGAGATACTGGCTGGGGCAGGCATCCCTGTGGTGAAGGATATTTTTGCCCGCAACCTTGAGGAAGCCGCCAACGCTTCTGCAGAGTTAGGATATCCCGTAGCGCTGAAGGTGGTCAGTCCCCAGGTGCTGCATAAAACAGAGGCAGGTGGCGTAAGGCTGGACATCAGGGACGCTCAAGGGCTGAAAAATGCCTACCTTTCCATGCTGGAGGAGGTGCAAGAAAAATCCCCCGGCGCATCTATCCAGGGGGTTCTGGTTCAGCGGTACCTCAGCGGTGGTATAGAGCTCATTCTGGGCAGCAAGATGGACGCTGAATTTGGGCCGGTTCTGGTCTTCGGCACGGGAGGAATTTATACCGAAATAATGCGGGACGTTGCTTTCCGGATAGCCCCGGTCAGTCCTGCCGAAGCACTGGAAATGATTGGTGAGACCCGGGCGGGACGGCTGCTGCAAGGTGTAAGAGGGCAGGAAAAGGCAGACCTGAATGCCCTGGTGAAAGCCATAACCTGCCTATCTGATCTCGTGACAAACAATCCTGAAATAAGCGAAGTGGATATCAACCCGCTGCTGGCCACATCCAAAGGTGTAGTGGCTCTGGACGGTAGAGTTATTTTCGGGGTTGGATCCTGACTTTCCAAGGACTCCCTCTGAAAATTAGTCACAATGGCTGCTTTTTTTCATAAGTTTCACGGGGATAGTGGAATTGACAGATAGGAATGCCCAAACCATTATAACCAAGTTCTTCCAAGAGCTTAAGCGATAATTATAAGGATGTCTGCCGGTAGAAGCGGGTTTAGACATAGGGGACGGCAGACCAATGTCATAAAGCTTCGCTTACATAATTTTACACAGAAATATATCGTTGCGTAAAAATCCTGCTTTATAACTATCGGATTAACTCCCGAAAAGTTTTCAAGCTATTTCCCAACGTTTGAAATATAACACTTTGGAATCTTCGGTTGTAAAATCTACATCCATAACAAGAACAAGACACAGTCTGCCGTCCCAATGTCTCCACCCAATGTCTTTTTATTTCCTACAACCTATAATTTATTGATTTTTGACACAGAACTGGCATATAATTAGTTGATGATAATGGTTCTCTTTTTCTATATTTTGATAATGGATCTCATTTACATTAGGCCGGAGGATTTGTTATGACATTGGACAGGTCAAAAAGGGGACAGGTGATCAGAATAATTTCCCTTCCCGACGAAATGACCAGGGCCCAGGCCACACGTTTCGGTATTCCCGAGGGAACAGTGGTCACCTGCCGGGAGGTTATTCCGATGGGTCCGGTGGTGATTACCAGGCACAGGCAGGAAATAGCCATAGGAAGAAAACTGGCCAGGCTTATAGGCGTGGAGCCGGTGTCTTCCGGGGAGCAATGCGCGGCGGCTGATTCTCTGTGACCTCTGTATGTAGGGGTGAGTTTTTGAAGGGCAGGCAGGTCTTTATTTCACTGGGGCGCCTTTTACGGTAGGAGGGTTTGTATTCCGCTTCCCGCAGGGCATTTTTTTTTAAATGGGCTACTTTTTTTATTTCTAAGTAAATATCAATATATCAATAATAATGTGCAATACAAGGACGGAAGGGGTAACTGTATTTGGACTGCCGGGAGCTGGGCAAAAAAGCCGGTATGGCGGGAAATACACGGTACATTGTGGTGGTGGGCAATCCCAATGTGGGTAAGACCGCCCTTTTTAACGCCATGACCGGGTTATACGGAGATGTCAGCAACTTTCCCGGCACTACGGTGGAGATGTGTTATGGCCGGGTGGGACGGGATCTGGTGGTGGACACGCCGGGGGTATACGGAATTTCTTCCTTTAACGGGGCTGAGAAGCTGGTCCGGGACCTGGTGCTTACAGCCGATGTAATTGTAGATGTGGTGGACGCCGCCAACCTGGAAAGGGATCTTTTTCTCACCCTGCACCTGATTGACCTGGGTCTGCCGGTGGTGGTGGCCCTTAATATGTCCGACGAAACCGCCAGGCACGGCCTCTGTGTAGACAGGAAGTCCCTGGAGAAAATACTGGGGGTCCCGGTTGTTTCGACGGCGGCCGTAAAAAAAGAGGGGACCGAGGCCCTGGTGGGGGAACTTTCCGCCGCCCGCAGGGGGCACAGGGACCCGCACCTGGCCGGGAGACTGCCGGAAATGGCCGGAGAGCTGGGCACCTCAGAGGCCATGGCCCTTCTTCTCCTGGAGGGTGACGCTGCTGCCGCCGGGACACTGGACCTTCCTCCGGGAAGCGAGAAGATGCTTTTATACAACAAAAGGAGGGTCAGGGCCAATGAGATTAGCGGTATTGTGTACGGCCTGAACCAGCAGGAGAAAAGCTTTCTGGATAAGCTGGGGCAGGTCATGATCAGGCCGGCAACGGGGTTTCCCATACTAATACTGATAATGGGGCTGCTTTACCTTTTGGTGGGGGTTCTTTTTGCCCAGGTGGTGGTGAACTTTACTCAGGGGCGCCTTATGGAGGGGTATTATGAGCCCTTTATAAGGACAATCCTGGCCGGCTACATGGACCTTGGGTCGCCTATAGGGGTAATACTTACCGGGCAGTTCGGCCTGCTTACCATGGCCATTACCTACCTGCTGGGACTTCTTGCCCCGCTGGTGATCGGTTTTTTCCTGGTGCTCTCGCTGCTGGAGGACAGCGGCTATCTGCCCAGGGTGGCTATACTGATGGACAGGCTCCTGTCTGTGGTGGGCCTTAACGGAATGGCGGTAATACCCATTGTGCTGGGATTCGGCTGTGTTACTGCGGCCACCATCACCACGCGGCTTTTGCCCACCGACCGGGAGAGAAGGATTGCTATATTCCTGCTGGCCCTGGCGGTGCCCTGCTCGGCCCAGCTGGCCTTTGTGACGGCCATCATGTCAAGGCTGGGCACGGCCTTTTTCATACTCTATGTGATGATTATTCTGGGTGTTATGGTGGCTGCCGGTATGGTGCTGGCCCGGGTTCTGCCGGGTTTTTCGGCGCCTCTCATGCTTAATGTGCCCCAGCTGCGGCTGCCCAGACCGGACAATGTGCTTATAAAGACGTGGATGAGGTCCTGGCAGTTTTTGAAGGAGGCCTTCCCGGTTTTTGTCGGGGGCGCCCTTATTCTCAGTCTTCTGAGGTTAACCGGAACGCTGGATGCCATACAGAATTCGATGGAGCCAATTACGGTGGGATGGCTTAATCTTCCCCGGGAATCAGCCAATGCTTTCATAATGGGCCTTATCCGCAGGGATTTCGGGACGGCGGGAATACTGGGCCTGCCCCTTTCCGCAGGGGAGCAGTTTGTGGCCATGGTAAGTCTGACCCTGTTTGTGCCCTGTATAGCCTCGGTTATGATAATATTTAAGGAGCGGGGCTGGAAAGAGGGCTTTGTTATCTGGATTTCGGTACTGTTTCTGGCCTTTTTGATAGGCGGTCTGGTCTCCAGGGCGCTTTGGCTCATCACCGGTGTGGTTGGCCCACAGGCCCCGGTGCTGATGATCGGTATGCTGATCCTTTTGGCGGCAGGGCTTGCGGGTGTTGCATTTTTTAGTAGAAGGGTATAGCAGGGGTTTTATAGAAGTAAAAATAATGCTGTGTTTAACTTGTAGTAGACATACAGCTGTATACAATGACAATTGAGGGAAGGCATGAACAAAAGAACTGTAAAAACAATAATATTGATGCTTTTGGTTTCATTATTCATATGTCCGGGGAGAATGCCGGCCCAGCCGGAGGTGTCTTCAGAGGCTGCGCTGCTGATGGATATGGAAAACGGCCAGGTGCTCTACCAGAAAAATGCCGGCAAAATGATGTACCCGGCCAGTACCACCAAGATACTTACAGCCCTGGTGGTGATCAAGAACAGCAGCCTGGAGGACAGGGTGAAGGTTTCCCATGAGGCCGCCTCAGTCGGGGGGTCCCACGTTGGGCTCCAGGAGGGTGAGGTGCTCAGGCTGGAAGACCTTCTCTACATACTTCTGCTGTCTTCGGCCAATGACGCTGCCATTGCTCTGGCCGAGCACACCGGGGGATCTGTCGGACACTTTGCCCAGCTGATGAATGAACAGGCCAGGGCTATGGGGGCGGTGCACAGCAATTTCACAAACCCCCACGGCCTGCACGACCCGGACCACTACACAACAGCCGGGGACCTGGCCATCATAACCAGGGAGGCTATGAAAAACCCGGTGTTCAGAAAAATAGTGGGGACGTATCATTTTAAGACCGAAAGAACTCTGCCCCAGGCTGTGGAAGGTATTCCCCAGGTGGATTTTGTCAATCACAACAAGCTTTTGCGCCCAGGTTACAGTCTGGGCTTTGAAGGGGTCACCGGAGTCAAGACCGGGTATACCGACGAGTCCGGGCAGTGCCTGGTGGCAGCCGCCCGGAGGGATGGCCGGGAACTTCTGACTGTGGTGCTTAAGTCGGAGAATTCGGGGGTATACACCGATACAGCGGCCCTTTTAAATCACGGCTTTACTGATTTCAGCCCGGTGGTGCTGACCGGGGCAGGGGCTGAAGAGGGTACCGCCCCTGTTAAAGGGGGCATGGAGAAGAGTGTTTCCGCTGTTACCTCCCGGCAGTGCTATTATAATCTCCCGGCCGGTGGAGACGGGAATATCCAAAAGGAGACAAGTATAGACCCTACATTGTCTGCCCCGGTGAAAAAGGGTCAAAAGATAGGGGCCCTCAGGTTTTTAAGGCAGGGAGAGGTTGTGGGTGCGGTTGACCTAGTTTCCGGCCGGGATGTGGACAAAAAGCCGCTCTTCCACTGGTGGTACGGTTTGATTGTACTGGGGCCCCTTTTCCTGCTGGGCTGGAAACGGGACAGGTCCAGGCGCCGCCGGTACCTGATGAGAAAAAAAAGGTGGAACTGAACGGAAAGGACCGTGGAATTATTTGTCAAGATCGAATTGACAGGGCGGAAGGAACTCTAATATACTTTAATTATAACAGTCCGGAGTGAATTTGATGAAAAATGTGATCAACGATGTTGAGGAAAAGCTGAGGTCCAAGGAGTATAAGCTCACCTCCCGGAGAGAGCATATCTTAAGGGTGCTGTTGGAGAACAAGGACAAGCACCTTAGCGCCGAGGAGGTCTACAACCTTGTCAAGGTAAAGGCGCCTGACGTGGGACTGGCCACAGTTTACCGGACACTGGAGCTTTTTTGCGATTTTGACATAATACACGGCATGGATTTCGGCGACGGGCGGAAAAGATATGAATTTGGGGGCGATGACTTCATGGGCCATCACCACCATCACCTTATCTGCCTGAAATGCGGGGTAATACTGGAGGTGGCGGAGGACCTTCTGGAAGATCTGGAGGAAAGGGTGAATAGAGATTTGGGCTTTGATGTGCAGAATCACCAGCTGAAAATATTTGGTTACTGCAGGAATTGTAAGGGGTAAAATTTTTTTGTTGTATATGTGAAACATATAACATAGCTATAGTATTAGCGCACCCTATTCTTAATACAGTTATGACATAATATATTAAATTAACCGTTTTTCCCTGAATATACTTGACAAATATTACATATGTCGACTTAAAAGTGTTGCTGAAGGTATGATTTTAAGAGTTTTTAGAATGTGATGGCGGTATCAAATGGTTGTAACCCGGTGTCTCTCGTGCTATTATTTTTGTTGTGTTCCGCAAATGGAAAGGGGATATGACAATGAGCGAGTCCAACCAATCCCTTCCGGCCTTTTATGATGACAATATGATAGGTTTCTTCCCCCAGGGTCCCAGCACCATTTTTGTGTACTGGGAGCTTTCCCGTGAGCTGTGGGAGGCTGTGGCCGAAATGGGAGGAGCATTTATCAGATTGTACAGGGTATTGGAAAACGGTAATTCGGAATACGAATACCATTTGATCAGGGAGATTAAATCGCCGCCTTATACTGACAACTGGTATTTCGAAGGGCTGGACCCGGGTGCCAGGTACTGTTTTGAAGTAGGGGGGAAACTCATCGACGGGAGTTTTTTGCCTCTGGTCAAGTCGGAAACGGTGAGTACTCCTCCGGTCCCCAGGTTTGATGTTATGCCCAGACAGGGGACTGCCGCCAGGGTCCCCGGAAATGCATGGAAAGAGTTTCAGGCGGGAGGAAAATACCTGGAGGAAGCCGGTAAAAACATGGAGTTGGATGAGGTTTTGACTTCGATGCCATTTTATATGGGCTACCGGAAACCTGCCGACTGACCGGCAGGTTGACCGGTTAAGGGGGTGTAATGATTAACGGTTACCTTTTATTCGTGCTGCATGCCCACCTGCCTTTTGTAAGAAGCAGTGGTGAAGGGGAGTCACTTGAAGAGCGCTGGTTCTTTGAGGCCTGCACAGAATGCTACATACCTCTTCTTAATACGCTGGAAAGACTGGATGGGGAAGGGTTGGATTTTCGCCTGGCCATTTCCCTGTCACCGACTCTGCTTTCCATGATGGTGGATGAACATCTAAAAGAAAAATACCTCGGCTACCTGGACCGGATGATTAAGCTGGGCCTTTCAGAATGTGAGAGGACGTCCGGCAGCAGTAAGTTGAACAGTCTTGCGCAAAAATACCTCCGGCATCTTGAAAAGACCCGGGGGTATTTCACTCAGTGGGGTGGAAGTCTTCCCCCGGCATTTAAGAGCCTTTCAGACAGGGGAAGGCTGGAGCTGCTGACCACCTCCGCCACCCACGGATTTTTGCCGCTTATACACATGAAGGAGTGCCGGCGGGCCCAGATTGAGGTGGGACTGGATTCTTTTGAGAAAGTTTTCGGCCAGAGGCCCACAGGCTTCTGGCTTCCGGAGTGCGCCTATGAAGAGGGCCTGGATGTTTTGCTGAGGGATGCCGGAGTCAGGTATTTTATAGTGGATACCCACGGCATTCTGGCTGCTGTTCCCGAGCCTGTACACGGTATTTATGGTCCGGTGAGGTGCCGGTCGGGGGTGGCGGCCTTCGCCCGTGACCCGGAGAGCTCAAGGCAGGTCTGGGAGAGAAGGGAAGGTTACCCCGGGCACCCGGATTACAGGGAATTTTATCGTGATATAGCCTATGACCTGGATATTGACTACATAGGGCCCTTTCTTCCGGGAGGGACTACCAGGGTGGATACCGGTTTTAAATATTACAAAATAACGGGCGAGGGAGGAGACAAGGAGCTGTATGATTCCGCCGCGGCCGAGAAAAGGGCGGAAATGCACGCCCGGGACTTTGTGGCCAGGAGGGCGTTGCAGCTGAGGCAGGCTTCCTCGGGAATGGACAGGATGCCGCTGGTACTGTCTCCCTATGATGCTGAATTGTTCGGGCACTGGTGGTACGAGGGGCCTTTGTGGATTGAGCATGTTTTTCGCCTGGCCGGTAATGGGGGTGTTAAGGCCATTACTCCCGGAGATTACCTTTCTCTTCACCCGAGCAGCCAGATGGTGGAAATGCCCATGAGCAGCTGGGGTGAGGGAGGGTTTGGCTATGTGTGGCTCAACCCTAAAAATGATTGGATATACAAACACCAGCATTTCGCCGAGGCAAAGATGAACGATATGGCCGACCGGCACGGGGCGGACGGGGGAATGGTGCAAAGAGCCCTGAAACAGGCGGGGAGGGAGCTGCTCCTGGCCCAGAGCAGTGACTGGGCTTTTATTCTAAAGGAAGGAACCACAGTGGAATATGCCACTAAAAGGGTCTCCGGGCATCTGAAGAGTTTTATGGCCCTGGCCGGCCAGATCGAAGCAGGGTCGGTGGATGCAGACCTTTTAAGCAGTCTGGAAAATGAGAATAATCTATTCCCCGACCTGAATCCCGGTATTTTCGCCTCGTATAAGGTCTGCCCGGGTATCTTTAAAGAAGCCGGGCTGAAGGTGGCCATGCTTTCCTGGGAATACCCTCCCTGCACAGTGGGAGGGCTGGGCCGGCATGTGTTTGACCTTTCCCGCTCCCTGTCGGGGCTGGGTGTTGAGGTGCATGTTTTTACCTGTCCCGCTCAGGACAGGCCCCATTATGAGGTGGATGAGGCCGGGGTTCACGTATACAGGGTGGAGGAAAGGAATCTGAAAACCAGTAACTTCCTGGAATGGCTGGACCGGCTGAATGAGGGGATGGTTCGTCTGGCCTGGGAGCGGGGCCTTGGGGAGGGCTGTTTCAGCCTGGTGCACGCCCATGACTGGCTTGTTTTTAACGCTGCCGGGGAAATCAGGGAAAAGGGGGGCATTCCCCTGGTGTCAACCATACATGCCACCGAATATGGGCGCAACAGGGGGATTGTCACTGATTTTCAGAGGAAAATACACGGCATAGAGTCAGAGCTTGTGTCCCTGTCCCACCAGGTAATCTGCTGCAGCAACTACATGGCCAGGGAGGTGGGCAGACTGTTCGGGGGCGGCAAAGGAGGAATAAGGGTAATACCAAACGGGGTGAATGTAAAAAACCTGATTCCCGGGGGAGAGGCCGGGGCCCAAAGCGGCGGGCCGGTTATCGCCTTTTTGGGCAGGCTGGTTCCCGAAAAGGGGGTGCAGGCGCTCATAGAGGCTCTGCCGGCAATAAGGGAACACCATCCTCAAGTTGAGCTGGCGGTGGCCGGAAGGGGTCCCTATGAGGAGGGGTTAAAAAGACTGGCCTGGGAAAAAGGTGTGGAGGACTGTGTAAATTTCATCGGCTTTGTGGATGATGAGGGGAGAAACAGTTTGCTGGCCAGGGCGGCAGTTGCGGTATTTCCCAGTATTTACGAGCCTTTTGGCATTGTGGCCCTGGAGGCTATGGCGGCCGGAACCCCGGTGGTGGTTTCGGAGACCGGAGGCCTTTCGGAGATAATAAGCCACGGCATAGATGGGCTGAAGGCGCCTCCCGGTAATTCCGGCCTTCTGGCCCGGTATGTAATTGACCTCCTTTCCCACCCCGACCGGGCCCGGAGACTCAGCCGGAATGCCTACAGGAAGGTTTTGGGCCGCTACAGCTGGGACCAGATAGCCAGTGATACCGCCAGGACTTATATTGATGTAACAGGCAGGGCGGCCGGCCGTAAAAACCTCCGGAACACTGTTCTTTACTAAGACCCGGGTGTGGGATATAATGACATTATTCTTTTTCTGAAGTTCTATACGGTCGGAATACAGGAGTCAGAATTCAGAATTCAGAATGCTTAGGCAGTCCTCTGTGGCTTATAAGGACAAGAATTTACATACTGCTTGGTGGTCGGGGAAGTAGTACCATAAGCTTATAGGAGGCTTTTAAATGACTTTTAAACCAGAGGGCCTGGCTACCGGCATAGGCAGTGTGCCTTATACCGGGCCGGAGCAGTCCCTCTCTCTTATTTTCAGCAATCTGCCGGAAATACCCCACTGGCCCCAGATGCCCCGGAGAGGTTCCAGTGAGGGGTTTGTGTTTCAGTTCCTGACCCCTCTGATCAAGCTGGGTATAATCAAATTAAGAGATAATTCGGCCTTTTTTGATACTTCCAGTGATCGCTGGGGGGAAAATATGGCCGGGTTTTATACCCTTTACCTGGCGGCGGCCGAAGGTGACCAGTCGGCCCTGGATACCTTTAACCTTCCGGAGGGATCGGCATCCGGGTTTTATGCGTTCACAGACTATATAGGGCGGAAAGGCCCCGGGAACGCCCTGTATTTTAAAGGCCATCTGGCCGGCCCCCTGACCATAGGGTTTCAGCTGAAGGATGACCGGGGGAGAATAGCCTATTATGAGGACCAGCTGCGGGATGTGCTGGTAAAAACCCTTGCCCTGCACGCCCGCTGGCAGGCCGAAAAGCTTGCCTCCCTGGGCCGCCCGTCTATAATTTTTGTGGATGAGCCCGCCATAAGCGTGTACGGGAAGTCTGATTACATCACCGTGACCAGGGAAATGATCAAAAAGGACATGAATGAAATATTCGATCAGATTCACTCCGCCGGGGCGCTGGCCGGGGTCCACTCCTGCGATTCCATCGACTGGTCGCTGCTGTATGAGTGTGATCTTGATATAGTGAATCTTGATGTGTATAATTTCGGGGAATCCCTTATACCTTACGCCGGAGAATTGAAAGGGTTTATCTCCAGGGGAGGGATACTGGCCCAGGGTATAGTGCCCACCAGTGAAAAAGCCCTGGAAGAGACCGGGGAAAGCCTGTTGGAAAGGCTTCAAAACCTCTGGGGCCAGTTGAGGTCCCGGGGGATTGCCGAAGCCGACCTCGTGAGCCAGACACTGATAACACCGGCCTGCGGCACCGGGCTGCTGGAACCGGAGGTGGCCGAAAAGATATACAGCCTGGCCCGGGAAGTGTCCGGCCTCCTGAGGGGGAAGGGCGGCAGATGATTCCCGACTATCATATCCACACCGGCCGCTGCGGCCACGCCTCCGGCGGGATGCGCCAGTACGCTGAAGAGGCCGTCAAAAAAGGTATGGGGGAAATAGGTTTTTCAGACCATATCCCCCTATACTGGCTGCCGGCTGACAGGAGAGACCCCGGCCTGGCCATGGCCGAAGAGGAATTCCCCGGCTACATTGCCGGGGTGCTGGGCCTCCGGCCGGAGTTCCCCTCACTTTCTGTCCGCCTGGGAGTGG
Organism: Actinomycetota bacterium; assembly: GCA_023475565.1. Classification (GTDB taxonomy): domain Bacteria; phylum Bacillota; class Desulfotomaculia; order Desulfotomaculales; family Desulfocucumaceae; genus BRHc4a. The sequence goes on from JAMCVT010000013.1 coordinate 12,223, forward strand.
AGGTGGACTTTATACCGGGGCAGGGCAGTACGGTAAAGTCCATTCTTTCCGGATATCCCTTTGACTATGTTATTGGATCAATTCACTACATAGACGGCTGGGGGTTTGATAACCCCGCCCACCTTGAGGAATTTGGCCGGCAGGATATTGATGAAATATATGAAAAATATTTTGACCTGCTGTGCGCTGCAGCCCGTTCCCGGCTGTACGATATAATTGCCCACCCGGACCTTATTAAAAAATTCGGCCACCGCCCGGTTACTCCCCCGCTGGAACTGTACCGGAGGGCGGCCGGAGCCATGGCCGGGGCCGGGGTGTGTGTGGAGGTGAATACCGCCGGGCTGAGGGTGCCCGCCGAAGAAATATACCCTTCCCTGGATTTTTTGAGAATATGCAGGCTGGAGGGGGTTCCGGCCTCCACCGGGTCCGATGCCCACGCCCCCGGGCTGGTGGGGGCCGGATTCAGCCAGGCCGTGGACCTGCTCAGGGAGGCGGGATACAGCGAAGTGGCTGTTTTTGAGGGCAGGCGGAGGAATATGATAAAAATATAAAAACTGACCAGGGCCGTATAATAAATACGGCCTGTAATTTTTTTTGAGAAAAATGCCGGGGCTCAATTCCGGCATTTTTTCTTTTATGGCGGGGGTTTGTTTATACTTTGACAGTTTTATTTTTAAAAAAATTATAAAAAATTTTAAAACTTACGGAAAAAAAGAAGGAAATGGAACTTGGTTATAGAATAGAAGTGGGGAAAAGTGATGTAAAGTGGATCAAAGTGGTGAATTGGTGGTTATGGGTGGGGTGAAAAGGATTGTTTATAGGTGAATACCAGCATACCATCGATTCAAAAGGTCGCCTTTTTATTCCTGCCCGCTTCCGCGAAGGCCTGGGGGACAAATTCATTTTGACTAAGGGATTGGACGGATGCCTGTTTGTTTACCCTCCCAAGGAATGGACAGCTCTTGAGCAAAAAATGCGGTCCCTTCCCTTTACCAGGGCGGATGCCCGGGCCTTTGTGCGGTTTTTTTTCTCGGGGGCAACGGAGTGCGAGGTTGATAAGCAGGGAAGGATACTGATTCCGGCCAGTTTAAGGGAATACGGCGGCCTTGAAAAGGACACCATGGTTGTAGGAATAGCATCCAGGGTTGAAATATGGTCAAAACAGCGCTGGGAGGAGTACAATAGCTCTGCTTCGGCCTCAGCCGAGCAGCTGGCTGAAAAAATTGTGGAATTTGACCTGGGATTATAATTGGACTCTACGTGTTTTGCATGCAAGTTGTAAAAAGTTCATAATATTCTATTTGGAGCAAAAAAATGCCGCCTGACGCGAAAAACGGGGAGTTCATGTTTACACACCGGCCGGTGCTTTTGAGAGAGGTGCTGGACGGGCTTAATATTCGGCAAAACGGCACTTATGTGGATTGTACGGTAGGTGGGGCCGGGCACAGCAGCGAGATATTAAGGCTCTCCTCTCCGGGGGGGAGGCTCATCGGACTGGACCAGGACCGGGACGCCTTAAGGGAGGCGGCCTCCCGGCTGGCTGAATTCGGGGACAGGGTAAAGCTGGTGCACAGCAATTTTACCGGCCTGCTGCCGGTGCTGGATGAGCTGGACATAGACCGGGCTGACGGTATTTTATTTGACCTGGGGGTCAGCTCCTACCAGCTGGATAACCCGGACCGGGGATTCAGCTATATGAATGACGCCCCCCTGGATATGCGTATGGACAGGGATGCCGGGATTACCGCCGGGGACCTTATAAATTCACTGCCGGAGAAAGAACTGGCCGGGATAATACGGCGGTACGGGGAGGACCGGTTTGCCGGCAGGATTGCCTCCTTCATAGTCAAGGAGAGGGAAAAGGCGTTAATTGCCACCACCGGCAGGCTGGTTGACATCATCAGGGCGGCCATTCCGGCCAAATACAGGCGTGAGGGCCCGCACCCGGCCAGGAGAACTTTCCAGGCCATAAGAATTGCGGTAAACAACGAAATTGATATTATAAAGGGCGCCGTTTTGGGGGCGGTAGATCGCCTGAAACCCGGAGGGCGCCTGTGCGTCATTACCTTTCACTCACTGGAGGACCGCATTGTCAAGAAGACCTTCCGGGATTTATCAGGGAAGTGTACGTGTCCCGGGGACTTTCCCATTTGCGTGTGCGGCGCCAAACCAATTATTAAAATGATTAAGCCTGGAGGGGTCACCCCTTCAGCGGCCGAGTTGGAGGAAAACCCCAGGTCCAGGAGCGCCAGGCTCAGAACGGCTGAAAAGGTCGGTGGCGCCTGACAGCCCGCCGCGGGTGGCTCAGCAGCGCTGGCACGTTAAAGTTCTAAAGAAGGTAGAGGGTGAATAAGCTTTGGTAGTAGCGCAAGAACGTTATGATCATTACAGCCTGCCCGAGGAGGAAGTCCGGGTTAACCGGCGCCCCAGGCGGAGCCGGCTCCCCTTAAAAGGAAAGGTTATCCTTACGGGACTTGTCTTTCTAACCTTCTGCACCGGAATGCTGATTGCCTTTTACTATTCCCAGGTGCTGATCACCGGTTACAAAACATACAGTCTGGGCCAGGAACTGGCGGCCCTCCGCCAGGATACTGTTTCTCTCGAGCAGGAGGTTGACAGGCTTGGCTCTCTGGACAGGATAGAGTATGTGGCCACCACCAGGCTGAAGATGGTCCAGCCGGGCAACAAGGATATGGTGGTTGTAAGGGCGGATCTAACCGGTGGGAAAGCAGACTCCGGGGCTTACGCAAACTCTGGCGGCCCTGATGCGGGTAACCAGGACAAGGCTCCGCAGGAGACCGGCAGAAGCAGAATTGTACAGGCTTTCGCCAGCCTGATGGGTATAAAGGGGAGTTAAGGAAAGGGTACCTTTCCTTCCGGGTGGGCTGATGTCGGAGGAGGAATTGTATGCGCACTACCGGCATACTTATCCGCAAGCGGCTCACCTGGCTTTTTTTACTTTGTGCCGCAGCCTTTGTGGGGCTGATTGTCAGGCTTGCCTGGATCCAGTTTGTCCAGGGCGACTATCTCCAGCAGAAGGCTCTGGAGGTCAGGATGAGGGACATTCCGGTGGAGGCCAAAAGAGGCGCCATTTATGACAGGAATGGCCAGGAACTGGTAACCAGCGTCAGCAGCGACTCGGTCTACACCATCCCGTACCAGGTCAAGAATCCCGGGGAGACTGCCGATCTACTGGCCCCCCTTCTGGAGATGGACAGGGACAGGCTGTACAAGATTCTTACCCGCAAGTCATGCTACGAGTGGGTCAAGAGAAAGGTCAGCCCGGAGGCGGCGGCCAGAATAAGGGACCTTAAGCCCGGGGGAATACACCTGGTGGAGGAAAGCAGGCGCTTCTACCCGCATGAAACACTGGCCCCCCACCTTTTGGGATTTACCGGGGTGGATAACCAGGGCCTGATGGGCATAGAAAAGACCTATGATGATGTTTTACGGGGCCAGCCCGGCCGTATACTGGTGGAACATGATGCGGCGGGGCGCAACGTGCCCGATCCCATACACAGGTATTACCCGCCCGAGCAGGGCAACAGCCTGGTGCTGACCCTGGATTCCAATATACAGTATTTTGTCGAGCGGGAGCTAGACAAGGTAGTGGCCAGGTACAGTCCCAAGCTGGCGGTGGCAATAGTTATGGACCCCCGCACCGGCGAGGTTCTGGCCATGGGAAACCGGCCCACCTTTAATTCCAATAACTGGAGCGATGTGCCCAGAAACGTGTGGGATCGGAATCCGTCCATATGGTATAATTACGAGCCCGGGTCCACCTTTAAAATTGTTACCACCTCAGCCGCCGTAAATGAAAAGGTTGTCAGGCCCGCCGACAGGTTTTTTGATCCGGGCTTCGTAAAGGTTGCCGACCGGAGGATCAAGTGCTGGAAGGGCGGGGGGCACGGCAGCCAGAGCTTTGAAGAGGTGGTCATGAACTCCTGCAACCCCGGCTTTGTTGATGTGGGGCTGAGGGTGGGCAGGGATAATTTTTACAAGTATTTAAAAGCCTTTGGCTTTGGGGATAAAACCGGTATCGACCTGGCCGGGGAGGCCAGGGGAATTGTTATAGATGAAAAGAAGGCCACCAACCTGAATATAGCCACCATGTCCATCGGGCAGTCCATCGCGGTAACCCCCATTCAGCTGCTTTCGGCGGCGTGCGCTGTGGCTAACGGGGGAACAGTATATAAGCCCCAGCTGGTCAGGGAAATAAGGGACAGCAAGGGGAAGGCGGTAAAAACAGTTAGTCCCGAGGCCATAAGGAGTGCCTTATCCAAAGAGACCTCGGACCAGGTCAAAGGACTCCTGGAAAATGTGGTGGCCAGGGGCACCGGCATAAATGCCTTCGTGGAAGGCTACAGGGTGGCCGGCAAGACCGGTACCGCCCAGGTGGTGGGGGAAAGCGGGGGCTATGTGAGCGGCAGGTATGTGGCCTCCTTTGTGGGCTTTGCCCCGGTGGAGGACCCCCAGGTGGCTGTGCTGGTGATGATTGCCGAGCCCCAGGGAGGGGTTTATTACGGTGGGGTGGTTGCTGCCCCGGTATTCCAGTCCATTATGCGGGATACCCTTCACTACCTGGGCATACCGGAAAACCCCGGTATTATAAAGCCGCCGGACCCTGCCGCGTGGTACGAAACTCCACGGGTCAAGGTAAAGGTTCCCAATGTGGTTAACTATCCGGTGGACGAAGCCATAAGGATTTTAAGGTCTGAGGGACTCTCCTTCCAGACCAGGGGCGGCGGCGCTATAGTATACAGTCAGGTGCCCCGGGGAGGGTCAGACGCCATGAGTGATGTCTCTGTTCTCCTGGAGCTTGACCCGCCTCCCTCCGGCCAGGGCAGTGAGGGGGTGACCGTTCCCAACCTCAGCGGGCTTACTGAAAAAGAGGTCCGGGATGTGCTGGAGAGCATGGGGCTTATACTGGAGCCCTCCGGAACGGGACTGGTGTCATCCCAGGACCCCGGGCCCGGGGGAAAGGTGACCGGGGGAACAGCCATAAAGGTGGAATTTAAGCCGCCGGGCCGGGAAAGCACCGCTATTCCGGAGGCAGTGCCCGGAGGGGCTTTCCGATACATGATTATGGATTAGCAAATAGTCCGGCCGTCGTTTAAGCCTGCCGGCTGTCTTGCCGGCAGGCTTAAAAAAACAGCACTCATGGGAAGAATACCTTTTAGAAGGGGGGGCTGTCCGGTGCTTCTTAATGATCTGCTTAAAAACATAGCTGTGCTGAATATGGAAGGTGATGGCAGCACCGACATCAGGGGGATTTCTTATGACTCCAGAAAGGTGAGGCCGGGGTTTCTTTTTGTGGCGGTAGAAGGCTTTAAAACCGACGGCCATAATTATGTAGGCCGGGCTGTGGAGGCCGGGGCCGCCGCAGTGCTGGTGCAGAGGATGGTGGAAGTGCCCTCCGGAGTCACCCGGGTGATCACCGGGGATACCCGAAAAGGGCTGGCCATGGTGTCGGCAGCCTTTTACGGCTGCCCTTCCCGGGAGCTGCTGCTGGTGGGTGTCACCGGAACCAACGGCAAGACCACTACCACCAGCCTTATTGCCTCCATATACCGGGGGGCCGGCAAAAAGGCGGGACTTATCGGGACCATTGCCAATTATATAGGAGACCGGAAGCTGGATGTAAGTCATACCACGCCGGAATCTGCGGATCTGCAGGAGATTTTACGGGACATGGTTAATGAAGGTGTGTCGGTGGCGGTAATGGAGGTCAGCTCCCATGCCCTGTCACTGGAGAGGGTGGCCGGGTGTGAGTTTGATGTGGCGGTCTTTACCAACCTTACCCAGGATCATCTCGATTTTCACCGGGACATGGAGGAATACCTGGAGGTCAAGGCCAGGCTTTTTAGAAATATTGGGGTAGGGGAGAAGAAATTGCCCAAATATGCCGTGGTCAATGCCGATGACCCCTACTCCGCCAGTATTGCAGAAGCCTCCGGGGCGCCCGTGGTGACCTACGGGCTGTCGGAAAAGGCCGATGTGAGGGCTGTGGATATAAAGGTTACCGGAAGAGGCTGCTCCTTTACCGCAGTAAGTGAGAAATACGGGGCCATAGATCTAAGCCTGAGGCTTACCGGCCTTTTTAATGTATACAACACCCTGGCCGCCTACACGGCGGCTGTGGAGGGAGGCATCAGCCCCGGCCTGGTGAAAGAAGCCCTGGAGCGGGTGCCCGGGGTGCCCGGCAGGTTTGAAACGGTGGACTGCGGGCAGGACTTTACCGTGGTGGTGGACTATGCCCACACCCCCGACGGGCTGGAAAACATATTAAAGGCAGCCCGCACAGTAGCCTCCGGAAGGGTGATTACAGTTTTTGGCTGCGGCGGGGACCGGGACCGCACCAAAAGGCCCATTATGGGAGAAATAGCCGGACGATACAGCCAGGTGCCCATTATCACCTCGGATAACCCCAGGACCGAGGACCCGGACATTATTATCCGGGATATAGAAGAAGGCATTAAGAGGGTGGTTCCCGGGGGCTACAGGGTTATTCCGGACCGGCGGGAGGCCATCAGGGCGGCGGTAGCCGAGGCAAAGAGCGGAGACATGGTGGTCATAGCCGGAAAGGGCCACGAGGATTACCAGATAATCGGCACGCAAAAGCTGCCCTTTGACGACCGGGAAGAGGTCAGAAACGCACTGGAAGCCCTGGAAAAGAAATAATAGATGGAGGAGTCCAATGTTTCCCTTTGGCGTAGCGGAACTGGCGGGGGCAATGTCCGCCGCTGCCCTTCAGGAAGGAAATAGAGGAATTTTTACTTCGGTTTGCACCGACTCCCGGTCCGTGCAAGACGGAGACCTTTTTTTCGCGCTCCGGGGCGAGCGCTTTGACGGGCACCAATTTGCAGTGGAGGCAGTAAAGGCGGGGGCGGCGGGACTGGTGCTGGACCGGCCCGTGGAGGGCATACCTGCCGGCGCCCAGGTTTTTATTGTAAAGGCCACCTTAAAGGCGCTGCAGGACCTGGCCGCATTCAACAGGCAGCGGTCCGGGGTCCCGGTGGTGGGGGTGACCGGAAGTTCCGGCAAGACCACCACCAAGGATTTAATCTGCAGCGTGCTTTCATCCCGGTTGAAAACACTGAAGACAGAAGGCAATTTTAATAACGAGCTGGGACTGCCCCTCACACTGCTGAGACTGGATGGGACGTACGGGGCGGCGGTGGTCGAGATGGCCATGCGGGGGCCGGGGGAGATAGATTTTTTATGCCGGATGGCCTCTCCCGATGGGGCTGTGATAACAAATATAGGCGAGGCGCACTTTGAAAGGCTCGGGTCGGTTGAAAATATTGCCCGGGCCAAGGGAGAGATACTTGACTATATCCCGGAGCGGGGGTTTGCCGTGCTGCACGGGGAAAGCCCCTATATAGGGAGGGAGGCCGCCCGCTGCCGCGGGAAAGTAATATTCTTCGGAGAGGACACCGCCCTGGATGTGTTTGTCCGGGACATTGAGGCGGTGGAGGGCGGAAACCGCTTTACAGCCAATGTAATGGGTGTGGAAGAGGAATTTTTCGTTCCCCTGCCGGGGCGGCACAATGTGATTAACAGCCTCTCGGCCATCGCCGTGGGGATGGAGCTGGGACTGGACATGAGGTCGATGCAAAAGGGCCTGTCCGGGGCCAGCCTTACGGCCATGAGGCTGGAGATGTTGAATATCAGCGGTGTCAGAATTATAAACGACTCCTACAATGCCAACCCGTCATCGGCCAGGGCGGCGCTGCAGACACTGTCCGAGCTGAGCGGGGGCGCCAGGAGGATTGCCGTGCTGGGAGACATGCTGGAACTGGGTGAAAAAAGCGAGCCGGGCCACCGGCAGGTGGGCCAGTCGGCTTATGAAGCAGGTGTAGACCTGCTGGCGGCGGTGGGAAACCTGGCCGCAGATATAGGGGCCGGGGCCCGGGAGGCTGGGATGCCCTCTTCAAACATACAGTATTACGGGTCGGCCCGGGAGGCCGCCCGGGAGCTGAAAAAAATAATACGGACCGGGGATGTTGTACTGGTGAAGGGGTCCCGGGGGATGAAAATGGAAGAATTTATAAACTCCCTCAGGGAGGACAAAGGGTAAGGCCGGGAAGAATTTAATAGATTAATATTGGCAGCAGTTTAAGAGTAACATCTTCCAACCGGAGCATATGCTAATAGGTGGGTCTCAGAAAAAAATCTAATACTGAGGGAAATTACTGTCGGGAGCCAGGAGCCAGAATTTAGAATGGCAAAAGCTTTCAGGATTAAGGTCTTAATTTGGCGGAGGCTCTTTCAACAAATGCAAGAACCACCGAATTAAGGCATACAAATTATTCTGGATTCTGACTCCTGACTTCTGTATTCCGACCACAGAGCTTTTCAGTATGAGCATAAAAGTAGGAGGTGCCGGTGAAACCGGCTGTAATCATGGATAACGCCTGGTATGTAATGCTAAAACCATTGTTGATTTCCTTTGTTGTGACAGTATTGCTGGCGCCTTTCGGCATACCGGTATTAAGAAGGCTTAAATTCGGACAGAATGTTCGTAGCGACGGTCCGGCCAGCCATCTTTCCAAAAATGGGACGCCCACTATGGGCGGGGTTATCTTCATGGCCGGAGTGCTGGTGGCCGGGCTTTTTTTTGCTTCCGGCTTTCCGGAGGGAGTACTTGTGCTGGCCACCGCCCTTGGGTTTGGCCTGATCGGTTTTATCGACGACTTTCTCAAAATAGCCCTCAAAAGGCCGCTGGGACTGAGGGCCAGGGAGAAGCTGGCCGGCCAGATACTTATTGCCGCGCTGCTGTCCCTTCTGGCTGTATCTATTCTGGGCAGGGGCACCGACCTGGTTATTCCCTTCAGCGGCCTCCTGACCGGTGAAGTGAAAACCATTGAGCTGGGCACAGGGCTGTTCATGATTTTTGCCGTGATTGTCATTGTCGGCACAGCCAATGGGGTCAATCTGACTGACGGGCTTGACGGGCTGGCCGCCGGGGTGACTGCGGTAACGTCCGCGGCCTTTGTTCTGGTGGCTCTTATACTGGGCAAAACAGGGGTGGCCCTGGTTATGGCCGGTGTTGCCGGTGGATGCCTGGGCTTTATGGTCTACAACCGCCACCCCGCCAGGGTTTTTATGGGCGACACCGGCTCCCTGGCGCTGGGCGGCGCCCTTGGGGCAGCCGCCGTGCTTACCAGGAGTGAACTTTTTTTATTTATCATAGGCGGCATATACGTGCTGGAGACCCTTTCGGTGATAGTGCAGGTCTTCTCCTTTCAGGTGTTTCACCGCCGGGTGCTGAGGATGAGCCCCCTGCATCACCATTTCGAACTGGGCAACTGGAGTGAAAACCGCATCGTGGTGACCTTTGTGGCCGCCACCCTGCTGTTTTCAGTCCTTGGCATAGCTGGATTATACAGGGCGTAATAAAGGGTAACGGGTGATGGACTTGGATTTAAAGGGAAAAAAGGCGCTGGTAGTCGGCGCTGGAAAAAGCGGTCTGGCGGTGGCCCGGTTCCTGGCGGGAAAGGGCTGCCGGACTGTGCTTACAGACACCGGCGGGCCGGATAAATTCGGGACGCAGCTGGACAGCCTGGCTGCCGGGGGTGTTGAGCTGGCCCTGGGGGGCTACCCCGGTGTGCGGGGGGCCGGCTTTGATATGGTGGTGATGAGTCCGGGGGTGCCCCTAAGCATCCCTCCGGTGGCCGAGGCCCGGGAGGAAGGAATACCGGTTACCGGCGAGCTGGAGCTGGCTTATAGATTCGCCCGTTCCCCCATAATAGCCATTACCGGCACCAATGGTAAGACCACCACCACTACACTGGTGGGGGAGATATTCAGGGAGGCCGGCCGGCGGGTGCTGGTGGCCGGTAATATTGGTATTCCCCTGGTGGACCGGGTGGAGTCCTACGGAACCAAAGACATTATTGTGGCCGAGGTCTCCAGCTTTCAGCTGGAGACGGTGGATAAATTCCGGCCCAAGGTGGGCCTAGTTTTAAATCTTACTCCGGATCACCTGGACAGGCATGGTGATATGGCGGGCTATGCCGCCGCCAAGGGCAAAATCTCCATGAACCAGCAAAAAGGCGACTTTCTAATACTTAATTATGACGACCCCCTTACCAGGGAGATGAAGGGTACCGGTGATGGAGAAGTCATATATTTCAGCCGCCGGCATATTTTAGAAGAAGGGGTGTTTGTCCACAATAACACCATCACCATTCGCCGGGCCGGAAAAGAGAATACTGTCCTCGAAGCGGAAAAATTACTGCTGCCCGGGGCCCACAACCTTGAAAACGCCCTGGCCGCCACTGCGGCGGGCCTGGTAATGGGGGTGCCGGAAAAAATTATAGCCGGGACCCTGGCCGGGTTTGCCGGGGTGGCGCACCGGCTGGAAACGGTGGCTGAAATCGCCGGGGTTAAATACGTAAATGACTCCAAGGGCACTAACCCGGATGCCAGCATGAAGGCTGTGGAGGCTTTTCCCGGACCCCTGGTGCTAATTGCCGGGGGCAGGAACAAGGGAAATGACTTTACCGAATTTACGCGGCTGGCGGCTCCTAAAACCAGGGCCATGGTCATCCTCGGTGAGTGTTCCGGCGAGATGGCCGAGGCTGCCGGAAGGGCCGGTATTAAAAAAATAATGCGGGCCGGCAGCTTCAGGGAGGCTGTGCTGCTGGCCAGATCGGCCGCCCGGGAGGGGGACGTGGTGCTGCTGTCTCCCGCCTGCGCCAGCTGGGACATGTTCAAAAGCTATGAAGAAAGAGGAGACCTGTTTAAACAGATAGTGAGGGAACTTAAGGGTGGATAGTCTCCAGCTGTTGGTCCCATGTAGTCGGACTATAAGATAGAATGGCTATGCTTTAACATCTTTTGTGCTGACGTCCGACACCTGACGACCGACGACTGAATTGGGGGGTGGCAGGAATGCCTTTAAAAAAGAAGGCGCCGGATTTTATACTGTTCATCACGGTAATGATGCTGCTGAGTATAGGCATTATAATGGTTTTCAGCTCCAGCAGCTATTATGCCATGTTCCCGCCCTTCAACAATCCTTTCCACTTTTTAATAAGACAGCTAATCAATGCTTTAGTGGGCATTCCGGTTATGATGTTTATGATGAGGTATGATTACTGGAAGCTGAGGCGGTGGTCACTGGGACTTCTGGTTGTGGCCTTCGTCCTTCTTTTACTGGTGCTGACTCCCCTGGGCAGCTCCCGGCTGGGGGCCCAGCGCTGGATAGACCTTGGCTTTTTCAGCTTTCAGCCTTCCGAGCTGGCCAAGCTGTGCGTTATAATATTTGTGGCCACCAGCCTGGCCAATAAGAAACACAAGGTGCAGTCCTTCCTGGAAGGGGTGGCTCCCTACCTGGCGCTTATGGGCGTTCTGGCCGGCCTCATTCTGGCCGAGCCTGACCTGGGCACCGCTATAACCCTGGTGGGCACCATATTTATAATGCTTTTCTGCGCCGGGTCAAAGATAACCCAGCTTGGGGCTGTGGCCGTACTGGGTGTGGGAGCGGTAATGGGCGCTATTTTCTCGGAGGATTACAGGAGAGACAGGTTCTTTGCCTTTCTCAATCCGGAGGGGGATCCCACCGGGGCGGGCTGGCACATTCTCAACTCCCTTATGTCCATCGGGTCCGGAGGGCTTTTGGGCACCGGGCTGGGGCAGGGCCGTCACTCCAAATTCCTTTACCTTCCGGAAAGGCAGACCGACTTTATATTTGCAGTCATAGGGGAGGAATTGGGCTTTATCGGCGGCTGCCTGGTAATACTTCTGTTTATACTTTTTGTCTGGAGGGGGTTCAAGGTGGCCATTACCTCCCCCGACCCCTTCGCCAGCCTTTTAGCGGCCGGGATAGTGTCGGGGATCGCCCTGCAGGCCATTATCAATATAGGTGTGGTTACCAGCTCACTGCCCATTACCGGAATAACTCTTCCCTTTGTGAGCTTCGGGGGTACCTCGCTGGTCTTTACCCTGATGGGTGTGGGGGTGCTGCTTAATATTTCAAGATACATTACCCCCAAATAACCGGGGTGGGAGGGAGTTAAGTACTTGGTATTTGTTGTAACCGGCGGCGGCACGGGAGGACATATATACCCGGCCCTGGCCATTGCCAGGGGACTGGTGGACAGATTCGGCGCAGAGGTTTTTTATATAGGGGGCACCCGGGGCCTGGAGTCGGATATTGTGCCCAGGGAGGGGCTGCCTTTCCGGTCTATACCTCTGGCCGGGTTCAAAAGGGGCCTTTCCCTGTCTAATATAGCTGTGGGCTGGAAGGCCCTGAGCGGTGTAAGGAGAGCGTACGGCTATCTTAAAGAAATAAAGCCGGACGCCGTAATGGGGACGGGGGGGTATGTGTGCGGGCCGGTGGTCCTTGCCGCGGCCCTGTCCGGAATACCAACCCTTATCCACGAGCAGAATGCCTTCCCCGGCCTGACCAACAGGATACTGGCCAGATTTTCCGGCTGTGTGGCGGCCACTTTTGAGGAGTCAAAAAAATTTTTTCCCGCCGGTGCACCGGTCAGGGTAACCGGCCTTCCCGTCAGGAAGGAAATTTTGGGGGCCGTAAGGGATAAGGCCAGGGAAAAGATGGGGCTGCCGCCGGGCCGCCTTTTCATAGTGTCCTTCGGGGGGAGCCAGGGGGCCCGTAGCATAAACAAAGCCATGCTGTCCGTTCTGGGCCATTTCTTCGGAGATGACCGGATCAGTTTTTTGCATGTGGCAGGTCCCGGCAACTATACTGAGTTCATGGATGCATTAAAAGCCGGTATAAAAATGGATGAACATGGAAATATTACCATTACCCCCTACCTTCATGATATGCCCGCTGCCCTTGCAGCGGCCGATTTGGTAGTGTGCAGGGCCGGTGCGGCAACGTGTGCGGAACTGACCACCGTGGGACTGCCGGCCATACTTATTCCATACCCTCACGCTGCGGGAAACCACCAGGAGCACAATGCCCTGGCCTTGGAGAAAAAGGGGGCGGCAGTGGTTATAAAAGACAGGGAACTGGGAGGAAGCCTGCTGGTTGCTGAAATTGAAAGGCTGGCGGCAGGCCGGGAGGAGCTGGCGGGCATGGCCCTGGCCAGCAGGAGCCTGGGCAGGCCCCGGGCTCTGGACGATATACTTGACTGTGTTCAGGTTTTGATGGATAATAAGCGCAAAAAAAGGAACAGAATTACCTGATGGGGGAAATCTGCCAGTGGAAAGCACCGGGCGCTGAAAAGGCCTGGTTTTAACATTTTTCCATGGAAGTAAGAAACGCCCCGGGACAAGAATGACACTCCGCACAGTTTTTAAGAGCAGTCCCGGACAAAAGCCGGGCCGCCGCTCTTTTGGGTGGACAACCTCCGGGCCGGGCCCGGTAACACCTGAGAGCTGCTAAGCATACAATAATCTATCGCCGGTGCGGAATCCAATTGAAGGACGTAATTTCTCTGCAGAAGGGGGTTGATATCGGATTGCAGCATATTCCGGATAATGTTCATTTTATTGGTATAGGCGGGGCTGGAATGAGCGGGCTGGCCAGGATACTGCTGGAATTGGGGCGCAGGGTGTCCGGATCGGACCTGAACAAAACCAGTGTCACCAGCAGGCTTGAGTCCATGGGAGCGGCCTGCTACACCGGCCACTCACCGGAAAACGTCGAGGGAGCAGACCTGGTGGTGGTATCCACCGCCATAAAAAGGGAAAACCCGGAACTGGCCCGGGCCATTGAAAAAGGTATACCCGTAATACACCGCGGTGATCTGCTGGCCCTTTTGATGGAGGAGCAGTGGGGTATCGCAGTGGCCGGGGCCCACGGAAAAACCACCACCACTTCCATGATGGCGCTGGTTTTGGAAAAGAACAGAATGGACCCCACCATAGTAATCGGAGGTGAATTGAACGATATTGGCGGGAATGCCAAATTTGGGCGGGGACGGTACCTTGTGGCCGAGGCCGATGAAAGCGACGGATCTTTTTTAAAGCTGTCCCCCCGGATCACAATAATAACCAATGTTGAAAACGATCACCTGGACTATTACGGGTCAGTTGAAAAGATTAAAGAGGCTTTTAAATCCTTTATAGCCAAGGTTCCCGGAGACGGACTGGCAGTAGTGTGCCTTGACGACCCGGGGGTCAGGGAAATAATGAAGGAATACGGCGGCCCCCTGGCGACCTATGGAATAGAACATGGAGATGCCGATTTTGTTTTAAGTGATATACAACTTGAGGGGATGTCCTCTTCGGGTGAGGTGTATTGGCGGGGCAGAAGGCTGGGCCATCTGGATCTGTCAATTCCCGGCCCGCACAATCTTTTGAATGCCCTGGCCGTGGTGGCTGCCGGTATGTTCATCGGCCTTGATTTTAAAGCCATTGCCTGTGCCCTTAAAAAGTTCAGGGGGGCGGTGCGCCGCTTCCAGCTGACCGGGGAGTGCTCCGGAGTAATGGTGGTTGATGATTACGCCCACCACCCCAGTGAAATAAAGGCTACCCTTAAAGCTGCCAAACAGGTGGGGGCCGGCAGAATAATAACAGTTTTTCAGCCCCACCGCTATACCAGAACATCCCTTCTGAGAGAAGAATTCGGCTCAGCTTTTCAGGATTCCGATCTGGTGATTATAAACGAGATATACAGCGCCGGGGAAAAGCCCATAGAAGGAGTAAATGCCGGCATTTTAGTGGAGGCTGTATTGAAAAACGGGCAGGATGAGGTTGTCTACCTGGGTTCCCGTGAGGAGATAGTGGATTATCTGGCTGGCGCCGCAAGGCCCGGAGACCTGATACTTACAATGGGGGCTGGTAACATATGGATGGCCGGTGTGGAACTTGTGCAAAGGCTGCATTCAGACGGAGTGGGCAGCTGATGTCGGCGCTTAAGTTTTTCAGCAGGGTGAGTGGGCTTCTAAGGGGGAAGATACGTCTTGGGGAGCCTATGAGCCTGCACACAAGCTGGAAAATAGGGGGGCCTGCCGAGGTTTTTGCCGAACCCCGGGGGATTGATGACCTGGTATTGCTGATGAAATATGCCCGCCGGTACGGCCTGCCCCTGACGGTAATAGGGGCCGGGACAAACATACTGGTCAGTGACGGCGGGATCAGCGGCATTGTTGTTAAGGTGGGCGGCGGTCTGGCAGATTTGAAGCTGGATGGTTCACTGGTCACAGCCGGAGGGGGGGTCAGACTTGCACGGCTGGCCTCAGCTGCCCGGGATGCCGGTTTGGGTAAATTCGAGTTTCTGGCGGGCATCCCCGGGACAGTGGGCGGCGCGGTGGTAATGAACGCCGGAGCCAACGGGTCATCGGTGGGTGACCTGGTAGCCGGGGTTACCTGCGTTGACTCTGCGGGAGATATAATACGCCTGGATAGGGGCCGGCTGAACTGGGGCTACAGAAGCAGCGGCCTCCAGGGCAGTGACCTTATAGTGGTGGAAGCCGTTTTTGAGGGAATTCCCCGGGAAAGGGAGCTTATAGCCAGGGATATGGAAAAGTACCTGAACAGCCGCAATTCCTCACAGCCACTGGAGTATCCCAATTCGGGAAGTATTTTTAAAAACCCCCCGGGCGGCTTTGCGGGCAAACTTATACAGGAGGCCGGCTGCCGGGGCATGAGAATAGGAGGCGCCCAGGTATCTGAAAAGCACGCCAATTTTATAGTAAATCTGGGTGGGGCCAAATCCGGCGAGGTGTTGGAACTGATTTCCGCGGTCAGGGACAGGGTGCTGGAAAAATACGGCATATCTCTGGAAATGGAGGTTAAGGTGCTGGGTCGCCACTGATGCGGGGGTTTCAGAATGCAAAAATATATGATTGTAGGCGGAAACAGGCTGCAGGGCAGGGTAAGGGCTGGAGGCAGCAAAAACGCCTCACTGCCTATCTTGGCGGCCTGCTTATTGGGGTCGGGAAGAAGTATAATTCACGACGTACCCAATTTGAAAGACATTACGGTAATGATGGAGGTGCTGCAGCACCTGGGGGCCACTGTAAAAAGGGAAGGGAACACCATTACCGTCGACACCGGAAGTATAGACACCTTTGATGTCAATGAGGAACTGATGAGGAAAATGAGGGCCTCGAATCTGGTTCTGGGGCCTATGCTGGCCAGGTTTAGAAAGGTAACCATAAGCCACCCCGGGGGGTGCAATATAGGCACCAGGCCCATGAACCTTCACCTCAAGGGCCTGAAGCTGATGGGGGCCGAAATAAAGGAAAGGTACGGGTACATCACCGCCGAAAGCCCAACTCTTGCCGGCACCGAAATATATCTTGACATGCCCAGCGTGGGAGCCACCGAGAACTTAATGATGGCCGCAGTACTGGCAAAGGGCACCACCCTTATTAAAAACTCGGCCAAGGAACCTGAAATAGTGGATCTGCAGATTTTTCTCAACCGGATGGGGGCCGACATAAAAGGGGCGGGCACCGATGTAATAAAAATAAACGGAGTTTCCTCCCTGTGCCCGGCTGAGCACACTGTAATACCCGACCGGATCGAGGCCGGCACTCTTATGGTGGCAGCGGCGGTAACCGGTGGGGATGTGCTGATAACCAATGTTATTCCCGAACATTTTGAAGCTCTTGCAGCAAAGCTGAGGGAAACAGGTGTGGAAGTGACGCCGGAGGAAGATACCGTGAGGGTGAAGGGGGGCGGCCCCGTGGGGGCGGTGGATGTAAGAACCCAGCCCTACCCCGGTTTTCCCACCGACATGCAGCCTCAGTTCATGGCCCTGATGACGGTGGCCCAGGGAACCAGCATCATAACCGAGACAATATTTGAAAACAGGTTCAAGCACGTCAGCGAGCTGCGCAGGATGGGAGCAGATATAAAGGTGGAGGGCCAGACCACTATAATAAAGGGGGTCAGTAAGCTCAGCGGTGCGGTGGTGGAGGCCTCGGACCTAAGGGCCGGGGCGGCGCTGATACTGGCGGCCCTGGTGGCCGAAGACGGAACAGTGATTGAAAACATAGAACATATAGACCGGGGATACGACCGGCTGGAAAAGAAGCTGGGAGCCCTGGGGGCAAGAATTATCAGAGTGCACAGTTAATGTGGACTCCTTTTTGGTCTTTAGGGGGACAAGGCTAATGGGGCTGTTATTTATTCACTCAGTAATCGTGCCGTACGAGTCTGCACCCGTTTTGTTATATTCAATTTCTGTAATTTCGAACCGGTACCAATTGAAATCTCCTGTATCTAATTTCCATATAACTTCTCCTTTGGCAGGAATCTTAATACCATTAAATTCCTTATGATCCCCCATGAGAACTGACCAGGTTTTTATAAGAAACCGGCCATTAAATTCACCGTATCTTTCAGCAACCAGGCTAATAACCTCACCCTTCCCGTTAAACGTAAATACCCCTGATGCAGTTATCCCTCCGTAGCTCATGGTAGCCTTAGCTGAATTGGCATCAATTTCTTCCCATTCTATATAACTGCTTAAAGCCGCAGTTGGAAACCACACCGTCTCAGCCAGATATCTTAACATCGTGCCCTGATCAATTTCTTTTCCCCTGGCATCCGCAACTTTAACCAATGAAAGAGCCTTAATAAGCATGTGTCCTTTGCCTTCAATATACTTATCTCTCCCTGCAAAGTATAAAAGTGGAGCCATTTTGACTTTGGCTTTCCATATAAATCCCGGTTTATCTATAGTAAAGTATTGTTCCACTTCGGCAGGCATCCAGGCCCCTTCTTCCTTCAGCCTCATAGACGCTTTTTGCCTTAAACGAACTGTTTTAATTCTTTCCTTACCAACCACCTGGGACTGTTCCAACCACTTTTTGACTATGGGCGGCAACCCTTCCAAATCAGCTTCCCGGATAATCTCCTTCTTTTCCGGATTATTATTGAAAAGTTCTCTGACTTCTATTTTAACATTCCGGTTAAACCGGTAATTTGCAATAGATGAAACTGTTATAACCAAAATTATGATGGCCGGTATACTAAACGCTGCAAGTATAATCTTGGGCATGTCAGCAACTTCTTTCATTAGCCAATTTCAACATGTATAAAACAATGAACACAAAGCTAATCACGGTCAACCCGGTAAAAATAGCCATTCCTGTATAGTTTGCCTGAAAGAATATTTTGCATTCCTGCGGTCATATGAATATATGGGGATTTTTACTGTGAGGTCATTTCAGGGTCTGGCTGACTAATGAGAACGCCGGAATAAGAACAGGCCGGCTATACGGCAAAATCGCAGCGGAGTCCGGCCTGGGGGTTCCCATACCTTTGAAGGATAATATTTGAAGGGCGTATCTGAAGTTTTTTCACATTAGGAAAGACATCCCCATACTCTTTTCTCAAACTTTCTTAATGACAACGGCATACTTGAGAATAATCTTTCAGTCATCAGTTCCGGTGATTCTTGCATCCCTTTTTTTGACCATTGCTTTACCATGCTTATCGAGCCATGGCTATAAAATTGGATTGAAAAGTCCAATTCGTCGTTTAATGAGCGCTCCCCATAACGTCTTTTTGTCAGGTGCCGGTAAAAATTGCATGTGTTTTTATGGATAAAGTCTAAAAGAAGGTTTTGCCCTTCGTTAGTGAAAAAGTTAGCATAAAGAGGCTGATTTTCTTTAACATGCACCAATATTTTGCAGGTTAGTTTATCCAGTGTTTCAGACTTGATTAATGTGTTTCTAATTCTAGCTGTGTTTGTTTCGTATATCCAGTTGACCAGATCGTATTTATCCTTGAAATGATTATAAAAGGTCTGACGTCCAGCTCCGCAATTATTTACTATATCCTGGATAGTTATTTTATTGAAAGGCTTATCTCTTGCCAACTCCATGAGAGAGTATCCCAAAACATACTTTGCGCCGGTACGAGTTCCTTCTCTCATGCTATCACCCCAATAGCTACAAATTTATTGATTTGTACCATTACAGGTACAAATAAACCTGATTTGTATCATATTAATATATTTAAACTTTATTTGTATCTATTAATATAATTAAAATATGTGTTTTAATTATATTACACGAAAATAATTTTTCTTAAATTAAATTATAATGAAAAATTTAGAAAATTCAAGTTAAAAAATTTGGCTTTACACCTCCTGCCCTGTTAGACGGGAGGAAATTAAGTAATGCTGCGGTAACCATCTGAGTAGGGATAGGAGGATTGATAACCGGTGAGATACTAGTCAAGTTGAAGAAACGAAGGTCAGCCAATCCGTATAAAGAAAAAGGATTGCACGGATACCCGCTTATCTACAAACGATTTTAATCAATATTTAGAAAATGAAAAATCTGACATTATAGGGGGAGGCAGAAACAATTGGCAGAAGAACAAATAGTAAAGATGTCGGAAGGAAGAATCACAGAAGAGTCTCTGGCGAAGTTTCGTGAAAGAATCGGTACCAAACTCAGGATAAACAACATATTTAATGAATACGTAACCACGGATACCATAAGGCACTTCTGCGATGGCATCGGAGATGGCAATCCACTCTGGCTTGATGCGGAATACGCCAAAAAAACGGCCTGGGGGGAGAACATAGCTCCGC
>JAMCVT010000133.1:0-3005 GCA_023475565.1 Actinomycetota bacterium
CTGCCGTAAGTCCCTCGTGAAACCTTAGGTATGATACTAAAGAAGTTCAAGTGCCAATACTGATTAGCCAAAGTGGGTCAATTAAGCTACTTGAGGAGGTATTCAGTAATGTTTTATGTTAAATTTAGACATTTTTTGTTGTTAGGGGTATTTTTAATTACCGCTTTTTTAACGGGATTTACTGTATGCTATGCTGAAGAGAGCCAGAATACGGTTGTTTCTGAAACTTATCAGGATACATTTGTTTCTCAAACTTATGATTTTACTGCGAACAATAAAAAAATCTTGTTTATCAGCAACGGAACTAATATTTATGGTAATTTTACGGATTTTACAAATATGTTGATTTCGGAAGGTTTTTTAGTTGAAGAAAAGAACCTAAACCAAATTACACCAATGGAAATAGATAATTATGATATTATAGTTTTTACTATGTATTGGAGTTCCCGGGTAATTAGTCAGGAGGAAGCCGATGCTCTGGCGGCATTTGTTAATAATGGTGGCAGTTTATTTATGATAGGAGTAATGGGTAGGGATTTAAATGGTTATCACTCTTTTGAGAAAATAGGTAAACCTTTTGGCATACAGCCGGGTTATCGCTATGAAAATAAGGAATGGTCTTATAGTCCAGTCATTACTGACATTCGTTCGCAATTGCATCCGGTAACTAAGGGTGTTGGCAGCTTTCAATTATACGATCCGCCATATGCATTATCAATTACTAAACCGGCTATGGCTCTTGCTTATGATGGATGGTTATGTGATCCAGTTTTAGCCGTAGCTCAATATGGATCTGGAAAAGTTGTTGCCATTACTGATAGAGACTTTTTTAACAATGGCTCCATCACTAAGTATAACAACTATACTTTAACTGATAATATATTTAATTGGTTATCTTCTAACAGCTCTCAGCCAACATTACAAATACTTAGCCCAACTAATAAAGAAAAGATAAATGTTGGTGATACCGTTAATTTGTCAGCAAGCGGAACTGGCGTAGCATATGTAAAATTTTATGTAAAGGATATTAAAACAGGCCGGATTGATAATCCTGGTGGGGTGATAAGCGGTGACGGAATTTATTCAACCGATTGGTCAACTAACGGAATTGATCCAGGTAGTAGAAATTTTTATTTAGTCGAAGCTGTAGGTTATTCAAATGAGGGACTAGAGTTGATGGATATTACGGTTAAGATTGAAATCACAGATCTGATTCCACCCACAGTTACTATTGATTCACCTGTTGATAATGAATTTTACAAAAGGGGAGAACCAGTACCTATAAAAGCTACTTTTGAAGATAACTTCCAAATTACCTCGATTAAAATCAATATTGACAGACAATTTGGAATTAAAAAATTTAATCCTGAATCCAAGCAGTTTATTTTTTCAGAAATATGGGATTCTTCCAAGCTTCCGGTGGCAGAGAAACTACTGACGGAAGTTACACAATTATAGCAGGGGTTTCCGATACCAATATGTATTCATTTGATGAAGTTAAAATTAACTTAGACGGGACTCCACCATCTATTATAGAAAATATTCCAAGTGATGGGGATAAAGACGTGCCGGTAACTGGTAAAATCATAGTGAAGTTTGATGAGCCAGTAGAAGTTGTTGGTAATCCATATGTTGACGGGACAATTGTGATAAAGAATAATACTCCTGGTTTAGCTGAACCTTACGTTAATTTTGTTGCACGGCCTCAGGATGGAAACACAGTGATTCTAGAACGGGGTAATGGCGAAAATTGGAGTGCCCATACTAACTGTACAGTTGTGATAAAACCAGGTGCCGTAAAGGATAGAGCTGGAAATGAATTAACTGCCGGAAAAACATTTAGCTTTACAACCGTCGTCAATACCCCGCCGGTGGCGGATGCGAAAGGCCCGTATACTGGCAACGAAGGAAGCGCTATCACTTTCAGCGGATCAGGTGCTGATGCCGACAATGACCAGCTAACCTATAGCTGGGACTTCGGGGATGGGATCAGCACACCGTTAAGTTCAAGCGCGACTGCGTTACACACTTACACTGATAACGGTAGTTTTACAGCTACGCTAACGGTTAAAGACAGCTATGGGGTAATAGGCGCTCCCAGCGTTACGGTAACAGTAAATAACGTGGCGCCGCCCGTCGGGTTAATAAATGCTTCCCTTGACCCTGTACAGGTAAACATGGCCATAACCGCAAGTGCAAGCTTTTCTGACCCTGGTACCCTTGATACGCATACCGCGGTCTGGGATTGGGGTGACGGCACCACTTCTCCGGGCTCCGTCACTGAAGCGAATGGCTCCGGCTTTGTAAATGGCAGCCATACTTATACTTCGGCTGGTGTTTACACCGTCACGCTAACCGTCACCGACAAGGATGGTGGTACCGGTATATCCACCTACGTATACGCAGTCTACGATCCGAACGGCGGGTTCGTGACAGGCGGTGGCTGGATTAACTCTCCGGCAGGGGCCTACGTTGCCGGCTCAGGCATGACAGGGGTAATAAACTTTGGATTCGTCTCGAAGTACCATAAGGGCGACAGCGTGCCGACAGGAAACACGGAATTCCAGTTGAAGGACGGCAGCCTGAACTTCCACAGCACCAGCTCTGACTGGCTGGTGATCTCGGATAACAAGGCCCGGTACAAGGGTTCAGGCACGATAAACGGAACCGGTGATTATGGCTTCATACTGACCGCAACTGACGGACAGTATAATGACAACACTGCTCCCGACCTGTTCCGGATCAAGATTACGAATAAGACAGACGGTTCAGTAGTCTATGACAATCAAATGAACGCGGCAGACGATGCGGACCCCACAACGGTCATCGGTGGCGGGAGCCTGGTCATCCACAGGTAGGTTCATACAAGGATGTTATTGTGCCGGCCGGCCTGGAATTTATTTTTGATCAGGGCTGAGGGAAAAAATAAACCGGAAATGTATTCCGGTTTTTGGTCCTGCGGGAATGAATATGTCGCTATTTATAGTAAAAGGAATGCCTTCACC
>JAMCVT010000133.1:3018-7472 GCA_023475565.1 Actinomycetota bacterium
CCGTCTGTAAGGACAGTACCGCCAGCAGGGTGGTTTTTACTTAAAAAACCTTCTTGCTGTCCACATACTCATAAACCTGGTCCAGTGCCTCTCCGAAGCGCTGGAAGTGGACTACTTCGCGTTCTCTTAAAAATCTCAGGGTGTCTTTAATGCCGGGGTCGTCGGTGAGGCGGATGAGGTGCTCGTAGGTGGTACGCGCCTTTTGCTCGGCAGCCATGTCTTCGTGCAGGTCTGTGACCGGGTCCCCGGTGGCCTGGATGTACGCCGCCGTCCACGGTACCCCGTCGGGGTTGGCGGGGTACACCGCGTTGTCGTGCATGGTGAAGTACCCTCCCATTCCGGCTTCCTTCATTACTTCGGCCGGCACACCGTGGGTGAGCTTGTATATCATGGTGGCTATTATCTCCCAGTGGGCCAGCTCTTCGGTGCCGATATCGGTCAACAGCCCCTTGGTGCGGGGGGTGGGCATGGAGTAGCGCTGGGTGAGGTAGCGGACTCCGGCGGAAAGCTCGCTGTCGGGGCCGCCGTACTGGGCCAGGAGGAATTTGGCCATGCGCAGGTCGTTTCCGGTCACCTTTACCGGATATTCGAGCCTCTTTTCATATGTCCACATTGAATCTCTTCCTTTCCGAATAGTAAATGCTAAAAGCATTCAGCCCCCGCTCAGCCGGAAACGGCGCCACGGAGGAGAAAAACAAACTTGTGCATGCTCTATGCATGATTTTTTTTGACACAGAGGACACAAAAATTTCTTATTGGCAGTGCTTTCCGGTCGGAATACAGAAGTCAGGAGTCAGAATTCAGAATTTATTTGCTTGGCTCTGGGAGTAGATACTCATCAGGGGAAGTAAGGAATACCCAGTCAGCTCCTGTACCCTAACCTATGCATGCCATTCATGCACGCATTTATTCAAACCTCAGAGAAAACAGAGAAGAAAATTGTCGGTAAAGCCGTGCATCTCGTTGATGCAGGTTTTTTTGCAAATAAGTAATGCCTGCTCATTCTGTATTCTGAATTCCGACCAGAGAGGAATACCTGTAAGCGCCTAATAGTTCATCTCCCACGGCCAGGGCTCGTCGATCCAGTTCCAGCGGCCGGTGTTCATTCCGGCCTCGGAGAGCACCAGCGGGGCGCACGCTCTCTGGTACTCGTCCATGATGGGGCGGAGCTTTTCATTTACCCGGCGGAAGTCACTCAGGGCATCCTGGCAGCCGGGGTGGGTATCAAGGAAAAGGGCCAGTTCTAAGGAGGTAAAGCTCAGCTCCATTATTTGTCTCAGCAGGGTGGGGCAATTGCCGTTCATATGTCGGGCCTCCTTTTTCATACTAATAGGGATAGGGCGAATATAGATCGGGGAAGAGTGTTCCTCTTTCCAGGGCCTCCCTGGGGCTGTAAGCCGGGCCGTACCTCTGGCAGGGGACATAGGCCCGGGCCAGTCTCATTTTCTCGCGCTCGAACTGGCACTCGCCTTCACAATCGTACCCGGGCCCGTGGTCCAGTGTGGGTGCGGGGATGGGGGGGTGTCCGGCTTTTGGGGGAGGCACTCTTTCCTCAGCGGCGGCCTGCACGGCTTCGCCGTGGGCCTTGGCCACCTGGGCCGGGCCGACTTCCTTTTCTTCTCCGGGGGCCGTGGCGGCCTCGGGAGAGGGCGGCAGATCTTCAGCCGGGTAGTAATGCTGTGCTGCCCCGCCGTTCAGATCCTCCGGCTGATCCTGCACTGAGCCTCCTGCGCCTGAACCGGCCTTCATTTCTTCCGCTGCTTCTTGTTCAACCGGCCTTTTGGGCGCCATATAGCCGGGAATTATCGGCCAGGTCCAGACAATGGGTCTTCTATTGGATCCATTCATGTAAAACACCGCCTGTAAACAATTTTTTATCCATAATAGGCGGTTGCAGGAATAAATGTTACTGCCTGGTAGTAACTTTTAGTATTTTCAGGCGGGCACTTCGAAAAGCGCTGAAGGATATTGGAATGTATTGGTTGAATAAGGGGATATTACACTGGCTTGGGGAGGAAGCACATGTATTCTTTCAGAACGGTCTCCATCAGGCCCAGGCTGCCGAAGCAGATCGAGGGCCTGGGCGACATCGCCCGCAATTTCTGGTTCAGTTGGAATGCCCAGGCGCAGAACCTTTTCAGGAGGATTAACGAGGCCCTCTGGGAAGAGGTAAACCATAACCCGGTAAAGTTTCTTCTGCTGGTCAACGAGGAGGATCTGGAGGAGACTGCCCGGAGCGAGGAATACCTCAACATATACAGCAAGGTGCTGGAGGACTTTAACCGCTACCTGGAAAGAAAGACCTGGTTTGAAAACGGCTATCCCGATTATAAAGACAGTGTTATTGCCTATTTCTCCCTGGAATTTGGTCTGCACGAATCCCACCCCATATATTCAGGGGGCCTAGGGCTGCTGGCGGGTGACCATATGAAGTCGGCCAGCGACCTGGGACTGCCCTTCGTGGGGGTGGGACTGCTCTATAAAAACGGGTACTTCAACCAGATAGTCAACCGGGACGGGAAGCAGGAGGCCTATTACCCTTATTACAACTTTTACGATCTGCCCATCCACCCGGTTTTTGACGGTGACGGCGGGGAGCTTATAGTGGAGGTTCAGTTCCCCGGGCGGACGGTGTATGCCAAGGTGTGGAAGTCAAGGGTGGGCAGGGTGGACCTGATACTGCTGGATGCGGACATCAGTCTTAATTCCAGGGAGGACCGTGACATTACCGGTCAGCTGTACGGAGGCGACCATTCCACCAGGATATCCCAGGAGATACTGCTGGGTATAGGAGGAATAAAGGCCCTCAGGAAGCTGAACATTCATCCCTCGGTATGGCACATCAATGAGGGCCACGCCGCCTTTTTGCTTATTGAGCGTTTGCGGGAGCTGGTGGAGCAGAAATGCCTTTGCTTTGACACCGCTCTGGAGGCTGTAAAAAGCAATACCATTTTTACCACTCATACCCCTGTGCCGGCCGGGCACGACCTTTTCCCCGCAGCCATGATAGACCAGTACCTGGGACACTATTATCCGGCACTGGGCATAAAAAGCGGGGACTTTTTGGGGCTTGCCTGGGACGAGGGGCGGGAGATGTTCAATATGACCCTTCTGGCCCTGAACCTTTCCGCATACTGCAACGGTGTCAGCCGCCTGCACGGGGAGGTTTCCAGGGAAATGTTCGCCCACCTCTACCCGGGCATTCCGGTGGAGGAAATACCCATTTCCTACGTTACCAACGGTATACATACTCTCACCTGGCTGGCCCAGGAGATAAAGGACCTTTATTCGATTTACCTGGGCGCCGACTGGCACGAAAGAATTACTGAGCGGCAGCTCTGGAAAAATGTTGATGAGCTTCCGGAAAATCTGATCTGGGTGGTGCACCAGTCCCTCAAGGAAAAGATGATCGGCTATGTGAGAAAGTGCCTTAAAAAGCAGAGGGTGCGAAACCAGGAGCCTGCCGAGCGCATATGGGAAGTGGAGAAATTCTTGCGGCCCGGGGTGCTCACCCTGGGCTTTGCCCGCCGCTTCGCCACTTACAAAAGGGCGGGGCTGCTCTTCAGGGACATGGGAAGGCTGGCCGGGCTGATAAATAACCCGGAAAGGCCGGTGCAGATTATATTCGCCGGCAAGGCCCACCCGGCTGACGGGGCCGGGCAGGACCTGGTGAAGCTGGTTTATGAAGTGTCCAACCAGGAGGAGTTCAGGGGTAAAATAATATTCCTGGAAGACTACAATATAGATATGGCCAGGCATCTGGTCCAGGGGGTGGATGTATGGCTCAATACCCCCCGCCGCCCCATGGAGGCCAGCGGCACCAGCGGTCAGAAGGCCGCCGCCAACGGAGTGGTCAATTTAAGCATTCTGGACGGCTGGTGGCCCGAGGCCTATAACGGTAAAAACGGGTTTGTCATTGGGGAGAAGAGAAAGTACGATGATGATGAGATGCAGGACAGGGACGACTGCTACTCTCTGTATACGGTGCTGGAAGAAAGGCTGATACCTGCTTACTACAGCCAGGAAATGGGTCTCCCCCCCCAGTGGGTGAAACTGATGAAGAACTCCATGAAGACCATTACCCCGGTATTCAGCACCCAGCGGATGGTGCAGGAGTATACCGACAAATTTTATATACCGCTGGTGAGAAGGGGAAGAATCTTCGCCGGGAAGGGTTATGAGGCTGCCGAAGAAATGAGCCGGTATAAGAGGCTTTTGTCCGGGAGCTGGTCCCAGGTGGAGATAGTCCGGGTGGATACAAATGTGACCAGGGAAATGAATGTCGGGGAGATTCTCATGGTGAAGGCCCACCTCAGGCTGGGGCCAATCAGGCCGGACGATGTGGACCTGGAAGTGGTGTACGGGAATGTGTCGGAAAAGGGACTGCACAATCTGAGCACCGCCCCGATGATTTTTGACCGGCAGGAGGAGGGCCTGTTCACCTTTGGCGGCCA
>JAMCVT010000122.1:0-23544 GCA_023475565.1 Actinomycetota bacterium
CCGTACTGCATTGTTATGCTGGAGGATGCCTTAAAGGGACAGAACAAGGACGAGGAAATGTGCGTAAAGGACATTAGCGAAATACTTAAGGAAAGCCTGTAATAACTGCATAGGTGGTTAATTAATGCTCCTTTAAAAAAGGATTGAGTCCAGGAGTCATAGAAGTAATATATGACTCCTGGATTTATTTTTGCAAGGAGATTATTAAATAAAAAATACTAGGAAGGGAAGAGGATTTATGAAGGAAGCAGTAATTGTCAGTTCGGTCAGAACCGCTGTCGGAAAATTCGGCGGGGCTCTAAATGGTATTCCGGCGGTGGATCTGGGCGCCCTGGTTATTAAGGAAGCCATTAACAGGGCAGGTATTAATGGAGAAATGGTTGACGAGGTAATCATGGGAAATGTGCTGCAGGCCGGGCTGGGACAGAATCCAGCCCGGCAGTCCGCCGTTAAGGCCGGCCTCCCCCAGGAAGTCCCCGCGTGGACAATGAACCTGGTGTGCGGTTCGGGGCTCAAGTCGGTGGGCAACGCCGCCCAGCAGATATGGTCCGGGGATGCTGATATAGTGGTGGCCGGGGGAATGGAAAACATGTCCATGGCGCCCTATGTTATAGATAAGTCCAGGTGGGGAATGCGCATGGGCGACAGCACGATTATCGACGCCATGATCAAGGACGGGCTCTGGTGCGCCTTTAATGACGTACATATGGGTATAACCGCAGAGAACATTGCGGAAAAATACGGTATAACCAGGGAAGACCAGGATGCCTTCTCGGCGGCCAGCCAGCAAAAGGCCATTGCCGCCATAGATGCGGGAAGGTTTAAGGATGAAATAGTCCCGGTACTGATCCCGCAAAAGAAAGGAGACCCGGCGGTATTTGACACCGACGAGTTTCCCCGCCGGGGGACCACCCCGGAGACATTGGCCAAGATACCCGCCGCCTTTAAAAAGGGAGGCACCGTTACGGCCGGGAACGCCTCGGGCATTAACGACGGGGCGGCAGCCTTTGTGGTGATGTCTGCCGACAAGGCCAGGGAGCTGGGGTTAAAACCGCTATTTTCTATTAAATCCACTGCCACCGCCGGTGTTGACCCTGCGTATATGGGACTGGGCCCCATACCGTCCAGCAGAAAGGCGCTGCAAAAGGCCGGGCTGACTGTTGCTGATCTGGAACTTATTGAGGCCAACGAAGCCTTCGCCTCCCAGGCCATTGCCGTGGTAAGGCAGCTGGAACTGCCCTCTGACAGGGTTAATGTAAACGGTGGGGCCGTTGCCATCGGACACCCCATAGGGGCCAGCGGGGCCAGAATACTTGCCACGCTTCTCGCTGAAATGAAAAAGAGGGGCAGTGTCTACGGCCTAGCCACTCTGTGTATAGGTGGCGGGCAGGGCACCGCCCTCGTTGTTGAGAATATCAAGTAAAGAGGAAGAGAGGGAGAGAAATGGAAATTAAAAAAATATTGGTGATCGGCGCCGGCCAGATGGGATCGGGAATTGCCCAGGTTTCAGCCGCAGCCGGCTACACTGTGAAGCTAAACGACATAAAAGATGAATTTGTCAGCAGGGGCCTGGGAAACATAAAAAAAATTCTGGAGAAAGATGTCTCCAAGGGGAAAATTTCCGAGGACCAGAAGAACCAGATACTGGGCCGCATAGCTCCTTCCACAGCCCTTGGCGATGCCTCGGACTGTGATTTGGTTATCGAGGCGGCCGTAGAGAATATGGAAATAAAAGGCAATATATTCAAAGAACTGGACCGTATTTGTCCTGCTCACGCCATTCTGGCCACCAACACTTCCTCGCTGCCCATAACCGAGGTGGCCGCCCATACAAAGCGCCCCGAAAAGGTTATCGGAATGCACTTTATGAATCCAGTGCCGGTTATGAAGCTGGTGGAGGTTATAAGAGGATTGGCAACATCCGATGAAACCTTTGTTGCTGTACGGGATGCCGGTGAAAAAATGGGCAAGATAGCGGTGGAGGTTAATGACGCCCCGGGTTTTGTGGCTAACAGGGTGCTGCTGCCCATGATAAACGAGGCCGTTTACTGTGTATACGAGGGAGTGGCCACCCCGGAGGGGGTTGACCAGGTAATGAAACTGGGGGCGAATCACCCCATGGGCCCCCTGGCGCTGGCCGACCTCATCGGGCTGGACACCTGCCTTTACATCATGGAAGTGCTGCACAAGGAGCTTGGCGACAGCAAGTACAGGCCCTGCCCGCTGCTCAGGAAATATGTGGCCGCCGGGTGGCTGGGAAGAAAAACCGGCCGGGGGTTCTACGTATACGACGGGAAGTAAATTAAAAGGGGCATAGGTAAAAAGTGGTAGCTTAAGTTTGGGAGGTAATTAAATTGAGTTATGAAAACCTGCTGGTGGAAAGGGAAGAAAGCCTGGCGGTAGTTACCATCAACCGGCCCAAAGTGCTGAATGCTCTCAACGGGGATGTTATCAGGGAACTGGGCCTGGTGGCGGACGAGCTGGAAGGAGATGGCAGCGTAAGGGTGGTCATTATTACCGGTTCCGGTGAAAAGGCCTTTGTAGCCGGTGCGGATATAGCCTATATGAGCAAGCTCACCCCCATGGAGGCCTTTAAATTTGTCAGGCTGGGGCAGGCTGTAATGAGAAAGATTGAGAATATGTCCAAGCCCGTTATAGCTGCCATAAATGGCTTTGCCCTGGGTGGGGGGAACGAGCTGGCCATGTCCTGCGATATAAGGGTGGCCTCGGAAAGGGCCAGGTTTGGACAGCCGGAGGTTCAGCTGGGAATTATCGCCGGATTTGGCGGAACCCAGAGACTGACCAGGCTGGTAAACCCCGGGCTGGCCAAGGAAATACTTTTTACCGCAGACCAGTACGATGCCGAGACAGCCCACAAAATAGGACTGGTCAACCATGTGGTGCCGGCGGAGGAGCTTATAAATTTCTGCAAGGGGATGGCCAGAAGAATAGCCGCCCGGGGCCCGGTGGCCGTAAGCTTGACCAAGGAGGCCATCAACTCCGGGCTGGAGATGGACCTGGACAAGGCCATAGGGCTGGAGGCCGACCTGTTTGGGCTGTCTTTCACCACCGAGGACAGGAAAGAGGGCATGACGGCCTTCCTGGAAAAGAAAAAGCCTGCTTTTCAGAACAAGTAACAATCTGTGCAGGCCGTTTAGGCAGGTATTTTAAAATCACAGAGGCCGCAGAGAAAAAAAGAAACACTCATTAGTAGGCAGAAAATTGTTATGGAGGCGGGCTTTCGGGCCCTCCTTTTTGCTTTAATGAGCCGATAAAAAGGGAATAATAGTCCCGGGTGATGGTATGAGAGGCTCAAAGGCCGGGATACTGTGCCGGTGCTGCAGGCACCCGGGGGTTAAAGGATGCGGGAGGACACTTTTTCATGAGGGAATACTGATGTGTGACCGCTGCTATATAAAACTTTTGAGCCGGGGTCGGGCGGGAGTTCCCCCGGGGGAGGGAAGATAAAAAGGCGCAGGTGTTTAAAAAAGGCGGGTAAGCCAGGCGGCAGTTATTCCCGCCAAAAGGCTCAGGAGCACATAGGCAAGGGCAACGGCCCTTTTCTTTTTTCCAAGCAGCTGCATAGTTTCGTACTCAAGGGTGGAGAAGGTGGTAAAGGACCCCAGAAAGCCTACTCCAATCCCCAGTTTAAGTTCGCTGCCCAGGGCAGTGGAAAGCTGGGGGTGGAAGAGTATAAGGCCCAGAAAAAAGCTTCCCAATATATTAATAATGAAAGTCCCCAGGGGGAAGTCCCCTTTCCAGAGGCCGGTTATATATATTCCCAGGAGATAGCGCGAAATGGCCCCGAAAAATCCGCCTGCACAGATAAGAAGCACACTATTCAATGACCTTTGCCTCTCTTTCAGATGGTATCAAGCCGGAAAGGAACTCTCCCGTAAGCTTTCCCGAAAATGCCAGGGCCAGTCCGCCCAGGAAGCTCGCCAAGATATAAGCCAGGCAGACCAGTGGGCTTGAGTACAGCAGGTTTAACGACTCCACACTCAGTGAAGAAAAGGTGGTAAAGGACCCGGTAAAACCGGTGGATACGGCCAGCACCAGGAAGGTCCTGTGCTGTATATGCCTTAGGGCCACTGTTAAAAAGAAGGCCAGGAAAAAACTCCCCAGCAGGTTTACGGCAAGGGTACCCCATGGGAAAAGGGATAGGGAGTTAAGGTGTGTGTTAATAAAATACCGGGCCAGAACGCCGGCGATGCCGCCCAGCCCAACACTGAGAGTCCTCATATTTTAGTCTCCACTCAATTAGGCATTTCGCAAGGGATAAGTTGATTTTTCGTACAGTATATATCGAAATACCGGTATGTCAATGGGAGGAGAAAAATTTTTTAGAGGGTTATTTATTCCGGGGGTCTATGTGACAGTATAGCACCGGTGCTGAATATACTTTCTTAAATTACAGTGTCAGCAGATGTCTTTCAAATTCTTTCTCCTGCCTGCTGTATTTTGTCAGGAGTGTTCCTTTAGAGAAGGAGATAATATTGCTGCGGCGGGAGATAATAAAATCTAGTCCGGCCCGGGAAAACAGCCTGCTTTCCCGTAAAAGCAGCATAAAAAGGACGGGGAGCGGTTTTATGTCGGAAGCCAATGAGAACCGGGCGCTGCTGAATCTGGCGGCGCTTCATGGGGTAGAGAGTTCATATATCGATACGGCAGGGCAGGAAAGGAAAGCCGGTGTGCATTCGCTGGTATCTGTTCTCCGGGCACTGGGTGTTCCCGTGGAAGGGCCGGAAGACGCCGGTGATGCTCTGCGGGAAGGCATTGAAAAGCACTGGCGCCGACTGTGTGATCCTGTGGCGGTGGCCTGGGGCGGCAGGCCGGCGGTAATAAAACTGCGGATCCCCTTGAAGCTTCCGGAGGTCAGGCTGGAATGCAGCCTTGAAATCGAAGGGGAGGGTATTTTCCGGTGGGACAGGGCACTGTCCTCACTGCCCTGTGTTAAGGAATTCAACGTTGAGGGAAACCATTTTGGCGTTAGGCGCATGGAGCTGCCCCCCCTGCCGCCGGGATATCACAGGCTGGCTGTAAACATTGGTGGAATAATAAGCAGTATGCTTATTATTTCAGCTCCCCGCAGGCTCTATGGTGATATGGCCGGGGCAGGGGGGAAGATCTGGGGGGTATTTATTCCTCTCTATGCGCTTAGCTCCGACAGGAGCTGGGGAGCCGGCGACTTCTCCGATCTTGACGAGCTGCTTCAGTGGATCAGCCAAAAAGGCGGGGATATAGCAGGCACTTTGCCCCTTCTGGCCGCCTACCTGGATGATCCCCTGGAACCCAGTCCCTATTCCCCTGTGAGCCGGCTTTTCTGGAATGAGTTTTATCTGGACGTGACCGGGCTGGATGAATTTAAAGAAAGCCCGGAGGCCATTAGTCTGTTTAATTCTGCTTTATTTCAGGAAGAGCTGGCCGCCTTAAGGGAAAGCAGTCTGGTTGATTACCGGCAGGCCATGGCCGTAAAGCGCAGGGTGCTGGAGCTGTGCGCCGGAAAAATTTTTACTGAAAAAGGACGCCGGAGGCAATTGCTGGGCCGGTGGGCCGATGAAAATCCGGAGGTAAAATGCTATGCCCGGTTCCGGGCTGCCGTGGAAAAAAGCAAGTCCGGCTGGAATGCATGGCCGGAGGCAATGAGGGAAGGGACGATAAAAGGCAGGGACCTTGATCCTGCAGTGGAGAGGTACCACCTTTATGTGCAGTGGGCAGCCGCAGAGCAGCTGGGGGAATTGGCCCGCAAGGCCAGGGGCAGGGGGCAGGGCCTTTATTTAGATCTGCCGCTGGGTGTCCATATAGAAGGGTACGACACGTGGCGTGAGCGGGAAATATTCGTACCCGGAGCCAGCACCGGCGCTCCCCCCGATCCTCTATGCGCGGGCGGGCAGGACTGGGAACTTCCTCCTTTGCACCCGGAACGCATCAGGGAACAAAGTTACAGGTATTATATAAATTGTATTCGCAACCACCTTCAGTATGCGGGCATATTGAGGCTGGACCATGTAATGGGCCTGCACCGGCTTTTTTGGGTGCCCCGGGGAATGCCGGCCAGCGGTGGGGTATATGTACGGTACAGGGCCGAAGAGTTTTATGCCATACTGTCGATTGAGTCGCACCGCCACAGATCGGCCATAGTGGGTGAGGATCTGGGAGTGGTGCCGGGATACGTGAGAAAGGCCATGTCCCGCCACGGGGTGCCGGGCATGTATGTTTTGCCCTTTGAGTATACCGGAGAGAGCGATAAAGCCCTGCGGGACGTCCCGGCCAATGCGCTGTCCTGCCTTAATACTCATGACATGCGCCCCTTTGCCTCCTTCTGGGAGGAAATGAGGGAAAACGGCGGGGATTTTAAACTGACCTCATTTCTCCATAAAAAGGGCTGGCTGAGCTCACCTACGGGAGATGCCATGAAGGCTCTGCGGGGCTGCCTGGCCCATCTGGCGGCCAGTGCCTCGAAAGCGGTGCTGGTGAATCTGGAAGATCTTTGGCTTGCGAGAGAGCCCCAGAATGTTCCGGGGACAAGAGATCAGTACCCCAACTGGAGAAGAAAGGCCGGATATAGTATGGGTGAGCTTTCAGGCCTCAGGGAGGCCGGCAGCATTTTGAAAAAAATTGATTTGATCAGGAAGTCCAGGAGAAAGGTAAAGTGCGCCGGGCGTATAAGACAAAAAAATTAATAGGCGCCTAAAGCCCTTCGGTGTAAACATGGAGATAGGAGGGATAGATTGAATAAGCATATATGCATACACGGCCATTTCTACCAGCCTCCCAGGGAAAATCCCTGGCTGGAGGACATTGAGCTCCAGGATGCAGCCTATCCTTACCATGACTGGAATGAGAAGATTACCGACGAGTGCTATGAGCCCAATGCATCTTCCAGGATACTGGGTGAAGACGGCTGGATTAAAAAAATTGTGGACAATTACTCAAAAATAAATTTTAATTTCGGCCCCACACTGCTTTCCTGGATGGAGGCCAACAGGCCTGAGGTATACAGGGCGGTAATAGAGTCAGACAGGAAAAGCAGCCGCAACTTTTCAGGCCACGGGTCAGCCATGGCTCAGGCCTATAATCATATGATCATGCCCCTGGCCGGCAGCCGGGACAAGGAGACCCAGATTATCTGGGGAATTAGGGATTTTGAATACCGCTTCGGCAGAAAACCGGAGGGAATGTGGCTTCCGGAGACCGCTGTAGATCTTGAGACCCTTGATATAATGGCCCGGCAGGGATTGAAATTTACTGTTCTGGCGCCATACCAGGCTCTCAGGTTTCGCAAAAAAGGTGAAGACTTCTGGCGGGACACGGGGTCCGGCGGAATAGACACCACCCGGCCGTACTCAGTCCGAACCGGTAAATCCGGAGGTATGATAAATGTATTTTTATACGACGGAGGGGTATCGGCGGCAGTTGCCTTCGAAAAACTTCTTTCCAACGGGGAGCGTTTTGCCCAGCGGCTGTTGGGGGCCTTCGGCGGGGGCCGGGAGGGTCCTCTGCTGGCCAATATAGCCATAGACGGGGAAACCTTCGGCCACCACCACAGGCACGGGGATATGGCACTGGCCTACGCTATTCAGTATATCGAAACCAACAGGCTGGCAGTTATAACCAACTACCCCGAGTACCTTGAAAAAAACCCTCCGGAATACGAGGTGGAAATAAAGGAAAACAGTTCCTGGAGCTGCGCCCATGGGATAGAGCGCTGGCGGAGCAACTGCGGGTGTAATTCCGGGCTTCATCCCGGCTGGAGGCAGGAGTGGAGAAAGCCTCTGAGGAATGCCCTGAACCTGCTCAGGGATTCAGCAGCGCTGCAGTTTGAGCAAATGGCCGCCAAATACCTCAAAGACCCCTGGGAGGCCAGGAATGATTACATAGGGGTTATTAACCGGAGATCCCCCGAAAGCGTTGAGAGCTGGCTGGAAAAGCACCGGCTGCGGAAGCTGGAAAGGGAGGACCGGGTTATAGTATCAAAGCTTTTAGAAATGCAGCGTCACTCGATGCTGATGTTTACCAGCTGCGGGTGGTTTTTTGACGATATCTCCGGTATTGAAACAATACAGATATTACAGTATGCCGGCAGGGTAATTCAGCTTTACCGGGAACTTACCGGCCAGTCTCCGGAAAGGGAGTTTTTACGGATTCTTTCAGAGGCCGGGAGCAGCGCGGCCGGGTATGGCAGCGGGGCTGAAATATATGAAAAGCATGTAAGGCCTGCCATGGTAAACCTTACCAAGGTGGGGGCCCATTATGCCATTTGCTCACTGTTTGAGTCCTTTGGGGATCACTCGGATATATACTGCTATAATGTGGACAGGGAGGACCATCATATTCGTTCGTCCGGGGCGGCCAACCTTTCTGTGGGAAAGATAAAGGTAGCCTCACAGGTCACCGGTGAATCCCAAAATCAGATGTATGGGGTGGTTAATTTCGGCATTCATAATGTCATTGGGGGCATAGGCATATATAGGGATGAAAAGAAATTTCTGGATATGACTGCTGAATTGAAGGCCGCCTTTAAACGGGCGGACTTTTCTGATGTAATCGGTGTGCTGAATAAATATTTTGAGGGTTCCACATACACCCTCCGGCAGTTGTTCAGAGACAAGCAGAGAGCCGTGCTGGAGATAATCCTTAATACCACCCTGGAGGAGATTACAGGGGATTACAAGAGAATATACAAACGGCACGCCCCACTGATGGGATATTTAAGGGACCTGGGCATACCGCAGCCCAAAGCCTTTCAGACAACGGCTGAGTTTGTCCTCAACATCAGCCTCCGGCAGTCCCTGGCCAGTGAGTCCCCGGACCTTGAACAAATAAACAGTATTCTGGAGGAGGCCGAAGCTTCCAGGGTGTCGCTGGACGGGGCCGGGCTGGGCTATGTTCTGGAGCAGACCCTGGACCGGCTGGGAGAAAAACTGGCCGGCCGGCCCGGTGACAGGTCTGTGTTGGGGCAGCTGGACACCGCCATCGGGCTGGCCCGGTCACTGCCCTTCGTGGTGGACCTTTGGAAAATACAGAATGTTTATTACGGGCTTATGCTGAATACATACCCGGAAATAATTAAAAAGGCGGAGGGCGGAGACAATGAAGCCAGAGGGTGGGTTGAACAGTTTGAGGCCCTGGGCGATAAGCTGCGCATCAGGAGAGGCGGGTAGACGAAGATTTTATTTGCTCTGTGATCGTCTGTGTCTGTGTCTAATAAAGACCCGGGATTCTGACTTCCAGGGAAATTCCTTATTTACTGATGTCGGTATCAAAATATTTTTTACTGATGGCCAGGTAGGTGCCATCCTCCTTTATCTCCTTCAGGGCCTTGTTTACCTGATCCTTCAGCGGATCTCCCTTTCGGAAGGCTATGCCTATGTTTTCAACAAGAATCAAATCACCCACTGGCTTCATGTCAAGCTTTTGCTCCCCGGCGGCTATCTTGCCCACAAAGCGGTCGGTAATCACCGCGTCAACCCTGCCTTTGGCCAGGTCTTGAAGGGCGGTAACATCACTGGTATAGTTTTTTACACTGTTGGTGTACTTTCTGGCCTCTTTATCGTAAACACTGGAAATAAGCACACCCACCGGTGTATCCTTTTTAATATCCTGGATGCCCTTAATGGCTGAATCGCCGCGGACGAAGACATTGGGACCTGAGATATAATACGGATCGGAAAAATCAACTTCCTTCTGTCTCTCAGTGGTAATAGTCATGCTGCCGAGAATAGCGTCATATTTTTCCGCCTTCAGCCCGCTGATCAGGCCCTGCCAGGGTGTGGATATGGGTTTTGCCTCCATGCCCATTTTATCTGCCAGAGCTTTCCCTATTTCCACGTCAAAACCTGTAAGTTCATTCTTTTCATTAAAGAAATTGAAAGGCTTGTATTGTCCTGACATGGCGTAAGTAAAAGTCTTTTTTTCGGGATCCCCTGTTTTGGCTGTTGATCCGCAGCCAGCAGCAGCGGCCAGCACTAAAAATACTCCCAGGATAAATAATAGAGCCTTTTTCTTAATCATATCAATCACCTTCCATATTTATATGATTACGGTACAACTCCCGAAACACATATAAGTTGCCTGGGTCTTTAAAAAAATTTAGCATACTGCTTTTTGATTCCTTCCTGACCTTACCCAAACGTTCATGTTTTCAAAACCACCGCCTATATGACAGTTGTTGACCAGCGTTCCCCCGTATACATAGCCTAGCCGGTGAAGAACAAGGTTCATGCTGTAGGATGAAGCCCGGGCAAGGCTGAAAAGACAGCTTATATTGCGCGACAGGCATTCCTTTTCCAATACTGAAAGAAGCAAGGTGTTAAGTCCCCTGCCGCGGGAGCCAGGATCGGTGGCACAGTCGGACAACTCAGCCCGCCGGTGCTTCCGGTCAATCTCGGCGGCGGCCACGGCAACAATCCTGCTGTCCCGGACGGCTACCATGAATATATCACCTCTGTCCAGAGAACCGGCCAGGTACTCCGGATCAAATACCGGTGTGGGATAGCTGTCAAATACAGATCTGAAGAGACCAGCCATGTGTGGTGTGTCACCCTTTACGGCCCGGCGTATGGTGATGCCGGGAGGAAACTGTTTTTTCCATGCAGTTGATTTATCCGTTATATCGTTTAGCATTTTCTTTTCGTTTTCCAGTGTAAAAGAAACCGACCGTTCCTGTGAAGTAAAGGCCGCCAGGAAATAAGAGTCTTCGCCGTTAAAGTAGCCCGGTATTCTTCCCTCTCTGATAAAGCCGCCTCCGACAATTAGCTCAAAGTCGGAAGATTTTACCGGAAAAATTATTTTCTCCATATTGTGCTGGTGGGCCAGTTCTTTAAGATATCTGCGCAGGGCGGCCGGATCTCCTATGCTGTATCCGGTAACCCAAAGGCGGCGGCTTATTTCTTCCGGCCGTAGCTCAACAGAAAAATTGTCATCATGGTGGCGGATAAAAGCCATATTTCCTCCTTAGTCAGCAGCTGCAGCTATTTTGGGGCAATTGTCAAAGGCAGCCCTGCCGCTTTGCATTAGCCCGGCAATGCCCAGCTTTGTGGTGGGATTTTTGGTTTCCTTTGATCCCGGCTCGGTGTACATGTATATGTTGCCCTCAAAATTTCTCAATACAGTCTTTCCTTGCCCCTGAGAGAGCACATAATTGGGCATTAGCGGGATTTTACCGCCTCCTCCTGGAGCATCCACCACGAAGGTGGGAACGGCCAGGCCTGAGGTGTGTCCCCTAAGATTTTCCATTATCTCTATTCCGGCGCTTACCGGGGTGCGGAAGTGACCTATCCCCTCGGAAAGGTCACACTGGTACAGGTAATAGGGCCGGACCCTTATTTTAAGAAGTTTCTGCACCAGCCTTTTCATTACATCGTTACGGTCATTGATTCCCCTTAAAAGAACCGACTGGTTGTTCAGGGGAATGCCTGCCCCTGACAGGCGCGAGCAGGCCTGGGCAGCCTCCGGTGTAATTTCTTTAGGGTGATTGAAATGTGTATTTATCCAAATTGGGTGGTATTTTTCCAACATGGCGCAGAGTTCCGTGGTGATGCGCTGGGGCATTACCACGGGTGTGCGGGTGCCTATGCGGATTATTTCCACATGGCGAATAAGCCTGAGCTTTTTCAGTATGCTTTCCAGCTGGCTGTCTGTCAGAGTTAGGGGATCTCCTCCTGAAATAACTACATCCCTTATGGAAGTGTTATTCTTAATGTATGATAAAGCCCGGTCAAGCTGACTGCCGGGCATTGACTTGTCCTGCTGTCCCGCCATTCGCCTCCTTGTGCAGTGACGGCAGTACATGGAGCAGGTATCGGTGACCAGAAGAAGCACCCTGTCCGGATAGCGGTGAGTCAGTCCGGGAACAGGTGAATCAATGTCCTCGTGCAGAGGGTCTCGCATATCACCTCTGGCGGGCTGCAGTTCATCAA
The DNA here is from genome assembly GCA_023475565.1 of Actinomycetota bacterium. GTDB lineage: Bacteria > Bacillota > Desulfotomaculia > Desulfotomaculales > Desulfocucumaceae > BRHc4a. The sequence continues at coordinate 11,922 of JAMCVT010000122.1, forward strand.
TTTGGGGTATGGCCTGAAGCCTTATGGGGCAGTCTCTTTCTGACTCGTTTATAAGGCTGGCGTAGTATGGTGTTATGGCCATGCGAAATTTTTTCAGACAGGCAGATATGTCTTCCCTTTCCCTGTCTGTCAGGTCAACAAAATTTGAAAGAGTCTGGACATCGGTTATCCTGTTACGGATTTGCCAGCTCCAGTCATTCCACCGGTCTTTTTTCACCTCCCATTTTTCGAGTATAGCCCAGGATGTATTCATAAAATTCCTCCCTAATAACAAAATATTACAAGCAACTCAAATGACATGCGTAGGTTGCTAGTAATTCTATTATAGCACCACTGAAAAATGCATACAATTTCAAGCTGCCTGGTATTTTCAGTGATTATGTGCGAATACTTCCAGCATATGCAGGAATACTGAATGTAGGGCAGTGAATGGTTAATTTAGAATAAAAATGAAGGCCCGGGTCTTATTCGGCGCCGCACCGGATTTAAAAAAAGTATTGGATTGATGTGCCATAGAACTCACCGAAAGGTATGGGTGGCCTTCGGTGAAGTAATGGCCCTGATGGGAATAATCCGCAGCTGCCATTATTCCGGCGGCATATTCTTTTACTATCTTCAAGAGACCAAATACTTCCTGAGAAAGCGCCACATGCCATGCAATAGTCTTGTTGCGCTTTCTGTTGATAGTGCTTGCAATAGCATCAGGGTTCAACTATAAGAGCCCAAACCTATACGGCTTGAGCTCTTATGGTGGTTTCGACGTTTATGGCAGTAAATTATTTTTTATCGGCACCGTAATAGCCACCGCCATATGGCATGGAAAAGACTAACAGAATAAGAATTAAAAAGAGAATAAAACTCCCGTCAAATCCTCCGCCGCCTCCTGCACCATAGCCCATTATATATTCCTCCTTTTTTTCTATTGAATGCCATAATATTCTATGGATGATAATTGTGTTACTAATAAATTAATCATGAAAAGTTTTGGTAAGTTTTTTAATTGGCCGCCGTTGAAAAAAAGGGCAGTTTTTTGTAAAAACCATGGAAAATGTTGCTATGGTAATACTTGAGATATATCTGCTTATTTGGTATTTTAATAGGGTACCGGTTGGTTATGGTGCGGGGAGTAATAATATGAGAAGGTTTGTTTTCATCAGGCTGGTGTGCGTTTTGACTTGCTTTGTGGCCGGAGGGCTTTTGGCGGGGGTGGCGGTGGCCGGCGCAAAGATTAATGTAGTACAGCAGAGCGCGGAAGCCTTTGAAAATCATATAGGGGAGACCATTCCACAATCCCTGGAAGCTGCGCCTCAGATTATCGTCAGCCTGGTGGGGGATGTGCTGCTGGCTTCCGGGGTGGGCAGCGCCATTGCCGCAAGCGGCCCGGACTATCCCTGGCTTGACACGGCCAGGCTGCTCAGGCATTCGGATATAGCCATCGCCAACCTGGAGTGTTCGGTAAGTGAAAGAGGAAACCCTGTTCCGGAAAAGAAGTATACCTTCAGGGCGGCGCCTGATTCCATAAACGGGGCGGTAAACGCCGGAGTGGATGTATTCACGCTGGCCAATAACCACGTAATGGATTACGGGGCTGACGCCTTTATGGACACTCTGAGGGTCATCAAAGAAAAAGGACTGAGCTACGCCGGGGCCGGAGTTAATGAGGCCGAGGCCTTCCGGCCGGTGCTGCTGGAAAGAAACGGATTTAAGATAGCGGTGCTGGCTTTTACAAAAGTAGTGCCGCGGACAGACTGGATAGCAGGGAAGAACAGGCCCGGCATAGCCAGCGGCTACAGCAGAAAGCTTATGATGGAGAGTATCCGGTCGGCGGCTGAAAAGGGAGATATAATTATTGTCTGCATGCACTGGGGACAGGAAACGGCTGACTATCCCAGCCGGGAAGAAATTGCCCTGGCCCACAGCCTGATTGATGCCGGGGCTGATGTGGTGGTGGGGCACCACCCCCACGTTATTCAGGGCCTGGAGTTATACAAGAATAAGCTGATTGCATACAGCCTGGGCAACTTTATATTTACCTCTTCGTCACAAAAGGCCCGGGAAGGGTCCATTTTGCAAATTATTTTCGACAGCGGGGGTGGATATACCGCCAGAATAATACCCACCTTTATAGCCAGCGGGACTACCACTGTGTTAAGGGGAGACGATAGGAAGAGGGTTCTGTCCAGGGTAAACGGACTGTCGGCCGGGTTTGGAACATCTGTTCAGGAAAATGGGACTATAAGCCCGAAAAGAGAAAGTGGGGGGCAATGAAAACCTTTAGAAGTGGACAGTATATATAAGGCTGTTATGCACAGATACGGTGAGAGAAATATTCTGCTGCTGGCATACCTGTGCAGACATGTGGGAGGAAGCCCGGTTCCGCTGGAGTGCAGCAGCATTCAGCGGGTCCCGGTGCAAAGACTTATGGATTACGACCTGGCGGCGGCAGATATACCAATCGCCAGGAAACTGCAGGAGGATTTTGGACAATGGACAAGCAGATGAAAGAAAAGCCGACTTTTGATCAGTTTAACAACTATCTTAAAGAGGCCGTGGCCGGGATTGCCGGGCAGGCTGCCGGTGACCGGGACAGGTGGGTGGAAATCGGAGATGAGGTAAAAAGGGCTGACATACTTCAGCTGCTGAAGAAAAGGCTGGAGAGTGAGTACGGTGTCGAGCTGGTTTGGGGGGAAAGCATTATTTTCGCCGACCAGCCTTTAGAAAGTGTGGCCATACAGCTGCACCATGTTTACAGCACAGTTTACCTTATGGAAAGAATCAATAACAAGATAAGAAACAGAAACAGGTAGCTATTGTTTCCTGTTGGATATAAAGCCCAGTATGAAGGCCAATGACCCCACCAGGGCCAGGAGGGCAATGAGGTAATAGGTTTTGTCTGTCATCAAGAAGATAACCCCTTTTTTATTAATTGTCTTTGGGAGAGTTAACCATGTCGGCCACCAGTGTTAAAGTGCTTACAGTATGGGTCACCAGAAGCTCGTACAGGAGAAGAGGCATTATTTCCTGAAGGGAAGGCCCCACCTCTCCCGAGGAAACCTTCTTCTGTATGATGTCCCCCGCCCTGTTAAGGGCGGCGTTGACCAGATTGCATATCTGGTCCTGATTATTTTTTACGAAACTGTCAACATCTATAACGCCCATAATAATCTCTCCTTGCTTAATTATTCCGGCTTAAAGCCGGATTCTTGCTTTACTAAAAGGCCTGTACATATAGATTACCCCTAAAAAGGACGGGTGTCTACAAAAAAACAGCTATTTGTTCATCATGGAAAGGCGGCCCGAAACTGCCCGGGAGGCCAGCACGTACATGGCGTGGGACCAGCCCAGGGGAAGCACCCAGGCCGGCCCGCCCCGGTCACGGTCAACCTGCTCGGGAAGGAGATCGGTGGGAGAAGCATTTACTTCCGCCCAGTGGATGTATTCCAGTGCTCTCTCCCGCTGGCCCAGCAGGGACCGGTACAGTGACATCCAAAGGGCTGCCAGCACCCAGGGGTTTCCTCCGGCGTAGGTGTCCCCCTCGTACCGGTGGATGCCCCCGGCACGGCCGCTGCCCAGTATTCTTTCTATGCTGTCCGCTGTCGCCTGCATCATCAGGTCGCCGGGGGGAAGAACGGCAAAGGGGAAGCATAGGCCCAGCAGTGCCACATCCATCTTTTTATAGGTCACCGCGTGGTAGCTGCCGGATGACCCGGGGACAGCCAGTACCACTGCCGTTTCCCCGCTGTCCAGGGCCTTACGGTACTCCCATTCATCAACCCGGCGGTTGACTGATTTTATAAAAGAATCTTTCTCATCGGACCATAAAAAGGAAAGAATGCTCTTTTTCAGTAATCCGGCGGCAGCGGTCCATATTTTTTCAGACTTAAGGTCCCCCCTGTGCGCGGCCAGGGACGCCGCCCCCATCAGCCCACCGTAAACGGCGGCTGAGGAGTAAGCGCTCTGGGCAAACTCATCTTCCCACAGGTCCATGGATGGTGGCTGCAGGCCGCCGGGCCGGATGCTTTTAACCAGAAAGCCCGCCCCGGCCAGCACCGAGGGCCAGATGAGATCAAGAAAAGATCTTTTTCCGGTAGCCTGGTAATGGTGGTGGTACCCCCACAGCACCGCTCCCGCCTGGTCAATCTGCTGGCCCCAGGTGGGAGCCGGGTCACCGGTGATGAAATACCTCTGGTGCCAGCTTCCGTCAGCCTTTTGCACATTCGCGGCAAACCGGTAGAATTTTTCGGCCTCCTGGTGGTATCCCGATTCGTCCAGGGCCAGGGCAGTATACATCCCGTCCCTGGGCCAGCAGTAGCCATAACCCCCGCTGGCCCTGTAGTGGGAGTCAAACTCGGGGGCTGCCACCGACCCTCCTCCGGACTTGTCCGACAATAGCTTTAAGGTCAGCAGAGACCGGCTGTAAAGCTTGGTTCCCGGGTTGTCCTTTTCAGCCGGAGAGAGCCAGCCTTTCCAGTACTGCCTGGTGATGCCGGCCAAATCCCCGGGGTTGTCCCCGGAATACCGGCTGATAAGCTCCGCCAGGGTTTTCTCACTGTGGGCGGCCGCAATAATGAGAGAGGCCGGGGCTGATTCCCCGGGCCTGATCTCCCCTATGTTCCAGCCCAGGGAACCCGCACTGGCTTTTATATTGTCCGGAGAGCTCCAAAATTCACCCCTGCCGGCGCTTTCAAAGGGGTCTGAAGGGCAGTTTCTTCTTCCGCAGTGGAACCCGTAAGGCGCTCTTTCAAGGCATTTCAGCCCCAGGTAAACACTGCGGCGGAACTGTATCAGCGCATGCAGGGAGGGGCTGTAGTACATGCAGTCGTACAGCTCCGACTCCTCTATGCTGAAGGAGCAGTAGGCGATAAGATTAATATTTAAAGGGGACTGCCCGGTGTTTGTCAGCCTGTAAGCCCTGGCCAGCACATCCTGATCGGGAAGCACAAAGTCAGACTGCAGTATTTCAATAATGCCGGAGGCAGCATTGATCACGGTGTTTAGAAGACTGCTGTTTTCCTCATAGTACTGCCGGTGCGTAAAGCTTTCTCCGTCAAGCCAGAGAACGGGCCCCCCGTTAAGCTGCAGCCCGGGCTTCAGTATTCCCATATGCTGGCCCCAGTCAATATGGGGCCAGAAAAGTCTGTGGAGCATGCCGTTTTCCCTGATGGTGCAGAGCATCCTGCCGTTGCCGGTAATGCCTCCGGGCATTACCGGATCTGTATAATCGTGCATATTCTACCCCCGCCGCCGGATATAAAGCTCTCCCCGGCAGCACTATTATATTACGGGAAGAAAGATTTTGGAAACGGTGTAATATTAACGGTGTAATATTAATGGAGCATTTTATTTAGAACCCTTCCCCTGGCGGTGTAGGTGGTGTGCAGTATCTCCCTGGCCCGGTCGCTTAAGGGACTGCCCAGGAACTCATCGTAAATCTGCCTGATGGCCGGGTTTTCATGGGACCGGCGGAATTTTTTGCCGGCATCTATACGGTAGAGGGCACTGGTTCTTAATTTTTTGACCTCCTCGGAAGATCTGTCTTTTTTGCCCGTTTTTCCCTGAATGGGCTGGCCCCCTCCTCCGATACACCCTCCGGGGCAGGCCATTATTTCTATAAAATCAAAGTGCTCGCCGGCCTTTATTCTGTCCAGAAGCCTGCGGGCGTTTCTGGTGCCGTGGGCCACCGCTATTCTGACATCCCGCCCCTTAATGTTTACCGTGGCCTCCTTTATTCCCCGCAGGCCCCTTAAATCACGGAATTCAACAGGGGAGTCCGGCCGGCCGCCGGTGAGGGCCAGGGCGGTGCGCACGGCAGATTCGGTGACCCCGCCGGTGGCTGCAAATATTGCCCCGGCGCCGGTGGACAGACCCAGGGGCTGATCAAACTCCTCTTCAGGGAGGTCGGCAAATTTAATCCCGGCCGAGCGGATCATCCTGGAAAGCTCCCTGGTGGTAAGCACATAATCGACATCCCGGGTGCCCCTGGTGACCAGCTCCTTTCTGGCGGCCTCGAACTTTTTGGCGGTGCAGGGCATTACGGCCACCACCACCATTTTTTTTGGGTCGGCCTTTATTTTTTCAGCCAGGTATGTTTTGGCCAGGGCCCCGAACATTTCCATGGGAGATTTGCAGGTGCTCAGGTTTTCAATAAATTCGGGATAGAAATGCTCGCAGAATTTAACCCAGCCCGGGCTGCAGGAGGATATAAGGGGCAGCTTTCCGTGCCCGGCAAGCCTCTCCAGCAGTTCGTGGGCCTCCTCCACAATGGTCAGGTCGGCGGCAAATTCCGTTGAGAAAACCAGGTCAAACCCCAGCCTGCGCAGCGCTGCGGCCAGTTTTCCGGTAACCGCGCTGCCGGGGCCCATGCCGAACAGCTCGCCCAGTGACACCTGAATGGCCGGGGCAGTCTGCACTATAACCATTTTATCCCTGTCCTCTATGGCCCGCCAGACCTCGTCAGTATATTCCCTTTCGGATAGAGAACCGGTGGGGCAGGCCATCAGGCACTGGCCGCAGCTTATGCAGTCAACCTCCCCCAGATCCTTCATAAAGGGGGGGGAGATGACCGCGTCAAAACCCCGGTTCTTGGGGCTGTATACATTTACCCCCTGGACCTCCCGGCAAACGGACTCGCAGCGGCGGCATTTGATGCATTTATTATAGTCCCTGACTATAAAGGGGTTTTTGCGGGATACCGGGTAATGGTGGCTTTCTCCGGTTACCCTAAGCTTTCTGATGCCCATTTCATCCGCCAGTTTCTGCAGCTCGCAGTTAAGATTGCGCACGCAGTTGGTGCAGTCCCGGTCATGGTCGGAAAGCATCAATTCCACCACCCGCTTGCGGGCCCGCCTGGCCCGTGGCGAGTTGGTGTATACCTTTAAGCCCTCCGTGACCGGGTATACACAGGAGGCCTGAAGGCTGCGCCTTCCGCCGGCATCCACTTCCACCAGACATACCCTGCAGACACCGGCCTCGTTTATTCCCCGCAGGTAGCAGAGGCTGGGGACCTCTATGCCGACTGACCGCGCGGCCTCCAGCAGATTGGTGCCCCTGGCAGCTCTCACCGGGCGGTCATCTATTAAAAGGTTAACGGTTTCTTCGGCGGCTGTTTCATTAAAAGCAGGCCCCTGGCGCGCTTCCGGGCCATTTATGTTTGTTTCCACCGGAACACCTCCATATTTTAATTGTATTGTTTTTCAGAGAATGGATATTTATCATTTTTTTTATTGGGTCCGCTGAAATAATAAAGGGTATTCACCCTAATCAAATCCAAAAGGACAAAGTAAGGACTGACCGGTGAATGGAAAAGCCGGGTAATCACGCACAAAGCAACAGACACCCCGGTTAGGGGGTGCCCCGAATAAAAAAGTATAAGGGGTTACCCCCTTATGGTAGATATTTTTTGTCTATGCAATTAACTAATGAAAACATTGCACATCTATAATACGCCAAAATACGTCAACTTCAAGGGGGCTTGCAGTAATAAAAGACCTATTGAGCCTATTAGTTGTTGACACGTTTCGATAGGTTCTTTTTAATTTCATCGATGTCTTTTTGAAGGTTTGATATCGCCTTTGCAATCTCTTTAACCCTGTCAGGGGAGATTTCTTCAGCATTATAGCCTTTACGCAACTCTATGCTTTCAATGTCCAGATCGTTAATTGATAACTGGCGGAGTGGACTACGGCCCAACAAATAATCAGTAGTGACGCTAAAAAAATCTGCAATCCTGTTTAGCATTTCATAATTGGGCTCCCGTTTTCCAACCTCATACATGGCTAATGTGCTAGGGGCCATATTCATTAACTTAGCCAGTTCACGCTGGCTTAATTTTTTTTCTTCTCTTAGAATTTTTAATCTCTTTGCAAAATCCATATGCAACCCCCTATGGCAATAATATCACCGATTGTAAGCTTTTGAAAGTATGCTCACAAAAAGTGAATAAAATACATAAGAGCACCTTGACATACTCACGATGTGTGCGTATTATTTAATCATTAGCTCACAAACAGAGAGCAACAAGGAGGTGGGATATTGAAAAAAACACTAGCGGAACTTAAGGGTGAGGTGTCGTAGTATGAACTGGGAGAAAGGACTCCTCCCTTGGAAGCGGCAAAACACTGCACAAATATGTCAAAATATTAACAAAATTAAAAAGAGACAAAATTAATCAAATTAACCAACTATAGACAGGTAGGGTTTAGGTAGGGAGCCCTTGTAGTTAAAAGAGAAGAAAGGAGACTAAAAGGAGAATATATGAGCAAAAAAGAACAACGATCCCTCGTAGAGGCGATCAATACCATAAGAGATAGCCAGCAGCAGACGGATAACGAACAATGGAAACGGAACCTTGAAGCGCTCATCTCAGCACAGCCCGGAGTCCGCGGGCCAGTCGAGTGCACGGATCTGAGGCGGCCTGAAAAAGGCGCATCAAGCGGAAACATTATGTTTTCGGTTACAGCCGACTCAGGAAAAGGACCGGAGAAAAAACCGCTCGCTCTTCGCTACAACCTGGGGACAGGAATCATGGGTCCTTATCATGCTAATATCCCAAGTCAATTTAAAATACAGAAAGCTCTGTACGCCGCAGGTAAAAAGGTGGCTAAACCGCTGTGGCTGGATTCGATGGGCGAGTTTTTAGATCATCCAGGCTTCGTGATGGAGTTCGTAAACGGGCGTGTTCCACCGCAGAATATCTTCCATGCAGGTGTTATCGCCGAGGCGACGGCAGACCAACGGCATGAAATGATCATGAAATGCTTGCGGTTCCTGGCCGAAACTCATGAGCTCGACTGGCAGGCATCCGGACTGGGGTATCTAAAGCATCGCGCAGAGGGGAATACGTGGGCGCAGAAGGAGCTTAACTGGTACGTAACAGCTTGCAATATGTTGTTGCCACCGGATATAAGCGCTAAGGCACGCGGATGGTACGAATGGATCGTTGCCCATCAACCCGAGGAGAGCTCCTGTGTTTTCTGCCAGGGCGACGCTCAGGAAGGAAATTATATGTACGGGGAGACCTCGCATGAGCTGGTGGCAGTTTTCGATTGGGAAATGTCCGGCCTGTGCCCCAGGGAAACCGACCTAGCCTACTTAGACGTCGCTCATCAAAACTTTAAGCAAGGAGAACAGATCGACGGCGTGCCCTCCATTGACGAGTTGGCCGAGGAATATCACAGGGTGAGCGGTTACCGCCCCCAGAACTTAGATTTTTACCGCATCTGGGCTCTCGCCAAAATCGCGATGATCTTCCGCCTTGGAATTCGTAACATGCCGCTGGAGTTGCAGGAAGCCTCGCGGCCGTCATGGGGATGGTTTGAGGATAGGCTGTTCGAGTTGATTGGCAAATAGATTTGGTTGGAAATGGGACTTCAATATGAGAAAGGGGATTATTATGGACCCAGTTTATGCTATCGCAGCAGAATCGCATCATCCGGCCAATGACCACCCTAAATGGGCGGAAGGTATCTACTTCTTTTTCTACGATCCGAAGAGTACCGTAGGGGGTTGCATGCGAATTGGCTTATTTGAGAATCTCAAAGAAGCGAATACATGGCTCGTTCTGTTCAAGAATGGAAAGCTGGCATACAACCGTTTCTGTGCGGCATCGCTCTACACGCCGGACCGGATGACTAACAAGGGCAGACCTAACGGGCTCGAGGTTGCCGGCTTGCGCTTTACAAGCATTGAGCCTTTGAAAAAGGCGCTGGTCGAGTACTCGGCTGATGACGTTTCCGTGAACCTGATATTTGAAGCCTCGCAACCGATGGCCGACGCCATCTCAATGACTACGGGGCAAAATGCGGGGTTAAAGGAAAATATAGCCGCCGCACATCTGGAAGGACCAACTCGTGTTAACGGCACAGTCGCTTTGCGGGGAAAGAAATACGATATAGTAGACTGCATCGGTTTTCGTGACCTCGGCTGGGGCGTACGCGATTGGGAGGAGATGGCCCACTACGTTTGCTCTTGGCCCGTGTTTACCAACGGCCAAACAATCGCAACTGTCCGTGCAATAACCGTCAAAGGCCAGAAAGGCTACATGAAGATGCTTCATGATGGCAAGGAGTGGTTGGCGGTAGGCAAAATAGAAGACAACATCGAGTACTGCGAGGACGGGATAACCGTAAAATTGATGCACTGCCGTGTATGGGACAGCCTTGATCGGGTATGGGAATACACTGCCAAGCCCGTCTTCCATTATCTCATCCCGCTTGATGGCTTTGTTGCGAGCGAACATTGGGCGGAGTACCGGCTTAGCGACGGCACGGTTGGCTACGGGCTCTTAGAGTGCGGTTTTCGTCTCCCCTTGGAATGAGATTTACCCCCTGACCGACGAGCTGGACTGAGATAAATAGCCTTCATATCAACGTAGCCAGCTTGGTAGGGCAGTTTCCTTGTCTTGTCAAGTAAAATAAGTTTCCTAATGGTTTTGGTGATGCTTGCATTCGGTGGGCAGGAAGAAGGAACATATGAGATGTCGGAATAAATACTGGATGGAAAGCGATGGTGAAGAATCCATGCGAAAGTGTAAAGGTATTACCGAATAGTAATTATTTTTATAGGGCCACCGGCTCGCCTGGTGGCTCTTAAACCGAAAACGGTGGCTCAATGTGACTGGAGAAGTGGCTCTCATTTTCCGGAACGGCCGGCTCAGACACGCCGTAATATGCAGCTTTATAATTTTTGATTATTCGGACATTTATTTTGTTTGCAATCAATGCGTTTTCCCAGGCAGCACGGCTCCGTTTTATTGCAGGGTCTTTGACTGCTCCTTGGGCAATCCTCTGAGTTTACCACCTTCAAAATATCTTTACCCTTAAGGTTTATAACGCCAATCTCCGCAGGCAGTCGTATATACAGCCACACCATGGTGGTCACCCCTTCTCTCCCTGGTAGACTTCTCAGGTCGCACGGGTTGCTTTCCAGATTGCCCTATCCTCCCGGTAGGTAAGAGTTTTACTTATCTAACCAATTACTGTTTTACCTGCGCTGTCAGAGCTCTCTGCATTTTAAATGACGTGGGATATTAGCATGAAAAGATAAATTCCTGTCCCCAGGTATTAGCGAAGAGCGAGCGGTTTTTTCTCGGCTGTAACCGAAAACATGATGTTTCGCTTTGATGCGTCTTTTTTCAGCCGCCTCAGATCAGTGCACTTGAATGGCACGGGACATCGTGCTGTGGTGAGGTGAGCGCTTCAAGGTTCCTCCATTATTAGTTATTCATCTGCTGCTGGCTATCTCTTATGGTATTGATCACCTCTATGATGGATCGTTGTTTTATTCGCTCTAAATAGCACCAACCACTAAAAATGGATTTGTAGCATATAATATAAAACGGACAACCGAACTATTGTAAATATATAACAAATAATTTTTGATTGTCAATAAAAAATCTGACTTTTTAAATAAATTAGGTCTCCGGTACCAGTTGAAAGGTTATTGCTGCATAAAAAAGAGCGCACAGCCTTTGAAGAAATACTTGGGGAAGCAATAGCCCGGACTGCTTCCCGGCAATTTCGCCAAACAGATAGTTGATTCCACCTACATGTTGGGAGCCGGGGCGGTGCAGGACACCTACACCCTGATACGCATGGCAATCAGAAAAATTTTAAAAGTGGTGGGT
>JAMCVT010000122.1:23554-31361 GCA_023475565.1 Actinomycetota bacterium
CTGAAACTTAACAAACAGGAGCAGGAATTAAGAGATTTACTGGCCACAGTAGCTGTACAGGATATTGAACAACAGGCTGACGGGACAGTAAAGATAAAGAAAGGGGTGGCCAAAGACCGCGTCATCACCACCACCGACCCCCAGATGCGGCATGGGCGCAAGTCAACGATCTCCCAGGGACCAATCGGAAAATTATGTGGGTAAAAAGGCTCAACTTAGCATTTTTGTCGCTGTTGAGCATTTAATAATATAGATGGATGCAAGCATTTTGAAAGGACCCGGAGATTGGTATATGGCCATTGACTGGGTACGTTCAAAGGAAAGTAAGCGTAAATAATCCCCACCGTGCAAGCAGGATGGGGAGGATTACCTTCAGAATTAAGAACCGGTATGTAGTAGGCTATTTCTATAATTCAGTCATTATTTTTAAGATATCTAAGCTATCCAAAAGCTCTTGGTTTTCCGGGTCTAATATATATTGTATAGCCATGCCAAATACTGCTCCTATTACTATCCTTGTTATTACATTAGGAGAATAACCTTGCAATTTCTCATTCAAAAAATAATCACTAGCTATATATTTTTCAATTATAGCAGTAATCTCTTCAAAAAAAGACCGACATGGTTTAGTAAATGTTTGTGACCACATTCCCATGTTAAAAAGATCCAGTACCACTTTATATATATCAGTTTCTTCTTTGATTAATCCCTGAGAAAACCGCACTACAACTGACAGCTTTTCTTTTGTAGTAACACTTTGTTGTAAAAACTCCTCAAGTATGTCCATGGACATTTGCTTTACTTTTTGAATTACCTCAATAAACAATCCTTCTTTATTTTTATAATAATAATTCAATTGACTTAAAGCCACACCAGCTTCTTCAGCGATATCCCGCAATGTAACATTGGCGTATCCTTTCGTCGATATGCACTTATATGCAGCGTCGAGTATTTTTTGAGATGTATAATTCTCTTTTGTATTATACATTTGTTTATGTCCCCTATCTCTCTTTAGGCCATAATGCTAAATATCACAAAGTTTTGTTTAGATAAAGTCAAGTTTGAGTAGTGTGATTGGGAAGGTTTCATCTGGTGGCTTTTGCTGTATATTTAGATAAAAATAAGCGGGGCTTGGGCCCCGCTTATTTATCCTTCTATTCTGCTTTCCTGGCCGCAGTTGGAGCAGCGGTAGGCGCCGAAATTTTTAATGGACCTGGTTTTATTCCCGCAGTGGGGGCACGTATAATCTATAACTTCAAAAAAGGGCCTGCAGCAGAAGAGACAGAGAATGGCGACACCGCCGGCTATTCCACCGACAAAGGCGGGAAGCCCTGCGGCAACCCCGGCCCCACCGGCCACTAAAACAACCAGAAGGAAAAAAATTGACCTGATCAGCACGAGCATAAGCTCAAGCCCGGGATTCTTAATTTCTCCATTGTGATAATTATACACTCGGTTCCCCTCCCCAGTTATTTATATATAACTAATTTATTCGGGAAACTAAAGCCGATTCCTTCCAGGGCGCACTATTAGGTTATAAAATTTTTTGTAGTTTGTAAAAATAAAAGGACGTTGCTTCCCGGTTTAAGACCCAGATACAAGGGATTCGACAAATTGCCTGGCAGTCCTGCCGGACCGGCCGTTGTTCCACCTTTCCCACTCCAGGGCCCGGGCCCGCAGTTCCCCGGGAGGAACAGTCAGGCCTCTCTGCCGGGCCAGTCCCTCAACTATTTTAAGGTAGAGCTCCTGGTCCGGCGACAGAAAAAGTACAGTCACCGCGAATCTCTCGGAGAGAGACAGTTTCTCCTGAAGGGTATCACCCCCGTGGACATCATCCCGCCTGTCTTCAAAATATTCCCTGACCAGGTGGCGCCGGTTTGAGGTGGCGTAAATGGCCACTTTGTCAGGTCGTGCCTGCAGGCTGCCGTCCAGTATTGATTTTAAAGTCTTGTAGTCGGTTTCGTTTTCCTCATAGGAAAGGTCGTCCACAAATAAAATAAATTTAAGGCCGGAATCCTCCAGGTGCTGCAGTATGCAAAGGTAGTCCGTCAGGCAGTGCCCGGGTATTTCTATAATACGAAGCCCCTGTAAGCCGTAACGGTGGATCAGAGCCTTGACGGTGGAGGACTTCCCGGTGCCCCTGTCTCCATAAAGCAGCAGGTTGCCGGCGGGAAAGCCGGCCAGCAGCCGCTCGGTGTTTTGTATAACCTGGGCCCGTTCGTTCCCGTACCCGATGAGATTCTCAAGGCGGACAGGGTCAGGATGCTGAATGCCCAACAGCTTTTTAGCAGATCCGTCCCACCTGAAGGCAAGATATCTGCAAAAAATGCCGCATCCGTACTGATAGTGAAATCTGTTCAGCATTTCCGGGGCCAGAGACCAGCCGTCATTTTCAAGAAGATTTTTTTTCAGATCCAGTATTGCTGATCCCGGTGTTGAATCAGGCGGCTCTTCGGCAGGAGGGTCCAGGCGCGCTTTAAGAAGCCCCCGGAATTGATTTTTTTCCCGGCCGGGCAATAATTCAGATAAATCCAGGTCAATAATATTTCTCAGCCCCGTCAGGTCTTTACCGGCGGCGTCATAAACCAGCCCGGACAGGGACCGGCCGGGAGATAGCATTGATGCTGACGCCATTCGGGTAAAAGAATTCTGGTCAAGAATTATCTGGTCAAGCAGGAAATTCTGCCAAAGGCTGCCCGCCGGGGGTATGCCGGAAGTCTCGGCCCAGGCGGCCAGTTCCCGGAAGAGCCGGGCGTAAAGGTTTCCGGCGGATGGATTTGACAGGGACTTATGGGCGTCACCGATCATTTTGGCTATTGTCAGGCCGGGCCCGCTGTCGAAAATTCCATAAAGTGAGAGCCCTTCAATGGTATTGCGGAGAAGCATTTCCTGTTCATTCGAGTTCATGGCAAATCCTTTCAAAAGTTATGAAATTCAAAATGGGTCAATTATATTGCCGGGGCCGAAGGAAATGGGGAAAGGGTCTTTCAATATTTTAAGGGATTTGTTTTGCCGGGCCTCACCGGCCAAAGACCGGGATACAAGCAGCCTGTCCAACTGGAGGGTATTCCTTATTCTTACCAGGCGCACCTCCTCCGGGCCGACATTTCCGAGGCTCTTTACAGCGGCATTTATGGCCGTCAGATCGTCCGGAAGGGACATCGGCAGCATTGCCCTCTGAATAAAGGTGCTGGTCATGGCGTTAAGGTGCATGGCCCGGCAGTCGATGCTTTCCACCAGCCTTCTGGTGGTAAAGTCCGCCAGTCCGATTCCATAGCCGTTGCCCCTGCTGTCCGCAGCCAGCCCCAGGGCCACGATTCTTTTGACAGACGGTACAGCCGGCTCCGGCACACCCTGTATGCGCAGCCGGCCAATTACATTGGTGTCCATCCCGGTGCCGCTGAAATTTTTTCCTATTTCATCCACCACCAGCACATCTATATCTTCAAAGGGTATACCCGGAAGCAGCTTGCGGGCCTCGGCCAGCAGTTCTCTTTCGGTTTCCTCAAAAAGGGAGGGGGGCACCGCCTTTATCAGCATGGTGTTTTCAAAGGAGTCCTCAAGTATGGCCACACCCAGGGCAATGGGCAGCCCCTTTAAGACGGCCCGGGCCGCCTGGGGAATTATACCGGGCAGGCTCTGCACACCCTGAGAGTGTATCAGGGAGGCCCCCGCCGGGCCGCCAAGCCCTACGGCAGACATTTTCATGAGCCCGCTTTCAAAGGGCCCGTGAAAGGAGGTGTGCGGCTTTATCCTGTTTATTACGATAATATGATCAAAATCGAAGGCCAGGCTGTTAACATAAAAAACCCGGCCATTTTCCCCTCTTAAGGGAAGGGACTGGTCAGAAGCCAACACCGGGCACCCTATTTGGTCCTCTGTTATGCCAAGGCCCCCCAGTATAGCCAGCTGTCCTGAAACTGTGCCGCCCCCGTGGCTTCCCATAGAGGCCAGTATATACGGGCTGCAGCCGCAGGAAAGAATATAATCGGCAGTGGTTTTAATTATCCCGGCGATATTCTTAATTCCTCTGCTCCCTGCCGTAATAGCCACTCTGCTCCCCGGGGCAAGCAAATTAATCAGGCCGGCCTCTTCAAGAGCATGCCTGGCTGCGCTTTCAGCCGGGATCTTCCTGTCGGCGAACAACTGCTGCACTAAGACCATACTGCTAAAACAGTTCATTAATATTGCTCCTGTATACATAATCTTCTGCGCAATTCTGTTTTATGTGAAATAGGAGGATATTTAGCCGGTGACATAGAATACTTTACTCCAAATTTTACGGAATAAACATTAAAAATTTCTTCAACAGGAAAAGTAAATCCTTTTTTTGATATCCGGGAGGGTGCTGTTATATAATGCAATTTGATAATAAGTCATACTTATTTAAAATAATAATGGGCAGGGACAAACTGACGGCTTCTATATTTGCTCTTTCAAATTGTGATTATATAGATAAAGATGAAATATACAAAGAACTGAAGAATGAAGGAATCACCTTCGGAGTCAAGGATCAGGAGATAGATACCTTTTCAATGAACCCCACCAGGGAGCCGGTTGTTATAGCCGAGGGCAATCCCCCAGTGCCCGGAAAAGACGGGTACATGGAGGTGCTGTTCGGCAAAGGCCCCCAGGGCATCCCGGACAATGTAGAGGATGCCGTTGATTTCCGGGAGACCAGCACCATAGTATCTGTTGAGGCCGAAGCGCAGTTGGTTGAGGTATACCCTCCGGTTTACGGAATAGAGGGAATGGCGGTTACCGGAGAGGTTGTATCCTCCCCGAAGCCCAGGGTAATAACCTTAAAGGCCGGCAAAGGGGTAAGGATCGACGAAGAGGGCAGCAGGGCCTTTGCCCTGGTTGACGGCAGGCCCTGGATAAAGGATGCCGGTCTTACAAAGGTTATCAACTGTGACCCTGTATACGTGCATAACAGCGATGTAGATATAAAAACAGGAAACCTGCGGTTTACCGGTGATGTAAAGATTACCGGAAATGTATGTGAGGCTATGGAGGTTCATGTTTCAGGGAATGTGGAGATTCAGGGGCTGGTTACCATGGCCCGGATTGTCAGCGGCGGAAAGCTGATAGTATACGGAAATGTTATCAGCAGCCAGCTCAGGGCCGGAATAATTTTTCCCGGCGCAAAAAAACTGGGATTCATGTTTTTGGACATCAATACCGAGCTGCAAAACCTCAACACGGCCCTGGATCAGCTCTCCAAGATGAATGTAATAGATTTCAGTGTGATGGATTTCGGGAGGGTTGTTCTCGGTCTCCTGGACTCAAGGTTCAAGAACATAAGGCCCCTTATTAAAAACATACAGACTTTTATAGGTAACAAACCGTCCGCCGAAATACCCCAGGAGATAGTTGATGCAATCGGCATGCTCAGCTGTTTTACAGGGCTGAAGCAACTCAATAAGGAAATGTTTGACAATGTTTTGAAAGAGATAGGGGGTGCTCTTGACCTGCTGAATAAAAACAGTGAGCACTCCGGCGGCAGTATTTTGGTAAAGTCGGCTCTTTCCTGCATGATTCAGAGCTCCGGAAGCGTAAACGTTACGGGCCAGGGCTGCGTAAACACCAACATCACTGCCGGAGGCAGTGTAAGTATAAGGGGATCATTCAAGGGCGGAGAGATACTTTCAGAGGGCCATGTTGATATAAATGAACTGGGAAGCAGCCTGGGTGCGCCGCCTGTGGTAAGGGTGGCCGCAGGGAGCACTGTAAAGATAAGAAAGGCTTATGAGGGATCAATAATCCAGGTGGGCAAAAGGAGAGTCACCCTTACCAGGGAAATGGACTCATTCAGGGCCAGGCTCAACAAGGATGACCAACTGGAGATTTATTAAGGGTTAATGTGAAAATAATAAGTATGCTAAAGGGGCTTCCTATATAGGAATCCCCAATATTTTATGTGAGAGGGTTTACTGGTGAAGAGACAGAAAAGGAAACTGGAACATCTAAAATACTCGCTGGAAATGGGGAAGAGCGCCTGCGACACCGGTTTTGGCGACGTAATACTTATCCACCAGTCTGTATCGGGGGTAAAGCTTTCCGATACAGATACCTCCACCTTATTTCTGGGTAAGAGGCTGGAGGCCCCCCTGATGATAAATGCCATTACGGGAGGCCACCCCGAAACATTGAAGATAAACAGAGAACTGGCCATCGCCGCCAGGAAAACAGGGGTAGCCATGGCCGTGGGGTCGCAGAAGGCCGGCCTGGAAGACAGAACTGTGGAGGAGACATACCGGGTGGCCAGGGAAGAAAACCCGGACGGCGTTCTCCTGGCCAATCTCAGTGCCACCTGTACCGTGGAGGAGGCTGTTGCCGCCATAGGCATGATTGGTGCAGACGGGCTGCAGGTTCATTTTAATGTTCCCCAGGAACTGGTCATGGACGAGGGGGAGCCGGATTTTGGAATGGCCCTGCCCAGCCTGAAAAGGCTGGTGGAAAATACAGACTGCCCTGTCATCGCCAAGGAAGTTGGTTTCGGCATGTCCGGAGAAACCATGTTAAGGCTTTATAGCACGGGTATTAGAATAATGGACATAGGGGGCCGGGGAGGAACAAACTTTATCTCCATAGAAAATGCCAGAAAAAAGTTTAAAAACTATGAGTTGGAAGGATGGGGCATACCCACAGCCATATGCCTTTTTGAGGGGCTGGAACTGGGGCTGGACATGGACATTGTAGCCTCGGGGGGCCTCAGGACCTCACTGGATATTACCTGCGCCCTGGCTGCCGGGGCAAAAATGGTGGCTATGGCCGGCCCTTTTCTGGATATTGTCAGCCGTGGGTCGGTGGAAGCGCTGGTTGAATATATAGAAGGGCTGAAAAGGGGCCTGTCCATGTACATGGTTCTGACCGGCGCCCGCACCCTCAGGGAGCTTAAAGGGGTGCCCCTGGTTATAACGGGCAAAACAGCCGAGTGGCTGCTGCGCAGGGGTGTAAATATTGATGCATATGCCAGGCGGACGGGAAGAAATTATCCTTTTAACAATATTTAAAAGTTTCTGGGCTTGCACACTATTTCCCTGACCCTGGTGTCAAAGAATTGGTTTGAGTGGGCCGGCAGTATCACTGCGGCGGTGTCGGCCCCGGTGCCGGTGCCGCCTACACTGACCACATCCGCCCCGTGGGGGATGAGCCCGGCGTCCAGGGCCATGGAGGCCGCCTCCACGCATACCTTAAGACCCTGCCCAAAAATACGGAGGGTCTGGGCCATTATTTCGGCCGGGTAAACTCCTCCGAATTTGTTGCGTACGGCCCTGTCCACACCGGCCAGAAGGTGGGTGGTGGTCAGTATTTTCACCCCGGCACGGGTAAGCTTTTCTCTGGTGGAGGACTCCATTTCATCTTTCCCGGGCCCCGCATACCCGACGTGGTGGGTTACACAGACTATTTCACAGCCGCAGCCGATAAATTTTTCGGCAGTATATCCGGAGCGTGAGGCTACCACTATATGTTTTATTGAAAGCTCGGAAGCCCTGGCAATGGCCAGCCTTACGGTTTCACCAGTATTGTCCGGACCTTTTTTGCTCCAGTACATTCATATACCTCCTTTTTTGCTTAAAAGTAATACTTCCGGTCAGGAGACAGGAGATAGGAGGGTTAGACATTCCTGATTTGTCAACTAATACTGCCGGATTATTTACTTATAAGGGCTGCCTAAACCTTCTGAATTCTGGATTCTGACTCCTGTATTCCGACCGCATAGAATTTCAGTATAAGAGATAAATAAGCCTCGCCGAATAGGGCGAGGCTTTTGCTGGTGGACGAGAGGGGATTCGAACCCCCG
>JAMCVT010000020.1 GCA_023475565.1 Actinomycetota bacterium
ATGAAGAGTTTGATGGAATTATCTATTAAAGTGCCCGGCAAGTTGCTGATGTTAAAATTTTACAGATGACACAGGTTAATTTAATATTGTCAATTTTATTGAAAAAAGCTATTGACATAGTACGGCTATACAATCAAAAAAGGGGGAGTCCCCCCTTCTTTACCCCCCTGTAATGAATATACTGCCGCATTGCTTTAGCGATTTGAGGTACACATACCTTCTCTTCCCGGGGGCACGGCTATCAATATGGAGAATTGCTGGCCAATGTTACTTAAAATAAGGATGTGGATGTGGAACAATTTTTCATTTGTTTAAATATTATGTAGAAGAAAATTGTACTCTTATTAGTAGGCTGGTGAATAAACATGCCCAAGGCAAATTTTTTGCCACAAACCAAGGTATGCCTTTTGGAGAACAGCCCCAACGCCAAAGCAGAAATTCTCTACATGGTAAAACACTGTTACAAAAAGATGGCCGACAGAAAAATTTTGCATAACATTTCCTGGACCATGCTGCTAAGCGGCTACCAGATTCAAAGCGCCCAAAAAATATGGCCCGGCATTAAAAAAGCCATGCTTTGGTTCAGCCCAACACTTAACCGGCTTTTTCCGGGCTGGAGCAAAGCAAGGCTGCCGCTGGCCTGCGACAATCCAAAGAAGGTCAAGGCACTACTGGGCAATTATGCCACAGGACTGAGCTTGATTAAAGAATACGGCAGCCTTAGTGGTTGGCTGGCTATATCCGACAACATACTGGAAGACCTGGTGAAAAATTTTAGCTATATTGGCAACAATAACGTCAGGCCTTTACTTGACAGCCTCGGTTTTAAAAACTTTCATACACATCACCAGGGATTAGCAAAGGTATTTACCAGATGGCGGCTGCTTGACCCAAAATATTCCACAGATGCTGTCTTTAAAGCAATTAACCTCCTGTCCCGGGCGGAAGGCTATGATCCCCTGGAGGGATATGCCATACTTTATCTGTTCAGCCAGACAATATGCGGGGAGACACCCCTGTGTTCACAGTGCACTATAGGGAATTGCCCGGAAAAAAACAAAGGGGCCTGACAGCTATATTCTTCTGTCACCAGGCCCTTCATGGTGAACGCCGGTGCAGTCCGCTCCGGCGTCTGGATGCCGGATAAAGCTGAAGCCACGCTCTGTGTTAAGCATGGCTTTTAAACCAGATATAAGTCATTTTTTTATTTTAATACAGCTATTTCCCTTTGGAGATCGGTATTGACCCATATGCCGTCAAAGCCCACCGGATCCGGGTCGGCCACCGCCACGAACAGCCATTTCCCCTTTACCTGGGTGACCACCCCGTCAAAGCCGCTCTCTTCACCGTCCCGGCGGATGAAAACCCTTTTCCCGTTTAAAAATTCCATATTATCACCTCCATCAGTGTGTGGAGCCACGGATTCTATTCTTAATAAAAATAAACACCGCACCGATTAAAAATATGGCTATTATCCAGGTGAGCAGCCTGGGGGCAAAGAAGTGGTAGCCCCAGGGAGTCCAGTAATAGTTGGGCTGGAAAAACATCCTGGACAGAAGGGGCATGCTCCAGTAATTATTATGGTAGTAGTAAGGAGGCTGGGGTGGCGAACCGAAAACCCCCACCGGAGGCTTGGAAGGATATTTATCCGCCCCGCTTGACGCGTAGGAATCTCTGTTCCAGCTTCCTGCATACGATCCGGTTCCCGTGCTGTAGGACTTGCTCCCGGTGGAATACCCCTGTTTCCCTGTACTGTAGTCACTGGAAAGGGCCGGAGGGGTTCCCTGTCTAGGTGTGGAAAAGCTGTCCGTTTCCGTGCTGTATCCTTTGCCGAAGGAACCGGTGCCTCCGCCTGCAGTGCTTTCCGGGACACTTCCCGTGCTTTTGCCGGAAGTTGACCCGCCTCCGGAAATGCCCGAGGTGCTTTTGGGGGAAGTACTGAAGGAACCTCCGGAAGAAAAACCCTTGGCTCCTGAAGAAAAACTGCTCCGGCCCCCGCCGGAAAAGCTTTTTCCCCCTTTGGCCAGGGCTGGCCCGGCCAAAAGGGAGAGAATGAATACTGCACAAATTAGAAGAGAGAGCCCCTTTTTAAGGTTTTTCAAAGACTATCATTCCTTCTTGTCCAGATCGGCCTTAAGCCTGGCCAGTTCATCCTCCACTGCCTGGTTTTGGGCATCTTTTTTAAGTTTTTCAAACTCATCTTCCACCGAGTTGGTTAGTGAAAGACTGGTGGCCTTGGCCTCGGCTTCCAGCCTGTCGACCTTGTCTTTCATCCTGTCCAGATCCCCCAGGGCGCTGGTGCTGGAAATCTGGCTGACAGCCTCTCCGGCCTGCTTCATAGCCTTGGCTCTTCGCTGCCGCATCACCAGAGAGTCCCTTTCGGTCCTGGCCTTGTTGAGCTTTTCTTCAAGTATACGGTAATTGGATCTGAGTTCTTCCACCACCCGGCGCTGCTCTTCAGCCTGCAGCTTAAGGTCGGCAAGGCTTTTTTCCGCCGTCTGCTTGCGCTCCAGGGCAATCCTGGCCAGGTCGTCCCGGCTCTGCTGAACAGCCACCTTGGCCTGGGAGGTCCACGACTGCGCTTCCTTTTCCGCTCCCTCTATCTTCTGCCTCAGCTGAAGCTCGTCGGCAACCGAGCGGTTTACCTGTATATTGAACTCCTTCAATTCCTCGGTGGCCCTTTCTATATACAGGTTGAGCATTTTTTCCGGATCCTCGGCCTTATTGATCAGATCGCTTATATTGGCCTCCATCAGGTCCTTTAATTTTTTAAACAAACCCATTTAAATCTCCCCCTATAATTTTTTTTCCGGCCGGGATTAACTGTCAGGACTAATCATACAGTGTTTTTCGGGCAAAAACAAATACCGTCCCGGACGTTTTAAGACTGCCTGCCAGGCCGTCTGTCTAAGGGTTAATTACCTAACACCGGGACTGTCAAAATATCTGCGGATCGCCGCCGGGCTCGTTTTCTCTCTCCTTTTCAATTACGATATGCTGCCCCCGATGACAAAGCTGGCCGCCACTGAAAAAATCATGGAAATGAGCCCCACCGCCACGTTTCCGGAGGCTATTTCACTGTTTACATCAAGCCTGGGTGTCAGCCACTCAAACAGAAGGTATACTATAATCAACAGGGCCGCCCCTATTACCCCCCAGAGAATGGTGTGCACCGGGCTGGTGTTGGTTATTATGGCAAAATGAATTATGTTGGCCACGCCAAATATTTTTCCGCCCAGAGCAAGGGCTGCCGCCACATTGCCCCCGGCTATCTCCTTCCAGTCATTATACCGGGTAACCCGGGTGAATACAAAAACAGTGGCCAATATAATAGCCATAGCTATCAAAAAACACGTTAAGGCCGATTCCACCTGCAGAAGAATGATAAGGACCCCCTCCCGTTAATTTTTGTTTAATCAATTGAAAAGATTTTACCACGGATCCATTTCGTATATATGCCTGGGAATTAAAAAAATTCCCTGTGATTTTCAATCACAGGGCTTACTGGTGACCCCTACGGGATTCGAACCCGTGTTACCGCCGTGAAAGGGCGGTGTCTTAGACCGCTTGACCAAGGGGCCATCTTGGAGGTTGGATGCCGGAGGTCAGATGCCGGAAGCTTTGTTGGAATTGGCGAAGCCAATTCCTTCATCTGTTCCGACTTCCAACCTCTGGTCTCTGACCTCTAAATTGGTGAGCCATCGGCGACTCGAACGCCGGACACCCTGATTAAAAGTCAGGTGCTCTACCAACTGAGCTAATGGCTCTTAAATCAATACACTATTTTTCGGGTCAACGATAGTAATAATACACTATTTCTAATCAGGATGTCAACCACCTAAATCTGTAAATATCCGCCCTGCCGGGCGGTGCCGTCTTGCAGACGGCGGAATCCAGAATTCAGAAGCCAGAAGCCAGAAGTTGCATGAAAAAATATAGAGGCCAGTGTTATTTTAGCAACATACAAAAAGCCTGTTAGAACTGCATTTACCATTCTGAATTCTGACTCCTGGCTTCTGTATTCCGACCGCATAAGAATATCAGTATAAGTTGTTTAAAACCATGGTCTGCTCCCGGCCCGGGCCTACCCCGATAAGGGCGACGGGAACACCGGAAAGCTCGCTTATCCTGTTCAGGTACTTTTGCGCATTGACCGGCAGGTCCCCAAAACTGCGGGCCGGGGTGAGGTCCCCGGTCCAGCCGGGCATTTCCTCGTAAACGGGCTCACAGCCTGCCAGCACCTTCAGGGTGGGCGGGAATTCAGTAAGGGTTTCCCCTTTATAGCTGTAGGCCGTGCATATTTTTATCCTTTCCAGGCCGGTCATTACGTCCAGCTTGGTTATGGCCAGATAGTCCAGCCCGTTTATCCTGGCAGCGTACCGCGCAATAACGGTGTCATACCAGCCGCACCGGCGGGGCCTTCCGGTGGTGGTGCCGAATTCATGTCCCCTCTGGCGCAGTTTTTCCCCGGTGCCATCATTCAGCTCCGTAGGGAAGGGGCCTTCCCCAACCCTGGTTATGTAAGCCTTGGCCACACCAATAACCTTGTTTATCCTGGTGGGCCCCACTCCGGACCCCAGGCTGGCCCCTGCCGCCGCCGGTGACGATGACGTTACGTAAGGGTAGGTCCCGTGGTCTATGTCCAGCAGGGTTCCCTGAGCCCCCTCAAAAAGAACATTTCTGCCCTCCCTGATAGCCTCGTTCAATATTATGGAAACATCGGCCACAAAGCCAGAAAGCCTCTCACCGAATCTGGAATAAGTACCGTACACCTCGTCAAAATCAGAGCCCTCGGCGCCGTATACCCCTTTTAGAAGGTTATTTTTGGCCTCCAGGGCTGTTTTCAGGCTGTCCTTAAAGCTTTCTGAGTCCACCAGGTCGGCCATACGTATCCCCGTCCTGGATATTTTATCAGCATAGGCCGGCCCTATGCCCCGGCCGGTGGTGCCTATTTTTTTGGCCCCGCGGCTCTCCTCGTCACAGGCATCCTGCTTGCGGTGGTAAGGCATAATCACATGAGCCCTGGGGCTGATCCTCAGATTGTCCACATTGATTCCCCTGGAGGCCAGCCCGTCAATCTCCCTGATGAATACCTCCGGGTCCAGCACCACTCCGTTTCCTATAAGGCACATTTTTTCCGGGTATAAAATCCCGGACGGAATCAGGTGCAGCTTAAACTCCTGCCCGTCGGCCACCACGGTGTGCCCGGCATTGTTTCCTCCCTGGTACCTGACCACTATATCGGCGTCCCTGGCCAAAAAATCGGTAACCTTGCCCTTTCCCTCATCGCCCCACTGGGCGCCAACCACTGCTATGGTAGACATATCAAATACCTCCTAGGCATTTCTTTCCGGTCGGAATCCAGAATTCAGAAGTCAGAATCCAGAATGGTTTGGGCATTCCTTATGAGTTATATAAGGCTACTTAGTTGGGCTCATATCACTCTGTGTTCGCTGTATTCCTTGTGGTTTAAAAAGGACATGAATTTTCATTCTCCTTGGTGGCCGCTTTTGGCGGCCCGGGTGTCTGAATTCTGGATTCTGGATTCTGAATTCATCTTTTTTTCTTTACCCCAGTCTTCTAATAATCTCCCTGGCCACAACTACCCCGGCCGCCGAGGCCTGGGCCAGCCCCCTGGTAACCCCCGCCCCGTCACCGCTGGCAAAGAGGTTTCTTACCGGGGTTTCCAGGCAGGAGCTCAGTGAAAGCCTGGAGGAATAGAATTTGACCTCCACCCCGTAAAGAAGAGTGTACCTGGAGTATACCCCGGGTGCAATAGCATCAAGCGCCTTGAGCATCTCCACAATGGCCACCAGGTGCCTGTACGGGAAGACCAGGCTTAAATCCCCCGGTGTGGCCTCAGTCAGTGTGGGCACCGTAAGGCATTTGTTCAGCCTGCTGATGTTGGTCCTCTGGCCGCCCACCAGGTCCCCCAGGCGCTGCACAATTACGCCGCCCCCCAGCAGATTGGCCAGGCTGGCCACATACTTGCCGTAAGCTATGGGCTCCTTAAAGGGCTCGGTGAAGGTTTTGCTCACCAGCACCGCAAAGTTGGTATTCCCCGTCTTTTTATAAGCGTGGGAGTGGCCGTTCACGGTCACCAGCCCGTCATTGTTCTCCAGAACCACCTCTCCATAAGGGTTCATGCAAAAGGTTCGCACTTTGTCGTCAAAGGTTTTGGAATGATATATAAATTTGGCCTCATAAAAAACTTTGGTCAGGGGCTCCATTATTTCGGCCGGCAGCTCCACCCGCACTCCTATATCCACCGGGTTGACCTCGGTCTTTATATCAAGGTCCCGGGCCAATCCGGAAAGCCACTGGGACCCTTCCCTTCCGGGGGCCAGTATGACATTCCGGGCGTATATTTTTTCACCCCCGGCCACGGTAATACCGCCCACTGCGCCTCCGTCATCCCTGAAAACGCCTTCCACCCGGCAGCCGGTGCGCACTTCCACGCCGCCGGCCACCAGGTATTCTTTCATCTGGCTCAGTATCTCCATGCAGCGGCCGGTCCCCAGGTGCCTTATCGGCACCGGAATAAGCTTCAGCTCGGCATGGGTGGCCTTACGCTTGAACTCCTGTATTTCATCCTTGTGCTCCAGCCCAAAAATAACTTCGGGAGCGCCGAATTCAAGATAAATTTTATCCACGTACTCAATGAGCCCGGCCAGGGCGGCCTCGCCCTGGTACATTTCCAGGCTGCCCCCTATTTCAGTGGAAAGGGTAAGCTTTCCGTCGCTGTATGCCCCGGCGCCCCCCCAGCCGCATACGATGGAACAGGGGCTGCAGTTAAAGCAGCTGATATTTTTTTCCTTGGAGGGACAGACCCTCTTATCTATGTCCCTTCCTTTTTCCACTATTAATATTCTGGTGTTTTTTCTCTTTTTAATGAGTTCGATGGCGGTAAAAATCCCTGCCGGCCCGGCTCCCACAATAATCACATCATATTTTGCTGGCAAAGCCTCTCACCCCACAATGAATATCGCCGCTGGCGAATTTTTCAAGGGCAATTGTTAGCACACAAAAAAACCTCAAATGGCCCCCGGCTTTTTGCCGGATCCTTTGAGTTTAATCCGCTGCCGCTTTTCAATTGCCCGTTTAATAATAACCAAACATATAAAGTTTAACACCAGAGCACACATTGTGTCAATATATATGCAGGTTACAAGTGTGGTAAGTCTTACCGTTTCGCCTGCGCTGGTGACGTCAAGGCTAAATTACCATTATATGGTTTATTATGTTTTACCTGAATCCGTGATTGTAGAGACTTGAAAAACCATGAAATTCAATGTAAAACCCCGTATAATAGAATTATCAAAGATGTCACGGATTCAGGTTTTAACTTAATTAATATTTTATTCCATAAATAATCACATATGCCATTTTATTGCCATAAACTGTTATACAAACAGGAAGATATGTTTTTTTTTGCTAATTTTTC
>JAMCVT010000086.1 GCA_023475565.1 Actinomycetota bacterium
CTGGATTCTGGCTTCTGTCTCCCGTCTCCCGACCGGAGGTAATGCCTATAAGCCGTCTTTCCGGGTCCACCGGTCACTGTCGCGGTGCCGGTATTTGGCCATTACCCTTTTAAAAGCGTCTTCCAGGTCTATGTTCAGGGAATTTGCATAGCAGATTACGATAAAAAGAATGTCTGCCAGTTCCAGGGCCAGGTCTCCCATAGGTTCATCAGGCTTCTTTGTTTTTTCGCCAAACTGGTGGTTTATTTCCCTGGCCAGCTCGCCGACTTCCTCAGCCAGACGGGCCAGCATGCTCATAGGGCTCCAGTATCCTTCCTCAAACTGGGTTATCCACGCATCAACTTCACCCTGCATATCCTTAATGTTCATATAAATCCTCCGGGTTGTGTTATTTCTACATAATTAAGGAAAGACCTTACCTAATAAATTTTAACCGCCCGGCCGTTATTTCGCAAGTCCCGGACAGGTGTCGATAGTCTCAGGACTGCCAGATGTTACCATGGCATAATTAATATCCCCCTAAAGTATACATCTGGTAAACGGCATTTAAGGGGGTGGGCCGAATTGATGTGGCCGCGCTGGTATGTATTAAACAGAAGGCTTCTACTGCCGGCTGCAGGAGCTGCCATTATAATTATTATCTTATTGTGGGCTGCGGCTTCGATTATAGGCAGCGGGCTATCGGAAAAAGAGCTGTTTGACAGGTCCCTGGCCAATACAATAGGATGCTCCAGCTACCGGTTCAACGTTGAGGTAAAACAGGCAGGCCGGGACACCATATCCAAGGTGGAGGGAACCAGAGTAAAGCCCAATAAAGTGCACCTCAAGGGTGCTATGCAGAAATCAAACATGGAGTTCATCCAGATTGGCGACACCACTTACATGAAGGACCCCTGGTCGGAAAGGTGGTTTACTTTAAAGGGGAACTCAATAACCCAGTCCGAGCTTTTCTTAACGGAATTCAATCCGCTGGGGCTTTTTACCTTCAAGGACGTTCCCATAATAAAGAGAACCGGAACTGAAAAGATTGACGGTATAAAAACAGATATTCTGGAACTGCGTCCCAATGTGGCCAATCCATATATGGACCAGAAATACACTGATTTTAAATTCAGAGTTTGGGCGGACCCTAAACAAAAGTATATAATGCGCGGCATCATGCAGGCTTACCTGCCCGATGGAGCCGAAGGTCTGGTGGTGGACATGAGGTTCTGGGGATTTAATGAAAAAATTGAAATAACTCCTCCCCTGGAAAAAGACCTGGAGATTCAGACTGAAAAAAACTGAGAAATAGCTTATACTGAAGGCGCCTTCGGTCGGAATCCAGAATTAAGACTCAATTAATTCTGGATTCCGACCGGAAAGTAGTACCTGTCGGTATTCTATTTTTTTATGTTGTACCTTGTCTAAATACGTTTTTTCTTATATGTTATATAGGGTAGGAAAAGACAGCCTGTGGTTTTTACTCGTAATGCGGAGGTGTATGAACATGCATCCGGACGTTCAGGAGATACTCATTTCTGAAGAGGAAATAGCCGGTAAGGTAAGAGAGCTGGCTGCCGGAATATCAGAGGATTACCGGGGGAAAAGCGTACTTATGGTGGGAATTATTAAAGGGGCGGTTATTTTCCTTTCCGATCTGATCAGGTATATAGAGGTGCCGGTAAACATTGACTTCATGGCGGTCTCCAGCTATGGGAAGGTCAGCAAGTCCTCCGGGGTGGTAAAGATATTAAAGGATCTTGACCAGAGTATAGAGAACAGGAATGTTATTGTGGTTGAGGATATTGTGGACACCGGTCTTACCTTGAAATACATGCTGGAGAACCTTACCACCAGGAAACCGGCCAGCCTTAAAACCTGCACCCTGCTGGACAAGCCTTCCAGGAGAAAGGTTAAGGTTGTCCCGGACTATAATGGGTTTACCATACCGGACAAGTTCGTGGTGGGATACGGGCTGGATTATGCGGAGAATTACAGAAATTTAAGGGAAATATGTGTATTGAAGCCTGAAGTATATACAAAAGGTTGACGGAGGAATGTCGAAGTGCATGGAATAGGACAGGAAATGGTTATTGTACTGGATTTTGGCGGGCAGTACAGCCAGCTGATAGCCAGAAGAATACGGGAACTCAAGGTATTTTGCGAAATGCTGCCCTATACCACTCCCCTCGGCCAAATAAAAGAAAAAAACCCCAGGGGGCTAATTTTCTCCGGAGGTCCTTCCAGCGTATATCAGGATGGGGCGCCGGCCTGTGACCCCGGTATCTACGAGCTGGGCATACCGGTGCTGGGGATTTGCTACGGCATGCAGCTTATGACCCAGCAGCTGGGCGGAGTGGTAGCCAGGGCCGACCGCCGGGAATACGGAAGAACTTCAGTGGATGTAATCTCGCAGGACGACCTGCTGTGCTGCCTGGAAAAGGTTGAGCAGTGCTGGATGAGCCACGGGGACAGGGTTGACTCGCCACCTCCGGGCTTTTCGGTGACAGCCAGGACCGGGCTTTCACCGGTGGCGGCAATGGCTGATTACGGCAAGAAACTATATGCGGTCCAGTTTCACCCCGAAGTGGTGCACACCCCCAGGGGCCAGGATATTCTGAAACGATTTCTATATAATATTTGCGGGTGTTCCGGCACATGGAACATGGGTTCCTTTATCGACCACTCGGTGGCGGAAATAAAGTCCCGGGTGGGGGACAAGAAGGTGCTGTGCGCGCTGAGCGGGGGTGTGGACTCGTCGGTGGCGGCTGTACTGGTGCACCGTGCGGTGGGCGAGAGGCTGACCTGCGTATTCGTAAACCACGGTCTGCTGAGAAAAGGAGAGGCGGAAAAGGTGGTGGAAACATTCCGGGAGGGCTTTAATATCCGGTTGGTTTACGTGAACGCCTCCCGGCGGTTTCTGGAAAAACTGGCGGGGGTCACCGACCCGGAAAGAAAGAGAAAAATTATCGGTGAGGAGTTTATCAGGGTATTTGAGGAAGAGGCAGCCAAACTGGGGGAAATAGACTTCCTGGTGCAGGGCACACTTTATCCCGATGTGGTGGAAAGCGGCACCCAAACCGCCGCGGTTATAAAATCCCATCACAATGTGGGAGGGCTCCCTGAAAAAATGCAGTTTTCACTGGTGGAACCCCTGCGCTGGCTTTTTAAGGATGAGGTCAGGATACTGGGAGAGGAACTGGGTATGCCGGAAGAGGTGGTCTGGAGGCAGCCCTTCCCCGGCCCTGGGCTGGCCGTGCGCATTATTGGAGAAATCACTGCTGAGAAGCTGGCCATACTAAGGGAGGCTGACCACATAGTAACCGGCGAAATAGAGAGGGCCGGTCTGGGAAGGGAAATCTGGCAGTATTTTGCGGTGCTGCCGGGCCTTAAGAGTGTAGGAGTTATGGGTGATGAGAGGACTTACTGGCACACCATTGCCGTAAGGGCGGTGCTTAGCAATGACGGCATGACCGCCGACTGGGCCCGCATACCCCACGACGTGCTGGAAAAGATATCGGGCCGGATAGTCAACGAGGTAAAAGGGGTAAACCGGGTGGTCTATGATATAACCTCAAAGCCCCCCTCTACCATTGAGTGGGAGTAGCATATGTAAATGCGGCCCGGATTCCACCTTGGAATCCGGGCTCTTTTTGTGACAGGTGACGGTTCACTTGTTGGAAGGCCCGCTCTCAGGGCTGTAAATACGCCTCATGCCGCGTATCCTGTCCAAATCCTCTTTTTTGTTTCCCTTAAGCTCTTTCTCGGCTTTCTCATTTTTTTTCGGCATACCTGTCCCTCCCCATTAGGTGTTATTAATATCCCCGGGGCCCGGGGGATTCATAAATGTAATATACAGCCGTAACAAAAAAACCTTCCTACCCGTATTATGGTAAAAAAAGGGGTGGTGTAATTGTCCGGCGAAAAACTGGGAATGTCCTACAAATACTATCCCACCAGTATGTATTACACTGAAAATGCCTATCCCGAGGCACTGAGCCTGATAGTGGAGTCTGTAAGCAGTGAAAGGGAAGACGAGCTGTTTTACGATTACCTGCTCAGCGTAGCGCCCAGCCGGGACCAGAAGGATATTATCCGGTCTATAAGGGATGATGAGAGAAAGCATAATCTTATGTTCAGGGAAATCTATTACCAGCTAACCGGGCAAGATATTCCTGTGGATCAGGATGCTGCGTTTCAGCCACCGGGCAGCTATCTGGTTGGAATAGTGAGGGCGCTGTTCGGGGAACTGGCGGCGGTAATGAAGTATCGCAGGATACTATTCGGTATGGACTTTTTGCCATTCAGAAACATGGTTACAGAAATATACACCGATGAGCTTAGGCACGCATCTATGTGGAACTACCTTTTTACCCTTAATTACGAAGGCGCACCGGTTCCCGCCACGGTGTCTCCACAAACAGGCACTGAACTTTAGCATAATGCGCAAGGTGCCGCCGGTATATTGCAGATAGGAAATTTGCCAGGCGCTATATTATTATCCTTAAATAATCCTGGGCGGCTTCCTCGTTGGCCTCCTTGTTCAGCAAATCCATGTCCGCCTCAACTATGGCAACATCCCTGGCTATAAGACCGATATTCTTTTCTTGGGTCAAGCTGCTCACCTCCTTGGAGTTAGTCTTTCCCGCAAAAGATTGATCTATAACATTGCCGGCCCTGTTAATCTTCAACCAGGGGCTGATTTTATCCAATAAAATATTGACACCAACTGGCTCTATTGTTATGATACAATTGATTCGAGAAAGTGTGCCTCAGGGTTCCGCGCCCGCGCCGGTGAAGAGCGGGCGGCATGGTCCGAGCGGCACAGACTCCTAACAAGGCCCGCCGCTTATAATTACGCTGTCATACCGATCGGGGACATTCCTCCGGCTGCGACGCCACTCTCTTAAGGGAGGTGTGTCCCCATTCCTAATTTGGCGTGTCTTCATTAGGCGTTACACCGACAGGGGTAAAAGCCCAGGCGGCAGGTTTCTCTTTTGCTGAGTAAACCTGTTTGCCCGGGCTTTTTTAATTTTTTAAGGCTGTATTAAAGATTTTAGCAGATAATAATACCCTGAAAAGGATTACTTGGGGGGATTTACACATGGGTAAACCGCTGGTTGGAATAGTGATGGGAAGCGACTCCGACCTGCCGGTGATGAAGGATGCGGCAGATATACTGGAAGACCTGGGAATTGCCTGGGAAATGGTCATCTCATCAGCCCACAGGGCACCGGAAAAGACTGCCGGCTACGCAAAGGACGCTGCGGGAAGGGGGCTTAAGGCCATTATCGCCGGAGCCGGGGGGGCGGCGCACCTGCCCGGGGTAATTGCCTCTTTTACTGCCCTGCCGGTTATAGGAGTGCCCATAAGGTCGGGGGCACTGGACGGGGTTGACGCTCTTTACGCCATTGTGCAGATGCCGGCCGGCATACCGGTGGCCACGGTGTCCATAAACGGGGCCAAAAACGCCGGTATACTGGCTGCCCAGATAATAGGGGCCGGTGATCATTCCGTAAGGAGTAGGATTGAAAAGTACAAGGACTCCCTGGCTGCCGGGGTGGAGGAAAAGGATGCCCGGCTGAGGACACTGGGAGCTGAAAAGTATCTTGGCTCATAAGTATTTTTGGGGGTCAGAATACAGAAGCCAGGAGTCAGAATACAGAATAGGTTGAACGCTGTGCTCTGCTTACCGAAGGAAGCAAGAATACATGTTTATATGTTACTGCGGAAACAGGCAGTATGAAGGTAATAATTACATCAAAGGAATACCTTAACAATTCTGGATTCTGAATTCTGAATTCTGGATTCCGACAGATCAATACTTTCAGTATAAGTGATTTAAAAGATTGGAGGCCTGCAGATGATTGAGCGCTATACCTTACCGGAAATGAAAAGAATCTGGTCCCAGGAAAACAAATACCGTAAGTGGCTGGATGTGGAGATTTATGCCTGCGAGGCTATGGCCGGCCTGGGCCTGGTGCCTTCCGGCGCCTTGCAGAATATAAAGGAAAAGGCCAATTTTACCGTGGAGAGGGTTGACGAGATAGAGGCGGTTACCAACCATGACGTGATCGCCTTTTTGACATGCGTGGCCGAGTATGTCGGGGAGGACTCCAAATACATACACATGGGCCTTACTTCTTCCGACGTGCTGGATACCGCCCTGGCGGCCCAGATGAAAGAGGCCGGGGAGCTGGTCCTGGCAAAGCTCAAGGAACTGCAGCCGGTGCTGCTGGAGAGGGCTGCCCGGCACAGGAACACCATAATGATGGGAAGAACCCACGGGGTGCACGCCGAGCCCATAACCTTCGGCCTTAAGATGCTGCTGTGGGCCTCTGAGACTGAAAGAAACATCGCCAGAATGGAAAGGGCCCTGCAGTCGGTAAGCGTCGGGAAGATTTCCGGGGCGGTGGGGACTTACGCCAACATTAACCCGGCGGTGGAGGCCCACGTGTGTAAAAGAATGGGACTGGCCCCCGCCAGTATCTCCACCCAGGTGGTGCAGCGCGACCGCCATGCCGAATTTCTTACCAGCATGGCCATAGTGGGAAGCTCGCTGGAAAAGTTCACCACCGAAATACGCAGCCTGCAGAGAACCGAAATACTGGAGGTTGAGGAGTATTTCGCCAAGGGACAGAAGGGGTCCTCGGCCATGCCCCACAAGCGCAACCCCATAACGGCGGAAAGGATAACCGGGATGGCGCGGCTGTTAAGGGGCAATGCCCTGGTGGCCATGGAAAATGTGGCTCTCTGGAATGAAAGGGATATATCCCACTCATCGGTGGAGAGGGTTATCATACCCGACAGCACCACCGCGCTGGACTACATGCTGTACAAGTTTATCGCCATGATGAAAAACCTGCTCATCTATCCCGAGAATATGCAGAAAAACCTGGAGCTTACCGGGGGCCTGCTGTTTTCCCAGAGGGTTTTGCTGGCCCTGGTCAACAAGGGTATCACCAGGGAAAGGGCCTATGAGCTGGTGCAGAGAAATGCCATGGAGTCATGGAAAAGCCGCCGAAGCTTCAGGGAACTCCTCGGGGAAGACGCTGATGTAATGGCTCTCTTAGGCGGGGAGGAACTGGACGGGCTGTTTGATTACAGCTACCATCTGGGCAGAGTGGACGATATATTCAGCCGGTTCGGGCTGTAAGCGGAAAGGGGACACACCTCCCTTGTATGATTGGCTCTGACGGTCGGAGGAATGTCCCCGATCGGGGTGGCTGGGATACACCAAACAGGAATATTAATTGGATATGGTTTTGGATGGATCGGAGGGATGTCCC
>JAMCVT010000040.1 GCA_023475565.1 Actinomycetota bacterium
GGGGGTTAAGAAGGGGGAACTCCCCCTTAATTGCGGGGTGGGGCGCTATAGCCCAGGGGCGGCAGCCCCTTTTTTAGATAGATATGGGGGCGCCAGCCCCCATTTTTTTACTATGACATTCTGGTCACATTATCGGCGTTTATCTTATCGGACCCCTTTGCAATATAGGTCTTGCAGCAGGTGGCCATGCAGTTGCCGGCCGTCATGGGAGTAAGCTGCTTGGCCATGGCGGCGTCAATCCGGTCTGGCTTGCTGTTTCCGAATTCATCGGTGGAAACAAGTATTTCGTTGGCGGCGCACTTATTCCCCTGGTCCCAGTAATGGCAGTCGTTGACAATGCAGTGAATGTGCTGGTTCATCGTTTCATCTCCTTATGATAAATTTCATTGTATATTTTCCCCGGGATTAATTGTTTTATGCAACACGGGCTCTTTAGTCTGCCGGCCGGCGATAGTATAATATACTTGGAGGAGGTGGTTTAATGCCTGAATGTAAAGTCACCATAAAAGAAAAGGGATCCCTTGAGGCCTGCATAGAACTGCCCGGATCTTCCGGCCCCTTTCCGGGGGTGGTGATCTGTCACCCGCACCCGCTGTACGGGGGTAATATGGAGAATAGTTTGGTCGTGGCGCTGAGCAGGGCCATTACTGCCAGGGGCATGGCGGCGCTGCGCTTCAATTTCCGGGGGGTGGGCGCAAGCCGGGGGGCCTTTGCTCAAGGGGCGGGAGAGACTGAAGACGCCCTTTCGGCGCTGTCCTTCCTTTCCGGGCGCGGAGAGGTGGACCCGGAGCGCATCGGTATCGCGGGTTACTCTTTTGGGGGTATGGTGGCCATGGGAGCAGGTGAACGCAGCAGCCTGGTTAAGGCCATGGCGGCGGTTTCACCGGTAATGGCTGCCGGGTCCCTGGAGGGCTGCGTGAAGCCCAAGTACATAATCTCCGGGGCTGAAGACGGTGTAATTCCAGCCGTATCAATTCTTAAGGGGGCGGAAATTATGCCCGGCCCCAAGAGAATCGAGATAATTGACGGAGCCGACCACTTCTGGTGGGGGCAGCTGGAAATGGTGGGGAACAGTGTGGCCGGATTCTTTGCGGAGAATTTTGGCCTGGCTTGAGGCTGGTTCCGCCTGGAAGCCCAGGATAGAATTGCCTATGGACACCGCAAGAGCAGGCTTGCCGGCGGGGAGTGAAAAGACAGGGCAGATAAAATAATGTAATCTTTAACAGCAGGCACCCCATATATATTACCAGGGGGTGTTTTTGTGGAGGCGGTAATATCAATTTTCTGCGCTGTGGCCGGGCTGTTTTGCGGACTTATGTTTCTGTGGGACTTTGCTTCACTGTCGGCAAATGGAGGGGCAGGGACGCGAAGGGTTGTAAGGATGGGGGTAAAACTGCTGATCGCACTTCTATTGCTTCATTTTCACTTTGAGCTGGATATTCTGGACTGACTTTTTTAGCTTAAGGGCATTAGCAGTTTCGTCTATGAAAAATAGGTGGACGGGCGATATTTTTCCTCAGGCGAATAAATTGCTGCAGGAAGGCGAAAATACCGGTGAGGTGATTTATGTGACAGCTGAATCAGGCTTTGAGACAAGGGTCAGCCTTGCGCCGAAGTCTAAAAAGGTGCCTAAAAGCGATACCCACCCCGGCCCCGGCCTGGAATACCTGGACGGAAAGGCCGGGGAAATCCGCGCCGGGGAAATGCTGGGGGAGGATGACTGAATTACAGGGCGCTAAGCATCCCGGCGGCCTTTTTCTTTCTCATAAACAGGGCCGTGGATATTGACCTGGCCACTAAGTCCGCCCCGCTCCAGACAGTGTGAAGGCTGGCGTTTTGCAGGAAAAGGTAATTGGCTATGCCTCCCACATTTACGTTCAGTATCACCGATATGTCTCCCACCGGCGGCAGATCCTTTCCCATGGCCTTTCCCGGATATAGGGGAGTTTTTTTTACGGCCAAAAAACCTATATCCCTGGCGCTTCCCAGAGAGGCGTCTATGGCCACCACATAAGAGCCTTCAGCCAGGGAGGAGCAGACCTCTTCAATATTTTTGGCATGGACCGGCCTGTCAAGGGTGCCGATGACATTGGGCACCCTCATCTGCCTTAAAAGCGTTCCGGTAAGTGGGCCGAAACTGTCACCCGCAGAGCGGTCAACCCCGATGCATAAAAAAATTGGCTCCCTGCCGCCGGGAATTTCATTGTAAAAGGCCCTGGTAAGGCTGCTGAATATAAATTTTTCCTGGAAGTGGCTGAAGAATAAACAATCGGCTCTGGTTGTCAAGGCAGCATCTCTCCCCTGATAAGCTTAAGATATTATCTCAGAGGAGACTGGAAAAATATGGTGATCCGTGTGCCTGAATATATTTTTATTGTTACATGGTCTTGCTGAGTTATTGTCAATTCTGCAAAATTCAAAGGTTTCGGATATTAAACGAGGGCGGCTTTTAAGGCCGCCCTCTTAACTTCGCGGTATGGTATTGCCGGCTAGAGGCTGCCCCCGTATGCTCTGACTATTTTTTCGGCCTCTTCTATTCTGCCTTCTGTGGTAACCAGGGTGAGCAAGAATGCTTTTCCCCCGGCCACTCCGTAGTCAGTGTTTCCATAACCGCTGACAGAGGGATCCGCCGCCAGCAGTATCCGCTCGGAGTCGGTAAGCTCTTCCCCGGTGCCGTCTGAATAGAGAGTTGGGCCGGTTTGGGTGACTGCGCGGTTAATAGGGTTATTGATCTGCGGGTCTGTGTTTACTCCATAGCGGGATACCCGGTCCACTCCGGTTTCGTCAAATCCTGCATCCGACAGGGCTTTCGCGGCTCTCTGGGCTGAATCTCCGGAAGGAAAGTAGGCAAGAATTGATCTTTCTCCTGGTGACAACTGCATTTGCCGCACCTCTTTATGCTGAGTTGCTAATTGAACTTACAGAATAGCATTACCCCCGGGGTGTGGGATAATACCCTTACTTCTTCTATGGTGGCCGTCTGTTGCTGGGTGTTTTATAGGCATATAGTGTAAAACATTTTCATAAAATGGAATTATTTATTATTGCAGGCAGGAATTACCGGATTTATGTTGTAATAATATGTTAAATATAGCATAAATAAGCTAAAATGGTAAAGTATTTGCTGTACTGCAGGCGGTGGTTTTAATGTACAGGCTGAAACTGGTTGTGGCCGACAGTGATGAAGATTATCTCAAGGGCTTCTGCTGTTTTGTCAATGAGGAGCACCGGAAGAACATCAGGGTGGTTTCTTTTACAAGGAAGGATTCTCTGAAAGAGTATTTATTGTCCGGGGAGAAGGTTGACGTGCTGCTGGTGGCTCCTGATCTGGCCCACAGCGGGGCCGGCGGCCCTGCTGTGGGTATAACCGTCATATTGTCCGAAAGCGGAATGTGCCGGGCCGGTGAGTACCCTGCGGTTAGTAAGTACCAGAATGGTGAC
Organism: Actinomycetota bacterium; assembly: GCA_023475565.1. Taxonomy (GTDB): domain Bacteria; phylum Bacillota; class Desulfotomaculia; order Desulfotomaculales; family Desulfocucumaceae; genus BRHc4a. Next base: position 3,442 of record JAMCVT010000040.1, read on the forward strand.
AGCCTGCTGGGACAGCTGGTGGACCTGTATCTTGAGTCCGCCGGGGGAGCCGGAAGCATTTATGACAATGGGAGCAGCACCCGCATAGTAGCGGTCTATTCGCCCTGTGGGGGAACGGGTAAGTCCACCGTGGCGGTAAACCTGGCGGTGCAGGCCTCGCTGATGGGCAGTTCGGTTTTTTACCTCAATCTGGAGCCCTACAGCTCAAGCCTGTATATGCTTGCCGGCCAGGGGCGGAAATGCCTGTCCAACATACTCCTTTATTTAAACGAGGAATCTCTTCTTCCGGCAAAAATACGTTCTTTCAGTGTAAGGGATATAAAGTATAATGTTGATTTTTTTCTTCCTCCCGAGTCAGCCGCCGAGCTGTCGGGGCTTGACAGGGAGTCTGCAGCCAACCTTCTGCTGGGGATGCGCCGGGTGGGTGTTTATGACCTGGTGGTGATTGATATGGACCCGGCCCTGAGCGAAAAAAATATTGCGGTACTGGAGAACTGTGACGGGATAGTGCTTGTTTCCACCCCGGAGGGGATCTGCGGCTACAAAATGGGCATCCTGCCCGGGGAGATGAAAAAAGCCGGGCTAAATGTAGACCACAAAACTATAACAATAATAAACAGGGACAGGGGGGAGGCGGGAATATACGGCGGCGGCACGGCCGACTTCAGGCTGCCTCTGGTGGAGGATGTGGTGCTGAAGAATGAAAAAACCGGTTTCATGGAGTTCAACAGCTACTACGCCGGCCACATATCAAGCCTTACCAGGATGGTTTTGGGAGTGCGGCTGCTCTCTGTAAAGGGTGAAAGGAAAGAAGAATGATAACCGCTGACGAAATGGAACTGGTCAATTATATAAAGGAAGAGGTGGCCCGCAGGATCGACCTGGGCCGGGACCTGTCAGACGATGAAATAGTTGAGTCAATAACCGAGGTGGTATTTGAGACAAGCCGGAGCAGCTATATAGGCTTAAAGAGCAAAAGGAGCCTTATCGAGGCTGTTTTCAACTCCATGAGAAGGCTTGACGTTATACAGCCCCTGCTGGAGGACGGATCGGTGACAGAAATAATGGTAAACAGCCATGAGGAGATATTTGTGGAGAGGAACGGCGCCATAGAGCGGCTGAAAATAAAATTTGAAAGCAGCGATAAGCTCTTAAACATTATCCAGTCCATAGTGGCCAAGGTAAACAGGACGGTTAACCAGTCTTCTCCCATAGTGGACGCCCGGCTGCCGGACGGGTCCAGGGTCAGCGTGGTGCTTCCCCCGGTGGCGCTGAAGGGCCCCACCATGACTATCCGCAAATTCCCGGAGGACCCCTTCACCATTGGCGGCCTGGTGGCCGGCGGAACGCTTAGCGAGGAGGCCGCGGAATTTTTGGGAAGGCTGGTGAGGTCAAAATACAATATTTTTATCAGCGGGGGCACAGGGTCGGGGAAGACAACCTTTTTAAACGCCCTTTCAAATTTCATACCCCCCGGTGAGAGGGTTATCACCATAGAAGATTCGGCCGAGCTGCAGCTAAAAAATATAAATAACCTGGTGGGGCTTGAAACAAGAAATTCCAATACCGAGGGAAAGGGTGAAATAACCATCAGGGATTTAATAAAAACGTCCTTAAGGATGAGGCCGGACAGGATAATAGTGGGCGAGGTAAGGGGGGCGGAGGCCCTGGATATGCTGCAGGCTATGAATACCGGGCATGACGGGTCCCTTTCCACAGGCCACGCCAACACCACCCGGGACATGCTCAGCCGCCTGGAAACCATGGTATTGAGCGGGGCGCCCTTTCCGGTGGAGGTAATCAGAAAGCAGATAGTATCGGCCATAGACATAATCATCCACCTGGCCAGGATAAGGGACGGCGCCCGCAGGGTTATGGAAATAGCCGAGGTAGCCGGCTATTCCGGCGGGGAGATAATACTTACCCCCCTTTATGTATACCGTGAGGAAGGGGAGGCCGGTGGAAGGGTGCTGGGCAGGCTGGAGAAGGTAAACTGCCTTGCCCGCACTCTCAAGATGAAGCTGGCCGGGATGGAGGTGACGGGGTGAAGGCTGTGTTTAAAAAATATTTCGATAAAATTATGAGTTTCCGGTCAGGCAGTGAGCCGGCCGCGGAGAGCGGCTGCCTGGTGGATTACAGTGTGTATGTAATGAGCCGGCGGGAAAAAGAAAAATACACCGCCATGGCGGCGGGAGGGCTTTTTATAATCGCCTTTGTCTTTTTTCAGAACGTATGGATAGCCGCCCTTTTCTCCCTGGGCGGGCTGTTCGGCCCGGGCTGCATGGTCAGGGAGCTGATCAAAAAGAGAAAAAAGGAATTGAGCCTGCAGTTCAAGGACGCCCTTTATGCTCTTTCTTCGGCGCTGGGGTCGGGGAGGTCGGTGGAAAGCGCGTTCAGGGCCGCCTTGAATGACTTGAGGATAATCTATCCTGATGACAATGCCTATATAATCACGGAGTTTTCCTACATATGCCGGAGGATTGAATTGAATGAGCCGGTGGAAAAAGCTTTGGCCGATTTCGGCAGAAGGTCGCAAATAGAGGATATCATTAATTTTGCCGATGTAATAGCCATCTGCATGAGGACCGGTGGAAACCTGGTGAGCGTAGTAAAAAACACCTCCGGCGCCATAAGCGGGAAAATAGAGGTTGAGCAGGAGATTGAGCTGATACTGGCGGGCCGGAGGTATGAGCAGAAGGTGCTTAACGTGATGCCCCTGGTTTTTATAGGACTTGTGAATTTTGGGGGATCAGGGTACACCGATCCGCTGTACAGCTCTCTTGCCGGGTATCTTTTAATGGCCCTGTCCCTGGGGATACTGGCGGCATCTTACCTGTTCTCCAAAAGGATAATGGATATAAAGGTGTGATCAATTGATAAGGCCTTTCCTGGTATTTCCCTTTCTGGCCGCTTTCATATGCCTGTACCTGCTGTCCAGGAAAAATTCCGAGGGAATGGAAGACGTCATAGCCCAATACGGCTTCAGGATAACCTTACTGGCCCCGCCCGGTCTGTACCTGGCCGGCAGATTCCCGGTCAGCCTGGGAGCGGCCTATGACCGCAGCATTAAGGACAGGCTGGCGCAGCTGTACGGGCAAAAACATGACTACCCCAGGGTTCACCTGGCCCAGAAATATGCCCTGTCCCTGGCCCTGGTGTTTGTGCTTGGTATTCTGGGCCTGCTGGGCCGGGGGGGTGCGGTCTTTTTTGTATACGCCCTTTTCCTTCCTCTACCCGTGTTTTATTTAACCGACCGTGAGCTTGACAAAAAAATAGATCAGAGGAAAAGAAGCATACTGATTGATCTCCCCACTTTTTTAAATACCCTTGCGCTGCTGCTGGGAGCGGGACTGACCTACACAGCTTCAGTGGAGAAGGTGGTGGCCGATGCCGGCCCCGGAAGGCCCCTCTACCGCGAACTGCAGGTGACGCTGTCGGAGCTGCAGTCCGGGTCGCCGGTGAGCCGGGCCTACGAAAATCTTTCCCGGAGGTGCGGGATTCCGGAAATTACAAGGTTCGCTTCCACGGTGCTGCAGAATATAAACCGGGGCAGCTCCGACCTGGCTCACGTGCTGAGCCTTCTGTCCCAGGAATGCTGGCAGAAAAGAAAGGAAATAGCCAGAAAACAGGGGGAGGAGGCCTCCTCAAAACTGGTCTTTCCGATGGTGATGATTTTTGTGGCTGTTTCTATTATTGTTCTGGCGCCGGCCATTATGGCCATGAGCAGGTAAATACCGAAAGGGGGTGCAGACTT
>JAMCVT010000041.1 GCA_023475565.1 Actinomycetota bacterium
TACAAAAAATATTCGGATGACAACCTGGCTTCCATACAGGATGTTATGGCAGCGGAACAGCCTGGGGGAGACGGGGAAAACATCGGCAGCCTGGATAAACTCCAGAGGGAATTCATTTCATTAAGCACTGAAAAAATTATACCGCTGGTAAAGTCCGGCAACGAAAATGAGGCCACCGCTCTGGGCCGGAACGAAGGGATGAGGATAATAAATGACCTGAACAATCTGACCGCAAAATTAAAGCAGGATCAGGAGACAATATTGACAAAGGACATAAACAGGGTTGTTGAAAACAATAAGCGCACCGGCCATGTGATGTTAATCTCCACCCTTGCCGCCGCTATAGCGGGCATAATTATCGCCCTGCTTCTTTCCTGGAAAATAATAAGGCCGGTCCGGCAAATGGCCGCTGAGGCCGGCAGCATTGCCGAGGGAGATTTTACCGGATCAGGAATAAGCGTTGGATCGAAAGACGAAATAGGAAAGCTGGCCGGGATTTTTAATAAGATGCTGTTTTATTTGAAGGATATTACCACGAGTCTGCAGGAAAAAACACTGGTAATTTCCCAATCCTCAGCCCGGTTATCAGGCAATGCGGAAAGTATCGCCGCAGGCGCTTCCGAAACGGCCGCCGCCATCAGCCGGATGACCGGAAACATCGACCAGGTAAATACTCACATGCGTCAGCTGGCGGCAGCCTCAGATCAGTCCGCCGCCTATGCCAGGGAAGGAAGTGAGGGGATAAAGCGCGTGGCCGGGCAGATGGAGGCCATCCGGAAGGCGTCGCTTACCAGCGAGGAGGCAATCCACGGACTGAACCAATCCTCTGCCCAGATAACCCAAATAGTTGAACTGATCACCAGTATTGCCGGCCAGACCAACCTGCTGGCGCTCAATGCCGCCATTGAGGCGGCGCGGGCGGGAGAAAACGGCCTGGGCTTTGCGGTGGTCGCCGAAGAGGTGAGAAAGCTGGCCGAGCAGTCCACCAGCTCTGCCAAGGAAATATACGGCCTGGTTAACACCATTCAGCAGGAGTCTCAAAGGGCCGTTCAGGTTATGGAGCAGGGCGCCTCGGAAATTCAGGCCGGAACGGATGTGGTGCTGGAGGTGGGAGGGCTTTTCGAAAGAATAATCTCTTCCGTGCAGGAATTCACGGCTGCCATTCGGTATGCCTCGGAAGCTGGTGAAGATATATTCAAGTCGGCGCAAAGCATTACCGCTGTGGCGGAAGAACAAACCGCCAGCTCCGAGGAGGTTTCCGTCAATATTCAGGAAATCGCCGGAATGCTGGCTGAACTGGAAAAGCTGACCCACCGGTTTAAAAGCATATAAAAATCAAGGAGGAATTTAAAATGTGCACACAACAATTACCCACCGCCCAGCAGGTTCTGAAGCAAATGGAAGAAAAAATGGGGGCGGCGCCCCGCCCTATGGTCATCATGGCCGGGATCAATCCCGACGCCGTTGTGGAGCATGCCATGGACCAGCAGTTCCTGGGCAGCCAGCCCAATATTCCCCCCAAGTATAAAGCCCTGATTAATGTGGCGGTGGCGGCAGCCCTTGGTTCGGAACACTGCACCAAAAACCAGATCGCCATGGCCTTAAAAAGCGGGGCCACCAAGCAGGAAATAGTGGAGTCCCTGCTTTGCGCCAGGCTTACCAAGAGCTCCACCATTTTTTCCGCCTCGGCGGCAGGCCTGGAATTACTGGCTGAATAATAGCTGTTTAAGAGGAGCCGGGCCTTATTATTCCCGGTTCCTCTTTCCCCGGCCGGAGGACTTGCCAATATTTGTCATAATTAACATTTAAGTGGAGGTTATATCTATATGGACCGCAAATTTCTGTTAATCCTCGGTCTGGCCGGCTTTACCGTAATGGCGGACAACTGGGTGGTGTCGCCCATCCTGCCGGCCATCAGCGGCAGCTTTAATGTGCCTGCAGTCCGGGCCGGTGTTTTGATCACCGCCTATATGATTCCCTTCGGCCTCTTTCAGCTGGTTTTCGGCCCTCTGGCGGACCGGTTCGGCAAACGCCAGGTGATTAACACCGCCATGATTTTCTTTGCCGGGGCCACCGCCCTATGCGCCATCGCCGGCGGGCTTACGGACCTGACTGTTTACCGGGCTTTAACCGGAATTTTTGCCGCCTCGGTAATGCCTATCGGCCTGGCTTTGATCGGAGATCTGGTGCCCATGCAGGAAAGGCAAAGCGCCATCGGCACCTTTATGGGCATATCCTTTTTGGGACAGGGCCTGAGCATGTTCATAGGAGGCACTATAGCCTACCTGTTAAGCTGGCGGGGTGTTTTTGCCGCCTATGCGGTGCTGGCTGTGATTTCTGCGGCAACCCTGTTTTATGCCGGGAGGGCCATTCCCTCCAGGAAAAACCCGGAGAGCAAATTTATTGCCCCGTATATCCGGCTGATCTCGCAATGGTACAGTCTGAAGACCTATCTCATTGTTATTGTTGAAGGAATTTTTATCATTGGAACCTTTTCTTACCTGGGGGCCTACATCAAGGAAACCTATCATTACAATTTTCTGTATATAGGCCTGATTATGACGGGCTTCGGTCTTACCGCCCTTATCGGTGGGCGACTGAGCGGCAAGCTGGCCGCCCGCCTGGGGCGCAGGGGGGTATTGACAATGGGCCTAACTTCCGCCTTTTTAGCGGATTTGTTATTGTATTCTAACGGCAGCAACCTGGGCCTTTTAATTCTCAGCGTATGCCTGCTGGGACTTGGCTTTATGCTGGCCCACTCCACCCTGCTGACCATTGCCACCGGCTTTGCCGCCCAGGCCCGTGGCGCGGTGATGTCCGCAGTGGCCTTTTGCTTCATGGGCGGCGGCGGCATCGGCACCGCCATAGGCGGGCAGTACATCCAGAAGGTGGGCTTTAGCCAGTTTTTCATGTCTTACTGCCTGGGACTGCTGGTACTGCTGGTAGCTGCTTATTTATTGATGGGGAAGGAAAAAGAAACCTCAGCCAATTCCTAGATTTAATAACTTCATTCACACAAGGTTAACCAGGTACAGCCATTTTTCCCAACTTGGTATATAATAAATACCATAGGAGGCGGGGACGCGTGGAAAAACAATGTGCCTTCTGCGGACTTTCATTTAAGAAAGAAAAGAAATTGACTTGCTACCTGTCCGGCAGGACAGTTACTGAAGGGCCGGGGTGGAATTGCCACTTTTTCAAGGAAATAATTGTGGAAGACGGCTTTCCCCTTACCCCTCATCAGCACTATATAATTAAAAAAAGTGAGCTGGACAGGCTAAAATGAAGGGTGATTTAACAACACCCGTGAGGTGAAAACAAATCCCTTTTCTGCTGTAGCCCCTGGTTGTTCTTATTTGATTTTAAGGCGGCAGGGGCTTTTTTATGAATTATAATGACGTTTCACGAGGACGATTCTAATGGAAATAAAGAAAAACAAGATACCGGTAAAATGTGACGGTTGTTCTACGGATTGTAAGCCGAATGAATGTTTTGCAATATCCCTGTCAAGGATAACACTGTATCTTTGTGAGCTTTGTGCCAGGAAACTGTGCCGGGATCTACCCAAAAGCTTTAATATTGAGGAATAGCGGCAAAATCAAAATCGGACCGTACTGTCACCCCCTGCCGGGCCGCCGGCCAAACCCATAGAAAGGAGGCAGGCACTCTGGCTAAAAGAACTGAAGAGATTTGGGAAAGGTTCTACGAGCGCTTAAAGCGGTTTGTTCTGAAACACGTCAAAGATTACCATGACGGGGAAGATATTTTGCAGGACATTTTTTTTAAAATCCATAGCAACATTCAGGGCCTTAAAAACATGGACAAACTGGAAGCCTGGGTTTACCAGATTGCCAGGAACACTATCACGGATTATTATCGCCTCAGACAAAGAACCACACCGGAAACCACTCAGCAATTTAAAAGCAATGCGGATCAAGCACTTACAGAAAATGCTGCCGGTAGCCCCGTCCCCTGCATTCGGTCCCTAATAAACAGTTTACCTGAAAAATACAGGCAGGCCATCATCCTGACTGAGTACGGGGGGCTGACCCAGAAGGAAATGGCCCAAAAACTGGGCTTATCAGTATCCGGAAGCAAATCGCGAGTCCAGCGGGCCAGGGAAATGCTGAAAAAAAGTCTTCTGGATTGTTGTCACTTGGAGTTTGACAGGCTTGGAAACGTAATTGACTACCATCATAAAATGAATAAATGCCCCTTTTGCGATTGATCCATCCTGGGTGTTCAGCTGCGTCCTTTTTGACTGTGCTTCGTCTATATATAATGCAGGCTTCAAAAAGCCGAACAAATTATAGGGGAGGTTGGTCATGAAATGGACAATAACATCAACGCAAAAGAAATACGGATCACATATTGCGTAGAGTGAGGTTTTTTAACCATGGCCTCCGGTCTGGCGGCCGCAATAAAAAAGGAATTTGGTATTGATGCCACTCTAATGGAAGGGCACGGAGGTATTCTTGAGGTTGCCGTCAACGATAATATCATATTCACCAACCACAAGCAGTGTAGTCTTCGTCCCCAAAATGAGGAAATTTTACAAAGAATTAAAGGATACAAGACTAATTCTCTACAGCAAAAACAAGAATCGGTTTCAGGCTGCAGCTGTTTAAACCCTGCAATGGAAGCCGTTCCTGCTGATATTAGCAGTTGTTGCCCCCCAGCCGCCGCTCCTGCGGGAAACAGCCAAACCTGCTGTTGTAATGACAATAGTACGGCAACAAACATTTCACCCGGAAAAAGGCAATTATTGATCGAATTCATGTACATTGATTTGAGCGTATGCACCCGCTGCCAGGGCACAGACAGCAATCTCGAAGAAGCCGTTGCAGAGGTGGCCCGGATTCTTGAGGCCACCGGGATGGAGGTAATTGTAAAAAAAATTCACGTCCAAACCGAGGACCAGGCCCGTGAACTGGGATTCGTCAGCTCACCCACCATCCGTGTCAACGGACGGGATATCCAGATGGACGTCAAGGAAAGCCTGTGCCAGTCCTGCGGGGACCTGTGCGGAGACGAAGTTGACTGCCGGGTCTGGGTATACCAGGGGAAAGAATATGACACCCCGCCTAAAGCTATGATTATCGATGCAATCCTCAGGGAGGTATACGGCAGCTCTGATACGAATCAAAAAACTCCTGCCCGGCCGGTTGATATCCCGGATAACTTAAAGAGGTTCTTTACCGCTATGCAAAATAAACTCTAAGTTCTCAAATAAGACTACGCCATGATTAGTTTTATCCGCCCACCAGGAGAAGTGTGGTAAAGACAACCACTCCGATACCAAGATACCGGCCCATCTGGCCGGTATCGATATTTTTCATTGAGCCTCCCACTCCTCCTCAGGAAAAAAAACAAAGCCCCGCCCTCTGTGAGACCTTACCATCATCTCTGACTAAATCTCAGTTTTGAGATGTCAGCAGCATCCAGGCACGTCTCCTGGTTCCTGAATCATCACCTGGCTTCACACCTTCCCCCTTGCCGGGGGAGTGGCACAACCGCGAAGCTGTTCCCCCGATACAGTGGCGGGACCGCTCAGCCTTGAACTTGATTCCCTATTCTCCTCGGGCGAGGCACCTGGAAACATTTTAAATAGAAATTTTACCAGCGTGGTTCCCTATAGAACAGGATCACATTTTATTTTTTCTCCGCTGAGAGATCCGCTTTTCTCATTTTGCCTATGCCCGAAATTACTTTCAGGAACACAAGATACTTTTATCTTTCCCAACCCCTTCACTCCTTACAATACTATAACCTGAGGTTTGGTATCTTCCTAATTATAAATTCCAAAGCCCCTAATTTTTCTTCTTGACTCTCATGATAGGGTTGATCGGTCTATGATCACAATCTTTAACTTCCTCCTGAAACGCCTTAAAATTTTTGTAAAACTGGGGCCAAAGAGGAGGTAAAAAAAGGCATTTCCCAGAGCGTGAAAGGTGTCAAACCAGAAACTGGCGGCATAGACGGCCGCAAAGGACTGCCAGTTCAGGGGCTGTATAAAGGCCGTCCAATGCCATATGTTCATTATCCCTCCAAAAAGATAGCCCCAGATAAAACTGAAGGCCGCCATACCCCTGCTCCCCATCCCGGGGAAAACCAACTTTATTAAACCGGCGGAAACCCCGGCCAGACCCCAGGCCAACATCTGCCAGGGCGTCCAGGGACCCTGCCCCAGGAAGAGGTTGGAAACCAGGGCCGCCGTGGACCCCACCATGAACCCGGCTCTGGGGCCGAATACGGAACCGGCCACAATAACCATAAAGGTGGTGGGCTGCACATTGGGCAGCACGGCGAAGGGGACCCGGCCGGCGGCGGCAGCGGCGCTCAGTACGGCGATAAGGGCTATTTCCCGGGACGTGGCCCTGCCCTGCTCAAATCCCCAGTAAAAAAAAGCCAAGGCCGCCAGCATTATTTCCGCCGAAAGCATTCCCCAGCCCTGCCTGGCCACGATATTGTCCTGATCCACGCCGGCCAACAAAAGCCCCGCAACTATAATCAGGAGGGCGGGTAAAGCAATTTTTTGCCCCAGGCCGGATTTATCAGCGGATACATCTTTTCCCAAAGCCATCCTCCCTTTCATCGCCCACAGCCGGCAGCTGCCGGCCGGACAGCAGCGGGCCGATCCTTTCCACGGCCTCGCCAAAGGTCAATACCCCGTCGCAAAGACCCCTGCACAACTTACCGATCTGGGTGGAGTAAAAAACCGACTGTCCCATTGTCTCATGCCTGGTCCCGTCGCTGACTACCCGGCCGTCAAACATCATGACCACCCGGGTGGCGTATTCGGCGGCAAATTCCACGTCATGGGTGACCAGCACCACGCCGGCCCCGGCTGCGACCCGCCCGGCCCGACACCTGCCCAGCCCGGCCTTCAGCCTGTAGTCCAGCCCCCTGGTGGGCTCATCCAGCACCAGCAGGTCCGGCCTGGTCACCAGCACCGAGGCCAGGGCCGCCCGCTGCCTCTCACCACTGCTCAAATCCCGGGGATTGGCCAGCCGGTAACGGCCAAGCTGCAGTTCCTCCAGCAGTTCACCAACAATACCGTCATCCG
>JAMCVT010000018.1 GCA_023475565.1 Actinomycetota bacterium
CACCTCTATCCCCACAACGACTTATGGTCGCTGCTGGCCTATTCGGCCAGCGGGTCCGACGTAGACACCACCATAATCAACGGTCGGATTGTGATGGAAAACAGAATACTGCTGACCATGAATGAAAAAGAGGTGCTGGAAAAGGCCCGGGAGTACGCCGGGAGAATTCTGGATGCATAGGGGGCCGATTTGCATAGGCTGCTATTAGAATGTATTTACTCGGGGGTATTTTACTAAGCAGGAAAAACTTACCTCCTGTCGAATATTTGAAAAAGGTAGGAGGAATGAGTAATGCTTGAATACAGCCAGTTAGCCCGATTAGGTAAACACGGGTGGATACGGCAAATACTTTCTTTGCTCATCATATTGTTCTTTTGGTTTATTATCGGCGGAGCCATATTCTCGATAATAAATGCTACTTTGCCCAATACCCTGTTGATGAACTATATATCTTTAAATCTATCCTTCATACCATTATTAATAGGTATATATTTGTCAATAGTATTTTTGCATAAAAGAGAATTTATAACTGTTATAACTCCTTATAAAAGATTTAATTGGACTAGGCTTTTTTGGGGGTTTGGAGTATTTTTGGGTTTAACATCGGTTTCCTCAGTTATTGAGTTTTTTGTGTATCCAGGTGATTTTAGTTTTACACTGGATTTTAGTACATTTTTTATTTTGCTGCCATTTGTTATTATACTTACGCCAATTCAGGCTGCAACTGAAGAACTTTTTTTCAGAGGATATTTAATTCAATCATTTGGGTTATTATTGATTTTAGTTTTACACTGGATTTTAGTACATTTTTTATTTTGCTGCCATTTGTTATTATACTTACGCCAATTCAGGCTGTAACTGAAGAACTTTTTTTCAGAGGATATTTAATTCAATCATTTGGGTTATTATTGAATAATAAAATAATCCTGGCAATTTTGAGTGGAATAATTTTCCTTATACCTCACCTCTGGAATCCGGAACTAATATATGGTTTTTATTTGCTAATCACTTTTTACTTTCTTATTGGATTACTGTTTGCTGTAGTGACACTCATAAGTAATTCTCTGGAAGTGGCAATGGGCGCTCATATAGCCAATAACCTTTTTACTGCCCTGATTGTTAATTACAATAATTCCGCCCTTACAACAAATTCCGTTTTTGTTCTAAATGGGAAACATATACTTTTTGAACTTTTAGAATTTGTTGTTGCGGGATTTATATTTTTTTATTTGCTTTGGAAATACATCGGCAAAGAGAAAAAGATATTGGAAGATACTGCAATTAAGGGACTGGAGGTTGATATGAAAAGTGAGTAACTTCGATTGGCAAAGCACAATTAATTTGGCTAAAACTTTTAAGTCATTACTTGGCCCGGGAGTGGCTATGGGGGTTACTGATAAGGAAAAATACCTTTATTATCAACCGGGGCAGGAATTAGATATGGGTATTGTGATTGGTAACACAATAAAAGAAGGAAGTTTAGCCTACCAGGTACTGCAAAAACAAGGACGGGTAGAAACAAAAGTGGGCAAAGAGGTATTTGGCGTACCTTTTCTGGGAATTGGTATACCGTTAGAGGATGACAATAAAAGCATTATTGGCACTCTTTTAGTAGGGCAGCCAGTCATTGCCCGGGAGACCCTTATAAAGGATGCCAAAATATTGGAAGATTCTTTAGAGGTAATTAGTCAGACAACCACAGGTCTATCAGCTTTATCGGAGCAACTTGCGGCTACCGCCAACACCCTGTCCGGCCAGGCCGACTCAATAAGCAGAAAAGTTATGGAAACGGATGTGGTTTTGAACTTAATTAAAGAAGTATCATCCCAGACCCACCTTCTAGGCTTAAACGCCGCCATTGAAGCTGCAAGAGCCGGGGAACAAGGCAAAGGGTTTAATGTGGTTGCGGAGGAAATACGTAAACTGGCAGCCCGCACCAATAATTCGATTAAGGAAATCACAGAAATATTGTCCCTGATAAAATCAGCCGATCTTGAACTGGGGGAGCATATTCATCAAATAGCGGCTGTTTCAGAAGAGCAATCAGCCTCAGTGGAGGAAATCACAGCCTCTATCAATGATATTGTATCTGTATCAAGAGAACTTAATTCTCTGGCTGGAGAACATTAAAAGTAAAAAGCCGCCCTCCGGGCGGTGCCGTCTTACTGACGGCGGAATCCATAATCCAGGAGTCTAATAGCCAGACTATGCACGCATAGTCACTTGCCGATATTTGTTTTTATAAAAGCACAAATCTGATCCATTGCCTGCCGGGCTTCCGGAATGAAAGGAGGAAGCAGCGGAAAGCAATGAACCATTCCCTCCCCAACCTTCAATGTGACATCTACACCTGCGGCTTTTGCTTTTGCGGCAAATCGTGTGGAGTCATCGAGAAGGGTCTCATATTCACCGACATAGATGAGTATGGGAGGAAGCCCATGAAGGTCCCCATAAAGAGGGGATATCCACGGCAAGCAAGGGTCTTTATCTCCTACGTAATATTTACTGCAAACGGTAGACATCCCCTCAGGGGATAAACATACCTTAGCTTTAGTTCGGTGGGACTCCCCAGTTAACTTAAGATCGGTCCAGGGAGAGATAGCCACCGCAGCTGCAGGAAGGGGAATGCCTTGATCCCGGAGGGCAAGCAGAGTGGCTAAACATAAACCACCGCCGGCGGACTCTCCAACAATCATTGTATTTGAAGGTGAAATACCCTGGTCCAACAACCAGCGATAAGCTGCCACCGAATCATCGAGCGCAGCCGGATAAGGATGCTCAGGGGCTAAACGATGTTCAGACAGGAGCATACCTACCCCGCTACCTTTAACAATCCTGGCGACAATTGACCGGTGATCGTTGCAGGAGCCGCTCACATACCCACCGCCAATGGTATATAGGAGCACTTTGTCTTTCGTCCCCTGGGAAGGTAAAATCCATTCGGCCGGGAGGCCAGCTATTGTAACAGGTGAGACTTCGATCCCGGCCGGCATCTTGCCGAACCTGCCGGCGCCTTTTTCACATTCCCGGCGAAAATGGGGTATTGAGGTGTTGAAGTCCCAAACATCCTTCTTTTTCAGTTGAAAACGCAATAAATGACTGTGCCTCAATACGAAACGAAATAAATGACTTTGCAGACTGGGCATTTTTTATCTCCTATAATTTTTTTATTTTTCTTTTGTTTGCTTACTTTGATTTTTCCATATACTCTCTTTTTCTTCGGGCAATTTCATCTTTACTCATAAGTGCACCTCCCCGTTTCATCCCGCCGGCAAATTAACTATGTGACTAAATACGTATACCCAGTCACATAATGATTAATTAAAGGGCTGCTCGCTAAAGCAGCCTAACGTTTACATTTATAAATCCGGCTGATATAATCATTGTAAAGACTTGGTGACTAAATGTCAATAAATATTCACCAAATAATTTCAAAGGGGTTTGGGGATGTCTAAATTTACTGAAAGTGAAAAGGAACAAATACGGCAGTGCCTTTTAACCAAAGGCAAAGAGCTTTTTATTCAATATGGCCTCGCTAAAACGAGCATCGATGACCTTGTTCAGGCCTGCGGAATTGGCAAGGGTTCCTTTTATAAATTTTACTCCTCAAAAGAAGAGCTTTTTTATGTCATTTTGAATAGCCAGGAAGAGATCAGAAACCGGCTAATAGGGGAACACCTGCGAGAAAATCTCCCTCCCAAGGAGTTGATGTCTTCCTTCTTTCATCTGGCTTTTCAATTGGCCGATGAAAACCCCCTTTTACAGCAGTGGTTTAAGGATGGGGAACATGAACGCGTAACCCGCAAGTTACCCAAGCATCTCCTGGAAGACTCTGCTGCCGATAACGTAAAAAAGGGGATACTTTTCGTACAGACTTTAATTCAGCGCGGTGTGCTGAGAGAACAAGATCCGGAGGTGATTGTCGGGGTTACTCAAGCCATTATGATGCTGCGCTTTTATAAAGATAAGCTGGGCGATGATTTGTTCCCCAGAATTATGGACTTAATTATCGATTATGTTGCAGAGGGCTTAACTAAGCCTGAGTAACTATCATGCGTTAGAACATGCGCACATTGCGTGGGCAGTGGTTGAGTAACTTTAGCCCACCCTGTCACCCAGCATCTCCCTGGATAACTTTAAGAAGGCTGATAGGGCGGGTGAAATCCATTTATCCTTGTGATAAACAACCTGGGTATTAGTATCAAAATCAGGCCCCTGCCATTGAAGGTCCACCAGTTCGCCCCGGCTTAATTCCCCCTCCACGGCCATATGTGGCAGCAGGGTGACGCCAAACTGCCCGATAACACACTTTTTGATGGCTTCAATGCTGCCAAACTCCAGCACTTGTCCCGGGTGAACCCCGGCCTCGCGCAGAATCTTTTCAAAGGCTATCCGGTAGTCGCAGCCTTCCTCGCACAAAACCAACAGCATTCCCTGTATATCCCGGGGTGTGACCGGGATTTTTCCGGTGATGGAGTGGCCTACGCCGGAAACCAAAACCATCTGTTCAAAGGCAAGTATTTCCGATACCAGGTCGGGAAAGTACATTTCACGCCCCAGGCATAAGGCAACGTCAATCTGGCCGCTTTTGAGAAAGTCGATTAGTTCTTTGGGGCGGCATTTTTTCACCACCATTTCAACGTCCGGATAGAGACTGTGGAACTGCCGGATCAAAGGCGGCAGGCGAACGGCGGACAGTGTTTCCGGCGCCCCTATAATCAATGTTCCCCGGGGACTTAACGATTCCGACACCTCCTCTTTGGCCTCGGAAAACAGCTTCAGTATTTTTTCGGCATACTCTATAAAACGTTTCCCTTCCCGGGTCAGCAGCACCTGCCGGCCCAGTCTCTCAAAAAGCTTGATGCCCAGTTCGTCTTCCAGGGTTCCCACCTGCCCGGTTATGCTCGATTGGGCATAATCCAACATCTCCGCAGCCTTTGTAAAACTACCAGTACCGGCTACCGCAATAAATGCCTTTAATTGCCTTGTATCCATTTGGCCCCACCCCTGCGCTGCAATCGGGAAAACCGATTATTATCCCCGGATACTCCGTGAGATCTCACAACTATATACATGATAGTATTTATTTAACAATCAGTCTATTGTCTATTTAAGAACATCTATACTAAAAGGAGAAAAAAATGGATACAAGAACCGGATCAGAACAAAACACCCACACACCTGATGAAACTATAAAACCGTCAACCATTATGCGTAATGTTTATGCTGTCTACCCGTCATTTGCCATGCTGGCAGGAATGCAACTGGACGTTTTCACGCCTCTGAAAGACGGCCCCATGGAAGCGAAAACCCTTGCCAGCGCTTTGGATGTTCTGGAAGACAAACTAACCCCGCTTCTTTATTCACTGGTGGCGGCCGGTTTACTGGAGGTGGAAAACAAAAGTTTTTCGAATACTCCCGAAGCAAATAAATTTCTGGTTCGCGGATGTCATGATTACATTGGTGGATTAAGCGGGTTTTACAACATGATCTGGCATGCCACCCTGAATACGGCTGAGAGTATTAAGACAGGAAAACCACAGGCAAAAATCGATTATCGCACCTTGTCGGAGGAAGAATTATTGAGATTTTTCCAGAGCCAGTTCCATAGCAGTATCAGGGGCGGAAAGGAGATCGCCGAAAAACTGGATTTTTCAAAATTTGAAAGGCTTCTTGATGCCGGGGGCGGGACAGGGGGTGTATCAATTGCCATTTGCCAAAAATACCCTCAAATCAAAGCAATTGTTGCTGATTTGCCGAAGGTGGCGCAATTGGCCAAACGTTTTATAGCGGATGCCGGCATGTCCGACAGAGTCACTGTATCAGCAACCGATCTATGTTTAAATTCACCCGAAGGGAAATATGATGCGGCAATTCTTCGGGCTGTCATTCAAACGCTTTCGAAGGAACAAGCACAGATGACTTTAAAGTGTGTCAGTCAGTCCATGGCTCCGGGAAGCCGGATTTTCATATTCGGGAGCGTTCTGGGAAATTCCTGCCTGGCCCCCCCATCCTCATTGGCTTATGGTCTGGCTTCCCTGAATGTCTACGATAATGGAAAGGCCTATACCGAAAAAGAGTATCGGAAAATGCTTGCCAATGCAGGGTTTACGGATATAACCGCAGATTATGACGCGCTTGTAGATGGTATGAGTATGATAAGTGCAATAAAGCAATGAAACATTTAACCCTGACGTTTTCTGGCAATATATACCATACTGGTTCTGTAATAAACTAACCCGCCCTCAAATAATGGCGGGTCTTTCATTTTAACAACATATTTAATACGGCAACAAAAGAGCCCCTTTTCCTTGTGGAAAGCGGGCTCTTTTTTACTTTATTTACTTTTTCAGCCCTGACTGCTTTTCCATCAGCGCCCTCACCTTTAGCGGCAGGCCGAAGAGGTTGATGAAGCCCTCGGCGTCCTTCTGGCTGTAGATCTCGTCCCGGCTGAAGGTGGCCAGCTCCTGGTTGTAGAGGGAGTACGGCGAGGTCACACCAGCCGGGGTGCAGTTGCCCTTGTAGAGCTTCATGCGGACCTTTCCGGTCACCGTCTTCTGGGTAATGTCCACGAAGGCGTCCAGGGCCTCCCGCAGCGGCGAGAACCAGACCCCGTCATATACCAGCTCGGCGTACCGGGCGGCCACCAGCTCCTTGTAATGCATGGTGATCCTGTCCAGGGTCAGCCGCTCCAACTCCCTGTGGGCCATCCACAGTATGGTTCCGCCGGGGGTCTCGTACACACCCCTGGACTTCATGCCCACCAGCCTGTTTTCCACCATGTCCACCACGCCCACGCCGTTGGCCCCGCCCACGGCGTTAAGCCTTTCCACCAGCGCCACCGGGTCGGCGGACTGGCCGTCCAGCCTCACCGGTATGCCCTTCTCAAATTCTATTTCCACGTAGGAGGGCCTGTCCGGGGCCTTTTCCGGGGCCACCGTCAGCAGCAGCACATCGCCGGGGCACTCCAGGGCCGGGTCTTCCAGGTCCCCTCCCTCATGGCTGAGGTGCCATATGTTGCGGTCCATGCTGTAGGGGCGCTCCTTGGTCACCGGCACCGGGATGTCCCTGGCGCCGGCGTAGTCAATAGCGTCCTCCCGGGACCTTATGTCCCACTCCCTCCAGGGGGCCACAATGCTCAGATTGGGGTTTAAGGCCTTTACGGTCAGCTCAAAGCGCACCTGGTCGTTGCCCTTGCCGGTGGCGCCGTGGGCCACTGCCTCGGCCCCCTCCTTTTCGGCAATCTCCACCAGTTTTTTGGCAATAAGGGGGCGGGCCATGGAGGTGCCCAGCAGGTATTTGCCCTCGTAGAGCGCCCCGGCCCTGAGGGTGGGATATATGTAGTCCTCCACGAACTCCCTTTTTACATCTTCAATGTAAATCTTTAGTGCCCCGCTTTTAATGGCCTTTCCCTCCAGGGGCCCCAGTTCCTCCCCCTGCCCCAGGTCGGCCGCCATGGCTATAACCTCATAGCCGTAGTTTTCCTTCAGCCAGGGAATGATGATGGAGGTGTCCAGCCCCCCGGAATAAGCCAGCACAATTTTTTTCATCAGGTCTCGTCTCCTTTATTATTTTTACATCACCAGCGCCATAACCGCCTTCTGGGCGTGCAGCCTGTTTTCGGCCTCATCCCAGACCGCTGAGTGGGGACCGTCTATAATTCCCGCCGTAACCTCTTCTCCCCGGTGGGCGGGCAGGCAGTGCATGAAAATAAAATCCTTTTTGGCGTATTTTACCAGCTCTTCACTGACCTGATACGCGGCAAAAGCCTCAGCCCTCAAAAGCTGCTCCGACTCCTGGCCCATACTGGCCCAGACGTCGGTTATCACCACGTCGGCCCCGCTTACCGCCTCGGCGGGGTCGGAGACAACCTTTATTTCAGCCCCGGTCCCGGCAGCGTCACCAATGGCGGCCGTCACTATTTCAGGCCTGGGCATATAATTTTCCGGCGAGGCCACGGTTATGCTGATCCCTGTTTTGGCGCAGCCGAAAAGGAGTGAGTGGGCCATATTGTTGCCGTCTCCCACAAAGGCCAGCTTCAGGCCGGCCAGCCTGCCCTTGTATTGTCTTATGGTCTGCAGGTCGGCCAGCACCTGGCAGGGGTGCAGCAGATCGGTAAGCCCGTTTATCACCGGCACTTCGGCATGCCGGGCCAGTTCTTCAACGTCGGACTGGGCGAAGGTTCTTATCATTATCCCATCCAGGTAGCGGGAGAGGACCCTGGCGGTATCGGCCACCGTTTCCCCGCGCCCCAGCTGTATATCCGAGCTGCTCAGAAAAAGACCCATTCCCCCCAGCTGGTATATGCCCACCTCGAAGGAAACCCTGGTGCGGGTGGAGGACTTCTGAAAAATCATCCCCAGGGTCTTGCCCTTGAGGTACGGGTGAGGCATGTCTTTTTTCTTCAGTTCCCGGAGATAGTCGGCAGTGTCCAGTATAAGCTCTATTTCCCCGGGGGTGTAATGATGAAGGGAGAGCAGGTCCCTTCCTCTTAGAATATCAGGCAGTTGTTTCAATGAAAGTCACCCTTTCTGGTCAGGAATTGGGAATTAGGAATTAGGAGACCCATTCACCAATTCCCAATTCCCGACTCCCAGTTCCCGTCTTTAAATAGCCGCTTCTATTATATCGGGGACAAATTCCCGCATGTTTACGGGCTCGGGGCTTTCTCCCCGGCCCAGGCTTTCCAGCACCACCGCCAGCGCCCGGGCGGTATCCAGTGAGGTAAGGCAGGGAACCCTGTACTCTGATGCTGTTCTCCTGATGACAAAGCCGGGCCTGCCGGGAACCTTGCCCCTGGTAGGGGTGTTTATGACCAGGCTTATTAGCCCCGACCTGATCAGCTCGCCCGGGTCTTCGGCCTCCTCAGCGGCAAGGCCTGCGGCGGCCAGGTTTTTTGCCGTGCCCCCGGTGGCGTAAAGCCTGTAGCCCATGTCACGATAGCGCCTTATTATAGGCAGGGCCTCCTCCTTGTCCCGGTCGGCCAGTGAAATAAGCAGCGCCCCTCCGGTGGCTATCCTTAAGCCGGAGGAGATCATGGCCTTGTACAGGGAGAGGGGGAAGGAGTGGTCTATCCCCATTACCTCGCCGGTGGACTTCATCTCCGGCCCCAGGGAGGTCTCCACCAGCCCCAGTTTTTCGAAAGAGAACACCGGGGCCTTTACCGTCACCAGATTTGACACCGGGCCCAGCCCGCCCCGGTACCCCATGGACTCCAGCCTGCGGCCCAGCATGGCCCTGGTGGCCACCTGGACCATGGGTACTCCGGTTACCTTGCTTAAGACCGGCACGGTGCGGGAGGCGCGGGGATTGACCTCCAGCACGAATATCCCGCCTTCCCCCACCACATACTGTATGTTGATAAGCCCGCACACCTTCAGGGCCTTTCCAATGCGCACCGTGTAGTCCACTATGGTTTCCATTTCCTCCCCGGTCAGGGTCTGGGGAGGGTAAACCGCTATGCTGTCACCGGAATGGACCCCCGCCCGCTCCACATGCTCCATTATGCCGGGAATAAATATTTCCCGTCCGTCACCTATGGCGTCAACCTCCACCTCTTTGCCCCGGACATACTTGTCGACCAGAACCGGGTGCTTTGGAGACACCTGGACGGCGGTTTCCATGTACTTTAAAAGCTCCTGGTCGCTGTGCACTATCTCCATGGCCCGGCCGCCCAGCACGTAAGAGGGCCGCACCAGCACCGGATAGCCAAGCTGGCGGGCTATATTCAAAGCCCCCATAACATCGAAGGCGGTGCTGCCCTCGGTCTGCGGAACATTCAGCGAGCGCAGCAGGTCACCGAATTTCTCCCTGTCCTCGGCGGCGTCTATGCTCTCCACCGGGGTGCCCAGTATCTTAACCCCGCAGGCATGCAGCTCCCCGGCCAGGTTTACGGCGGTTTGCCCGCCAAACTGAACCACCACGCCCCCGGGCTTTTCCTTGTCTACTATGTTCAGCACATCCTCCAGGGTAAGGGGCTCAAAATAAAGCTTGTCGGAGGTGTCAAAGTCGGTGCTTACCGTTTCCGGGTTGTTGTTAATAATGATCGACTCCACTCCCTCGGCCTTCAGCCCCCATACCGAGTGCACCGAGCAGTAGTCAAATTCTATTCCCTGGCCTATCCTTATGGGGCCGGAGCCAAGCACCAGCACCTTCCTGCGGCCCGAAACCCTCACCTCATCCTCGGAGTCGTAGGTTGAATAATAATACGGGGTGGCCGACTCGAACTCGGCCGAGCAGGTGTCCACCACTTTGAAGGCCGGCATTATACCCATTTTTTTCCTTAAGCCCCTGATGCCTTCGGGGGTGTTTTTGGTAAGCCGGGCCACCTGGGTGTCGGACATGCCTATTTCCTTGGCCCTTTTCAGCAGGGCAGGGTCCGGCCGGCCCCCGCAGGCCTTTAGCTCTCCCTCGGTGACCACTATATTCTTTATCTTCTCCAGAAAGAAATAATCAATGCTGGTTAACTGGTAAACCTCCCGCATGGCCCAAAACCTCCGAAAAGCCTCGGCAATGGCGAAAAGCCTCTCGTCATTGGGCCTGGAGAGCCTGTTTTCCAGCTCCATCTCGCTCCAGCTGGCCGACCCCTTGAGCCTCAGGCTGTCCACCCCTATTTCCAGGGACCGCACCGCCTTTAAGAGGGCCCCCTCGAAGGACCGGTCAATGGCCATGACCTCCCCGGTGGCCTTCATCTGGGTGCCCAGGGACCTGTCGGCGCTGCTGAACTTGTCAAAGGGCCAGCGGGGTATCTTGGCCACCACGTAGTCCAGGGTGGGCTCGAAGCAGGCCGTGGTCTTGCCGGTAACAGGGTTTACTATCTCATCCAGGTTAAGCCCTATGGCAATTTTGGCGGCCATCTTGGCGATGGGGTAGCCGGTGGCCTTGGAGGCCAGGGCGCTGGACCGGCTGACCCGGGGGTTGACCTCTATAACGTAATAATTAAAGCTGTAGGGGTCCAGGGCGAACTGCACATTGCAGCCCCCCTCAACCTTAAGAGCCCTGATTATTTTCAGTGATGCCGTCCGCAGCAGCTGGTACTCCCGGTCGGACAGGGTCTGGGAGGGCGCCACCACTATGCTGTCACCGGTGTGTATGCCTATGGGGTCTATATTCTCCATATTGCATATGGTGATGCAGTTATCAGCGCCGTCCCTCATCACCTCGTACTCAATTTCCTTCCAGCCGGCCACACTTCTTTCCATCAGCACCTGGCCGATCATACTCATTTTTAGCCCCCTGCTGACGGTGTCGGTGAGCTCCTCATCATTCTCCACTATTCCCCCGCCGGTCCCGCCCAGGGTGTAGGCCGGGCGGACAACAACCGGAAAGCCCACCCGTTGGGCAAATTCCCGGGCCTCCTCCAGGGTGGTGGCAATGGCGCTCTCGGGCACCGGCTCACCTATGGCCAGCATGGTATCCTTGAACAGCTCCCGGTCCTCGGCCCTTTTTATGGTGTCCAGGGAGGTGCCTAAGAGCTCCACCCCGAACTCCGCCAGTATACCCTTCTCGGCCAGCTCCACCGCCAGGTTCAGCCCGGTCTGCCCGCCCAGAGTGGGCAAAAGCCCCTGGGGGCGCTCCCTTTTGATTATGGCGGAGATGCTTTCCGGGTTCAGCGGCTCTATATATACCTGGTCGGCAATCCCGGCGTCGGTCATTATGGTGGCCGGGTTGGAGTTTACCAGCACCACCTCTACCCCTTCCTCGGAAAGCAGCCCGGTCTGCCCGCCCAGAGTGGGCAAAAGCCCCTGGGGGCGCTCCCTTTTGATTATGGCGGAAATGCTTTCCGGGTTCAGCGGCTCTATATATACCTGGTCGGCAATCCCGACGTCGGTCATTATGGTGGCCGGGTTGGAGTTTACCAGCACCACCTCTACCCCTTCCTCGGAAAGAGCCTTGCAGGCCTGGGTTCCGGCGTAGTCAAACTCTGCGGCCTGCCCTATCACTATGGGGCCGGACCCTATCACCATGACTTTCATGAGGTCATTTCTTTTAGGCAATTTCATTCCTCCCGGGTAATTTAGCAGATACTTCTCCCATTACTTTATCAAGAACGCCGGCAGCGCTGTCGACGTCATTTTCAGTAATGATCAGAGGGGGCAGGAATCTGAGCACATTGTTGTTCACGCAGTTTATCAAAAGGCCATTATCCTGGCAGCGGGCTACAATTTCCCTGCCGTCCACGGCCAGCTCCAGCCCCAGCATCAGCCCCAGGCCGCGCACCTCCCTGGCGAAGGGATAGCGGGAGGCCATGTCCTGCAGCCTGCCCTTGAAATATTCACCCACCCGGGAGGCGTTTTCCACCACTCCCCGGTTAATCAGCTGATCCATGGCGGCAAGCCCGGCCGCACAGGCCAGTGGGTTGCCCCCGAAGGTTGAGGCATGATCCCCGGGCACAAAGGCCCCGGCCGCCTCCTCCCGGGCCACCGCCGCACCGATGGGGAACCCTCCCCCCAGGGCCTTGGCCAGTGTGAAAATGTCCGGGTCAACCCCGTAGTGCTGGTGGGCCAGTAGTTTTCCAGTTCTGCCCAGGCCGCACTGGACCTCGTCAAATATAAGCAGCAGCCCCTTCTCGCTGCACAGCTTCCTGACCCCCTGCAGGTAGCCGGGATCGGCTGCGTTTACCCCGCCCTCTCCCTGGACGGGCTCCAGCATCACCGCGCAGGTGTTGGGGCCCACCGCCGCCTTAAGGGCGTTCAGGTCGTTGAAGGGAACGTACTTAAATCCCGGGGGCAGCGGCTCGAAGCCCTGCTGGTACTTGGCCTGCCCCGTGGCCGTAATGGTGGCCAGGGTGCGGCCGTGAAACGACTTGAGGGCTGTTATAATCTCGTATTTATCCGGACTGCCGTTTACCTTGGCGTACTTTCTGGCCAGCTTTATAGCAGCCTCATTGGCCTCGGCCCCGCTGTTGCAGAAAAAAACCCGGTCCCCGCAGGAGTTCTCCACCAGTATTTGGGCCAGCTTAACCTGGGGCTCTATATAGTAAAGGTTTGAGACGTGCATCAGTGTTTCAGCCTGCCCGGCTATGGCCCGGGCTACCGCCGGGTGGCAGTGGCCCAGTGAGTTCACAGCCAGGCCGCCTACAAAGTCCAGGTACTCCCGGCCGTCGGCGTCCCACACCCTGGCGCCGCTGCCCCTTACCAGAGCCATCTGCAGCCTGCCGTAAGTCTTCATCAGGTATTTATCGCCCATTTGAATAATCTCTTTGTTATCCATCCCGTTTCACCCGCTTTCCTTAATAAGCTTTCACAGCTAGCAGGTACTACTTTGGGGTCGGAAGCCAGAAGCCAGAGTCAGAATTCAGAATTTTTTCATGCCGTGCTTCGAAGAAAGAGCAAGTATAAATCGACATCTAGGGAATACCTCAAACCATTCTGGATTCTGGATTCTGGATTCTGACTCCCGACCGCAAACGAATACCCATGAGCTACTCAACCACCATCGTCCCTATCCCCCTGTCGGTAAACACCTCCAGGAGTATGGAGTGCTTCACCCTGCCGTCCAGTATGTGGGTGGTCTGCACTCCCCCGTCCAGCGCCCTTACGCAGCACTCCACCTTGGGAATCATTCCCCCGTCTAACACCCCGCGCTCCACCAGTACAGGCACTTCTTCCCTGGTCACGGTGGAAATAAGGCTTGCTGCATCGTTACGGTCCTCCAGTATGCCCTCCACATCGGTGAGAATAATCAGCTTATCGGCCTTTAAGGCCACTGCCAGGGCGCTGGCGGCGGTGTCGGCGTTAACGTTGTAGCTCTCACCCTGATCTCCCACAGCCACCGGGGCCACCACAGGAATATAGCCCTCCCGTATAAGAGTGGACACTATGTCGGGGCTGACCCGGTCTATTTCCCCCACGAAACCTATGTCCACAGCCTCGGAGGTTCCGTCAGGCCTTTTCACCCGGCCCGGCTTCTTTACAGCCTTTAAAAGCCCATCATCTTTTCCGGAAATCCCTATGGCCCGGCCTCCGTAGCCGTTTATCCGGGCAACTATGTCTTTGTTGATCTTGCCCACCAGCACCATTTCCACTACTTCCATGGTGTCCCGGCCGGTAACCCTTAAGCCCCCCACGAAATTGGACTCTATGTTCAGCCTCTTGAG
The DNA here is from genome assembly GCA_023475565.1 of Actinomycetota bacterium. GTDB lineage: Bacteria > Bacillota > Desulfotomaculia > Desulfotomaculales > Desulfocucumaceae > BRHc4a. Next base: position 14,099 of record JAMCVT010000018.1, read on the forward strand.
CATGCCGGTTATTTCCGGGCCGCCCCCGTGCACTATTACAGGGCGCATGCCCACGTATTTCATCAGCACAACATCGGTGAGCACCGCTTTTTTCAGGTCATCGTTGATCATGGCGTGACCGCCGTACTTTATAACCACCGTCTTACCGTAAAACTTTTTTATATAGGGCAGGGCCTCTACAAGTATGGAGGCCTTCTCCATTGCGCCGGGCAATGCTACCTCACCGCCTTTTCTTAATGTCTGCAATTGGTAATTGGCTACTCTAAACCTGTTCCTTCTTCCACTCCAAGCATTATGTTCATATTCTGCACTGCCGCCCCTGAAGCTCCCTTACCCAGATTATCCAGCCGCGATACGACCAGTATCTGCTCGCTGTGTCCAAAAACGAATATTTCAACTTTGTTGGTGTTATTGCACCCGGTTGCATCAAAAAAACCATTGTCAAGATAATTCTCTGATTCATACGGCATTACACATACAAAGCGTTCGGAAGCATAATAAGCTGCCATTAGTTCCTGAACCTCTTCAGCCGTGATTTTCTTATTCAGAAGCCTTTTTAATAAAGGAACGGCCACCGCCATCCCCTGGTAAAACTCCCCGACTATCGGTGTAAACACAGGTGGATATTCAAGCCCGCTAACCTTTTGCATTTCGGGCAGATGCTTATGATTAAGGCTTAGCGCATAAAACCGCGGGCTCTTGAGATTCTTTTTATATATATCTGCTGCCTCGTACTGCTCGATTAATTTCTTTCCACCCCCGCTGTATCCGGTTACAGACTGGCAGGTTACGGGGTAATCGCCGGGTACTATTCCTTTCCGGACAAGAGGATAAAGAGCCAGGTTAAACCCTGTGGCATGGCAGCCCGGAACTGACACTCTATGCGAATCCTTTATTAATGCCCTCTGATTCCCGCTTAATTCCGGCAGGCCATATGTCCAGTCCGGATCAGTTCTATGGGCCGTGCTGGCATCAATGATCCGGGTTTTATTATTGGTGACCAGGGAAACAGATTCCCTGGCCGCTGCATCCGGTAGACAGAGAAAGGCAATATCTGCTTCATTTAAAATCTTACGGCGTTCTTCCGGGTCCTTTCGTTTTTCCGGATCGATCTTAAGTGCCTCTATGTCCGTTCTTTTTGATAAACGTTCATTTATCTTCAGTCCGGTAGTGCCTTCCTGACCATCTACAAATACCTTGTATTTCATCAAAACTGTTCCTCCCCAGGTTTTTCCCGGCATCCGGCTAAGTCCTGTAGTCCCCGTTTATCCTCACATATTCGTAGGTAAGGTCACAGCCCCAGGCAACAGCCTCATATTGTCCTTCCTTCAGGTCGATAAGAACATTCACAGTGTCCCCGGAAAGCACCGCTGCGGCAGCCTCCTCGTCAAAGGAAAGCCCCTGGCCGCCCCTGGCCACCTGGATATCGCCCAGGAATATATCGACGGCATCGGGGTTGAACTGTGCCCCGGAGTATCCCGCCGCGCATATTATCCTGCCCCAGTTGGCGTCCCGGCCGAAGACCGCGGCCTTAAACAGCGTGGAAGAGGCCACGCTCCTGGCCGCCAGCCTGGCGTCCTGACCGGTGGGAGCATTGACCACCCTGACCTCGATAAGCTTGGTGGCCCCTTCTCCATCCCTGGCCATGGCCCTGGCCAGGAACACACAGACCTCCGTCAGAACATCCCGGAATATACCACAGCCCTCTCCGCCCGCCTTTATTTCACTGTTGCCGGCCACACCGTTGGCAAGAGCCAGCAGGGTATCATTGGTGCTGCTGTCACCGTCGACAGTGACCATGTTAAAGCTCCGGTCGGCGGCGTATGCCACGCACTCCTTCAAAAACTCCGGGTCCACCGCCGCGTCGGTGGTTACAAAACACAGCAGGGTGGCCATGTTGGGATGAATCATGCCCGATCCCTTGGCCATCCCCCCCACCGTCACCGTCCTGCCGTCCAGTTCAAAACTTACGGCATACTCCTTTAGCTCAGTGTCGGTGGTCATTATGGCCTCGGCAGCGTCCCGGCCCCCTCTTTCACTAAGTGCCTTTACAGCCTCCCCGATACCCGGGATTACCCGGTCCATGGGCATCGGCTGACCAATCACGCCGGTGGAGCACACCAGCACTCTTTCTTCCGCCACCCCCAGCAGCCGGGCCGTCTCGGCGGTCATGGCCCTGGCGTCGTCCATTCCCCGGGGGCCGTTGCAGGCATTGGCATTTCCGCTGTTCACCACCACTGCCCTGGCCTTCCCGGCCTTAACCCTTTCCATATTCAGAAGCACCGGGTACGCCTTCACCGTGTTGGTGGTAAAAACCCCGGCCACTGAGGCGTCACGCTCCGAATATACAACAGCAACGTCCTTTTTACCTATGTATTTGACCCCGGCGGACACCCCCGAGGCCTTAAACCCCCCGGCGGCCGTGATCCCCGCCATTCAATTTATCAAAGCCTTACACCTACAAAACCACCCTTCCGGGTGGTTTTGCGGCTTCCACCAAACAATAATAATTATACATTCGTATGCATAATTATACAATATGTATTTAAAAAATTCTTCGCCAACTGACGTTAATAAATATTACATCCAGGGGGCCTAAGTTCCTGCCGGATTATTATACCACCGGAATGGTCAGAGAAAAACCGGAACCGGACCTTCCAGAGCCACTTCCCCAGTAGTTACCAGACAGCGCCGGGCCAGCGCCTCCACCCCCTCCGAGGCCGCCCGGGACAGCTCCCGGCTGAAATGAGGGTCCCGTATGGTGTGGGGCCTGAAGCTGAGGCCATCCGGCCGCTGTATTACAAAAAGAACCACCGCCCGGAATCCTTCCCGCCGGGCGGCGGCCAGCTCTTCCATATGCCTGGCGCCCCTTTCCGAAGGGGCATCGGGGAAAAGGGCCACCCCATCCACCACCAGGGTTACCGATTTTACCTCCAGGTAGCACCCTGGCCCTTCCCCGCCTCCCAGAAAAAAGTCAAACCTTCCCTGCCCGTAGACGGCCTCCCTTTTAATAAGGGTGTACCCGCCCAATTCCGGAAGAAACCCGGCAGAAAGGGCACGTAAAATAAGCCTGTTTGGAAGAAGGGAGTCCACCGAAACCCTGCACCCGTTGTTTTCAGCCAGCAGAATCCGGTACCCCAGCTTTGCCCCCGGCGATCTGGCCGGGGCGATATGGACCGGGGCCCCGGGGTAAAGCAGCTCGGTCATCCTGCCGGAGCTGGGCACGTGGGCCAGCAACCTTTCTCCCCCCATCTCGACCTCTCCCACAAACCGGTTGTGCCGGTAAACGAAAACCGCCTCTCTCAAACCTCCGGGCAGGGGAATATTTACCCTTGACTGATTATTCAATGCTAATACTCCATTACCCCCGTGTCCTTAAAACTAGCCACAGAGGTTCTGATCTTCTGGATTCTGACTTCCGGCCGTGAAGAAATGCTTCATAGCTATAAAACCTTTCCTCCGGCCACCCTCAGCATATCCCTCAGCATCCTGGCGTTCACCACCGCCTGGCCACGGTAGTGGTTGTTCATACTGACGTAGACGCTGTCCGCCCGGCCCGCCAGCCCGGTTATCCCGGGCACCCACTCGGCCAGCTCCTCCTCCTGGTACAGATAGTCGTACCTCTCGTAGCTCTCTTTGTGGCTCCACCACTTTTCACTATTTCTCCCGTGAAACCGCACGTAGGCTATTTGGGAAGTGGCCCTGGACTCCGGGGGCACCAGCCCCTTCAGGCGGGGCTCGTCAACGCACACATAGCCCAGCCCCTGTTGGGACAGGAAAAGAAATATGTCCTCCCTCACCCACTCACCGTGCCTGAATTCCACCACGGTGGGAAGTCCCTCCAGGCGTCTGGCCAGGTCCTTTACATAGGAAACGTTGGCCCCATTCAGCCTGAAGCTCTGGGGGAACTGGGCCAGCACACAGCCCAGCTTACCAGCCTCCACCAGCGGCTGCAGCGCCTCTGCAAATAAAGCAAAGTCCTGATGGCTGCCTGACCTTTCGTGGGTCAGAGACTTGAAGGCCTTTATTACAAACCTGAAATTCTGCGGGGTTTTGGCCTGCATGTTGTATATCATGTGTTTGTTGGGAAGGCGGTAGTAGATGCTGTTCACCTCGGTAAACATAAACTGCTCCGCGTACAGTGAGAGCATTTCCTTCTTGCCGGCCTTCTCGGGGTAAACGGTCCCCTTCCAGTCATCATAGCTGTAGCCGGCCGTGCCCACATAAATCATCAAATCACCTCCGCTTCAGACCAGCCGGCCTGCTTTGGAATAAAAATGCCCTCTCTCCCCCAGCACCCCGGCCAGCGCCGTAAAGGCCTCCCCGGCCCTGGCCTCTATTTTAAGTACAGCCTGATGGTCGGCCATGGTTTTTCCCATATTTATAATGACCAGGTTCTTACAGAGTTCGGGCAGGTAGTACCGGGGACACCTCCAGGCTGGACCCCGCCACCACCAGCAGCCCGCTTTGGGAAACCTCCCGGCAGCAGTCATTAAACTCCTGGGGCAGCGGGTCCCCGAAGAACACCGCATCCGGCTTGTAGACGCCCCTGCACTGCCCGTGCCGGGGAGGCATATGCCCGGCCAGCACCATCTCCTCCAGCTCCTCCCACGATATCAGCTGGCCGCACTTCATGCAGGTGGCCGACCTCAGGTGGCCGTGCAGCTCATAAACCCTGTGGGACCCGGCCTTCTGGTGCAGCCCGTCAACGTTCTGGGTAATTACCGCGTCCACCAGCCCGGCCTTCTCCAGATCTGCTATCACATTGTGGGCGGCATTGGGCCTGGCGGCGTGCAGTGCTCCCAGCAGGTGCATTCCTTCTTTATAGAATACTTCCGGCCTGTAAATAAAGGTCTCTGCTGAAAAAACAAACATGGGGTCAACCTTGTTCCACAGCCCGTCGGGGCCTCGAAAGTCCGGGATACCGCTCTCGGTGGAGATTCCGGCACCGGTAAGCACCATGGTCTTTTTGCTTTCAACCATCAAGTCAGCCAGTCTGCTTATCTTTTCGACAGCATCCATAAGCCCGCCCCCTTGTTTGGTGCCAGGCCCCTAACTTATTAACTTATTTGTTTGAAGCATTAATGCCTATAATAAGTTAATAAGTTAAAGGCCTGGCACCTTTTTAAAGAATCACTTTTATACTGCCTCCGCAGCCGCTGCAGCTATCCCCGTCCAGGCCGGCAGCGCTGGTCCGGTAGCCTCTCCTGTCAATTACCACCGAAGAGCACTGCGGGCAAAGAGTTTTGCCCCCGTCCAGTTCCGGTGCATTTCCTATGTATACGTAATTCAGATATTCTCCGGCCGTTTCCCTGGCCATCAGCATTGTTGCCGCGGGCGTGGGGTCTAAATCGAACTTGTAGTTGGGAAAATACCGGGAAAAATGAAGGGGTATATCCCTGTCGATACCTCCCAGCCAGCGGGCCAGCTCCCTTATCTCCTCCGGGGAGTCGTTCAGCCCCGGCACCAGCAGGGTGGTAATCTCAACATGGCACTTTCCGGCGGATATCTCCACCGTCCTGATGACAGGATCCAGCCGCCCGGCGCAGGTGTCCCTGTAATACCGGTCGGTAAATCCCTTCACATCTATATTCATGGCGTCGATGTAAGGCAATAATGCCTTCAGCGGCTCCTCGTTCACATACCCGTTGGTAACCAGCACATTTTTAAGACCCTTTGACCTGGCCAGCCTTGAGGTGTCATAGACATACTCGTACCACATGAAGGGCTCCGAGTAGGTATAGGCCAGGCCCACATTGGGAGTGTCCTTCTCCCGGGCGGCCAGGGCGGCCCCCACAGCCTGATCCGGGCTCAGGTAAACAGTTTTGGGGTCCCCGTGGGCTATTTCCCAGTTCTGGCAGAAGCCGCAGCGGAGGTTGCAGCCCACGGTCCCCAGTGAAAGTATAAAGCTTCCGGGATGAAAGTGGTAGAGGGGCTTTTTCTCTATGGGGTCCACCCCGTAAGAGGTGCACTGACCGTAGTTGGTGGCGTAGAGAACCCCGTTCCGGTTTTCCCTTACCCGGCAATAGCCCCTGTGTCCAGGCTTAATATTGCACAGCCTGGGGCAGACCTTACAGCCGGTCCTGCCGTCCTCGCCCTTTTCATAATAAAATACTTCCTTGCCATTTTCCTTTGCATCAGTTCCCATAACCACCCTCGCTTTTCACCCTGAAAATAGCTATCAGCAATCAGCCTTCAGCCGTCAGGCTTTTATGAAATACAGAAGGCCAAAGACTGAGTTATTTAAGCCCGATAAAAAGCCTCATAATAACTTATAAGGAATGCATAAACCATTCTGACTCCTGAATTCTGAATTCCGACCGGGAAGGAATACCCCCAAGCACTATTTGTGCCTTATTACCTCAAACCTTTCCAGCTCCACAGGATCTCCCGCCGCTATGCCCGCCTTCTGCCTGGCTATTTCCACCTGTTCCTCCACGGTGTCTATCCCTTCCAGGTTGGGCAGCAGGAGCCCCTGCTTTCTTCCGGACTTAACTATCACCCCGTAGCGCAGCGGGTCCAACTCCGCCAGCCCCTGCACCGGCTCGGGGGGATAAAGCACATCCACCGAAATATCCAGTCCATCAATCTCCCCGGGGTCCAGGGGGTAGAAGCGCGGGTCCCGGTGCCCGGCGCTGATGGCGTTATTTACCGTCTCCTCAACTATACTGCCATACCGGGGCAGTATAGTGCCTATACACCCCCTGAGCTGGCCGTCTTTTTTGAGGGAAACGAATACCCCGGCCGGCTTGCTGAATTCCCCGGGAACATCTGCCGGGGATACATTGTATTTTTTCCCCCGGGCGTAATTTTCCAGGGCCTCCCTGGCCACCCTGGGCAGAAAGCCTTCTCTCTTTTTTCTGCTCTCGTCCATGGACCGGCGGCTTTCCCCGATTGTGCGGCCGAACTCCCTGCCGGCCTCCCCGTCCCCCGGGGTCAGTGCGGCCACCAGATAGCCCACTCCAAAGGGACCCTCATAAGAAAGCACCTCGGCATTAACCTTCCGGCCGTCCAGGGCGCCCAGCATCATGGTAATGGGCCTCAGGCCGCACTCACCGGCCTTTTCCACCAGGTCCGACTCCATGTTTATGATCCCCATTACATCGGCCCCGCCCAAAAGCCTGACCATCTCCCGGTCAAACTCCCGCCCCCTGGGGTTATATCCCGCCGGGGCATCGGCGGTAAGACAGTGGGAAAGGTCTCCGCTGGCGATTACAGCCACTTTTTTGCCGGACTCCTCCACCGCCTCCCCTATGGCCATGCCAAACCTGTACAGCTGGTCCGGCGGTAGGAGTCCCATATAAACAACCGCCACAGGCAGATCCACCCCGGCCTCCCTGATAAAATACAGTGGCACAATAAGTCCGTGGTCCAGGTCCAGGCTTACCTGATACTGCCCGGCGGCGCTCTCATCCATCATCAATGTGATTATCCCGGCGTCACGGGCCCTACGGTCAATGGCCGAGGCCAGCTGCAGGTCGTTTTCCAGGTCAAAGGACACCCTGGGAGCGCCGAAGCCCTTGAGGCTGCCCTTAAGGGCCTTCCCTGTGTTCAGGGCGATACCGTCCCTGAATACCGGTCCGTGAGGGGAAATAATAACCAGAGACCGGGCTCCGCTCTCCTTTAGCCTACGGCCCAGCTCCAGCATAGCCTTTCTTGATTTAATCACGATGTCTGACTGCTCTTTACCCACCTCCGGCACCATTATGGGGGGGTGGGGGCATACACCGCAAAATACTACAGGCATTGGCATCCCCTTTCTTTTTATTAAGCTGTCAGCTATCAGCAGTCAGCTGTCAGATATTTGGCCACAGCCAATAGCCGGGCGCCGGACCTCCCTAAAAGAAATGCCAGCTGATGGCTGATAGCTGATAGCTGACAGCTTATTTTACCCCTATAGCATGATTTTTATGGCATCCCAGATGAAATACACACCCAGACCGGTGACAAAAAGCCCGCACACCGCCAGCACACCGCTGTACAGTTTCTGGCTGATGAATCGCCTGCCCCCGGCCACCGCCCCGGACACCAGGCTGTACCAGACAACATCGGACAGAATATGTCCTGAATAAAAGGAGGTTATGCCCAGAGCCCCCCCTTCCAGAGCCTGGGTTATGTACAGCAGCCCCACGGTGGCCCACCACATGATCCAGAGCGGGTTGGACAGGCTCAGCAGAGCCCCGGCGGCCACCGGGTGCATGCCCTTCCCGGAGCCGGACTCAGCGCCACCACCCTCAAGGTTTAAAGAAATCCTTCCCTTCAGGGCGTCTCTGGACATGGTCCAGCCGAAATACAATAAAAAAATTCCTCCCACTATGCCTATGGAAATTTTTACCCAATCACCGGCCAGGACAGACACCAGGCCCAGCACCAGAAGTATAACCAGGGAAAGTTCAAGCAGGGCGTGGCCCAAAACGATAAGCGGCCCCGCCACGAAGCCCCGCCTGGCGCTCTCACCAATTGCGGCCACCAGAAGAGGCCCCGGCATCATGGCCCCGGAAAAGCCTACCACGAAGGCAGTTGTAAAAATTGCTGCTATATCCATTGCGCATTACCTCCCCCAGCCCTTTTCGTCCCCCCCGGCTAAAATTCCTTCAATATATATGGTAAAAAAAGCTTTATCTGGCGCGGAACAAACGTTAATATATTATAATAGAACAAAATAAGCGGAAGTGTATAGATATGCAAATAAACAGCATGCTTCCGGCCCTGCTGAACATTCTTACCGGGCAGGCCGGCCAGAACAAAGTGGACAGGTCCAATTCAAAACAGGGCATGGGAGAGGTTTTCAGGGAAATGGTGGAAAACCCCCAGTCAACCGCAGCCACCGAGGCGTCCAGGGGAGTACGCGGCACCGATCCCAGGCCTGCAGAGCAGTCCTCCCCGGGCAGCAGCCTGCCGGATTTCCTGCCACTGCCGCTAAAATCCCCTCTTTTCACCGAGTCCCGGTTTTTCATAAAGAACCCCCGGGAAGAGTCCTCCGGAGAGGAAAGCAGCCACTGCAGCGTTTTTGTCAACCTGCTTACCGACAGCATGGGGTCGCTCTGGATTTACCTGGCCTCCGGAAAAGAGTCCCTGGCCGTCTCCTTTTATACAGAAGACGAGTCTTTTACCTCGCTTATTAACCAGAGCATACCAGCCCTTCTGGAAGAGCTGAAAAAAATAGGCTACCCGACGGTGAAGGCGTCCGGAATAACCCGGCCCGGAATAAAAAGCTGCTCTGATATAGCGCCGGGGTCAGCAGCCCCGGGCAATTACCTTCTGGATTTGGAAGTGTGAGCTATGGAAAAAAAGGATTCTCCGGCAGAAAAGAAAATAGACATTGCTGCCGCCCTGCGGTACAGCAGTGAAAATGACGCCCCCGTGGTGGTAGCCGCCGGAAAAGGTGACTTGGCTGCTAAAATTATTGAAATAGCCGAAAGGGAAAAGGTGCCGTTATACCGTGACAGTGTGCTGGCCCAGGCGCTGGTAAAACTGGGGGCCGGGGTGGAAATCCCCCCTGACCTGTACAGCGCGGTAGCGCATATACTGGTGCATGTGGCCCGGCTGGACAGAAAATTATCGGCGTCTCATGGTATGCAGCAGCCGTGATATAATATTGATGTAGTACTAAAGCTATATTAATACTACAAAGGGAGGTAATACTGACTTGGCGAAAAGGACTGGAGAAAAATACCAGGCCATTATTGAGGCAGCCGTCAAGGTGATCGCCGGGAGCGGCTACCATAACGCCCAGGTAACCAGGATAGCAAAGGAGGCGGGGGTTGCCGACGGCACCATATACCTCTACTTTGAAAACAAGGAAGATGTGCTTATCTCCCTGTTCAGAACCAAGATGGGACAGTTCACCGCCTCGGCCGAAAAAGAGCTGAGCAATCTGGAAGACCCTTTTGAGATGCTGGCCCGCCTTATCCACCTGCACTTTTCCAGGCTGCAGGGAGACCGCAACCTGGCCGCAGTCCTTCAGATAGAGCTGCGCCAGTCCGACCCCTCCATCAGGAAAAACATTTCGCAGATTATAAAGGAATACTACAATCTGATCGAGCAGATTATCAAATATGGCATTGACAGGGGAAGCTTCAGCCCCTGCATGAACCCCAACGTGGCCCGTAAAATTGTATTCGGAAGCCTTGACGAGGTGGCCACCTGCTGGGTGCTCTCAGCCCGGCGCTATAGCCTGACCGATCTAACCGTGCCGGTATATGAGCTGATTGCCCGGGGGCTGTCAACAGATGGAAAGGCCCCTCCTTTTCCGGTAGAAATACTCCCGTTGCACTGATTATTTTGCGGTAAGTTCGGAGGTATCACATTGCGGTTACCAGAAACCCTAGCAGCCATAATAGACCACACCAACCTAAAACCCGGGGCCACGGAAAAAGAAATACTGAGCCTGTGCTCGGAGGCATCCCGGTGCCGGTTCAAAGCTGTATGCGTCAGTCCCTGCAGGGTCTCCCTGGCTGCCCGGGCACTGGACGGGTCCGGGGTAGCGGTCTGCACCGTCATAGGCTTTCCGCTGGGGGCCGCCAGTACCGGGATTAAGGCCGCCGAAGCCGGAGAGGCCGCCCGCAGCGGCGCCTCGGAAGTGGACATGGTCATTAACCTGGGGCTTTTAAAGGACGGCAACGAGGAAGCTGTCTTCAGAGATGTGCGGGCCGTGGTGGAAGCAGCGGCAGCCGTGAGAAAAGACGCCGTGGTAAAGGTAATAATAGAAACCTGCTTTCTGACGGACCGGGAAAAAGAGACGGCCTGCCGGATATGCGAGAGGGCCGGAGCCGCTTTTATAAAGACCAGCACCGGAATGGGTACGGCGGGGGCCACTGTGGACGATATCAAACTGATTAAAAGGACTGTGTCTCCGGGCACCGGCATCAAGGCCTCGGGGGGGATAAAGACCCTGGATCAGGCCCTGCGGATGATAGAGGCCGGGGCCACCAGGATTGGCACCAGCTCCGGTGTGCAGATAATAAGTGAATTAATAATTTAAAAAAATGAAGGATTAATAATAAAGACCGAGTATATATATTAAAGTAATTTTATACAGGTTACAGAAAAAGGTGCCCTTTAAGGGAGAATAGGGAAGTCCGGCGGAGCCCGGTGATATACCGGTTTCCAAACGGCGCGGACCCACCACTGTAGTACGGAGAGCCACCCCGCCAGGCCACTGGGAGAAGTCCCGGGAAGGCAGTGGGCAGGCGATGACCCGTTAGCCAGGAGACCTGCCTTTTATCTGTGCTTGGGGATGATGGAAAAGTCCTCAACCTTTGGGTTGAGGACTTTTTTTATTCTAATTTACGGGGGGAGCAGTAATATGACACTTATGGAAAAAGCCCGGCGGGGGGAAATCACCCGGGAGATGGAGGAGGTAGCCCTGACGGAGAGCGTGTCTCCGGAGTTTATCATGCATGGAGTGGCCGGTGGAACGGTGGTTATTCCCCGCAGCACCTCGCGCACTCAGGCGAAGCCCACCGGAATAGGGTCCGGCCTCAGGACAAAGGTAAGCGCCAGCGTAGGCCTGTACGGCAGGGATGCCTCCATCCCGGTGGAGAAGTCAAAAATTAAGGCCGCCGCCGGGGCCGGCACCGACGCCATTATGGACCTGAGCGTCAGCGGGGATATAGACTCCATGCGGCGGGAGGCCCTGGCCATGTTCGCCGGGCCGGTGGGCACCCTGCCGCTGTACCAGGCACTGGCCGAGGCCGGTGAAAAATACCGGTCCTCCGCCCGGATGAAGGCTGCTGATCTGTTCAGCGTTATGGAGCGGCAGGCCGCCGATGGGGTGGACTTCCTGGCCCTGCACTGCGGCACCACCATGGACATAGTGGAGAGGGCCAAAAAGGAGGGCCGGGTGGACCCCCTGGTGAGCTGCGGGGGGTCCCACCTGATTGGCTGGATGCTATACAACCAGTCCGAAAACCCTCTTTACACCCACTATGACCGGGTGCTGGAGATAGCCCGGAAATACGACGTGACCATTAGCCTGGCCGACGGCATGAGGCCCGGGTGCCTGGCCGACTCCCTGGACGGCCCCCAGGTGCAGGAGCTGGTGGTGCTGGGAGAGCTGGTGAAAAGGGCCCGGGAGGCAGGGGTCCAGGTAATGGTCAAAGGACCGGGCCACGTCCCCCTAAACCACCTGAAGGCCACAGTGACCCTGCAGAAAAGCCTCTGCGGCGGGGCCCCCTACTTCGTATTCGGGCCGGTGGTCACCGACATAGCGGCGGGCTACGACCACATCAGCGCTGCCATCGGCGGGGCCATATGCTCCTGGGCGGGAGCGGAGTTCCTCTGCTATGTCACCGCCCCGGAGCACCTGGGGCTTCCCAATGCAGAACAGGTCCGGGAGGGAGTTATCGCCTCCCGCATAGCCGCCCACGCCGGAGACCTGGCCAGGGGGCTGCCGGGGGCCGCAGAGTGGGATCTGGAGCTTTCCAAAGCCAGAAAGGTGCTGGACTGGGACAGGCAGATAGCCCTTTCCATCGACCCGGAAAGGGCGGCCTGCATAAAGAGGGACCGCAGCGGAGACACCTCCGAAGGCTGCGCCATGTGCGGCAAATACTGCGCCATGAAAATTGTCTCGGAATACCTGGGCACGGCCCGGCAGACATGCTGATAAAAAGGGGGGAAATATAATGACGCAGGTACTGGAGGCCCGGTCGGGCAGGATTACAAAAGAAATGGAGGCCGTGGCCTCAGCAGAGGGGCTGACGCCGGAATTTATCAGGGCCGGGGTGGCCGCAGGAAAAATAGTAATACCCAAAAACAAGGGGCGGAAGATTACCTGTCTGTGCGGCATAGGCGAGGGGCTGCGCATAAAGGTGAACGCGCTGATAGGCACGTCCAGCGACCGGGACCTTATCGAAGACGAGGAAAGAAAGCTGGCCGTGGCCATGGCCGCAGGGTGCGATGCGGTGATGGACCTGAGCACAGGCGGGGACATAGACGGCATGAGGAGGCAGACCCTGGCCAAGGCCGGTGTGCCGGTGGGAAGCGTCCCCATTTACCAGGCCGCCGTAACTGCCCTGGAAAAGCGCGGGGCCATGGTCAACATGACCGATCAGGACATGTTTGACGCCATCGAAAAGCAGGCCGCCGGGGGCGTGGACTTCATGGCCATTCACTGCGCCCTTAACTTTGACGTAATCAAGCGCCTTCAGGCCAGAGGCAGGGTTACCGACGTGGTCACTCTTTATCCGGGGCGGGGCCTTTCTTACCGGCTGGATGCTGCATAACAGCCGGGAAAACCCTCTGTACGATCAATTTGACCGGCTCCTGCAGATACTTAAAAAATACGATGTCACCTTAAGCCTGGGAGACGCCATCCGCCCGGGCTCAACCGCCGACTCGCTGGACGGCGCCCAGCTCCAGGGGCTTATCGTGGCCGGTGAGCTGGTAGCCAGGGCACATGCCGCCGGGGTTCAGGTGATGGTGGAGGGGCCGGGCCACGTCCCCCTGCACCATGTGGAATCCACCATGCTTCTGCAGAAAAGGCTCTGCGGCGGCGCCCCCTACTTCATACTGGGCACACTGGCCACCGATGTGGCCCCCGGCTACGATCACATCACCTCGGCCATCGGGGGGGCCATCGCCGGGGCCGCAGGAGCGGACTTTCTGTGCTATGTCACCCCGGCCGAGCACCTGGGCCTCCCCACCAAAAATGACGTACGGGACGGGGTCATGGCCGCCCGCATAGCCGCCCATGCCGCCGACCTGGCCAGGGGCCGCAGCGCCGCGTGGGATAAAGACCTCCGCATGGCCCGGGCCAGGGTTTCCGGAGATATCTCCACCCTGGCAGCCTGCTCTTTGGATTCCCAGGTATGGGAAAACCACAAGCACAGCGGCAGACAAAAATGCGCAGTGTGCGGAGACAGCTGCACAGCCGGCATAGCCGCAGAATACTTTGGAATAAAATAAAACAGCCTCCCGGCAGGCGCCGGAAGTCGGACCAATACTGAATTATTGCCAAAATAGCCATCCTTTGATAAAATATAGAAGCTGTAATAAGGACCACCATCGAAAGGAATGGTCAATGGAGATTGATATAAGCGAGTACGGTATGTGCTTTGGCTGCAGCCCGAAAAACCCCATCGGGCTAAAGCTCAAATTTGCTATGGACGGGGACGTCTGCCGCAGCGCCTTCACCGCCGAAGCCTTTCACCAGGGCTGGACCGGCTATGTTCACGGGGGCATCATCTCCAGCCTGATGGACGAGGTCATGGCCCAGTGGATGTGGCTGCAGAACATCCCGACCATGACCGCCGAAATGACCGTCCGGTTCAGCAGGGCAGTCCCTATAAATATTCCCCTTTCCCTTGAATCCCGGCGCACCGGCGGAAAGGGCAAGCTGTATATAATGGAGGGGCAGATAGTCCTCCCCGACGGAAGTGTTCCCTGCCGGGCCACCGCCAAGTTTTTAGGCCTTCCCGAAAAAGACGGCATAATCAAGATTTAAAAGCAAAAAATTTCCGCGGAAATGGGCCTATAATTTTGCTTGACAGCAAACCGGGGTAAGTTATAATAGACTTTACCCCATTTTTTACCGGGAGGTTCTCCGATGTCCGAAAAGGTAATCACCGTTAACCGCAAGGCCAGACACGAATATCATATAATAGAGTCCTTCGAGACGGGCATTGAGCTGACCGGCACCGAGGTAAAATCTCTCCGGGCGGGCAAGGCCAACATCCAGGACAGCTACGCCCGGGTTGAGAATTCAGAGCTATTGTTGTATAATATGCATATATCCCCTTACGAGCAGGGCAACCAGTTCAACCACGACCCCAAGAGGCCGCGCCGCCTGCTCATGCACCGGCACGAGATCATGGCACGAGATCATGCGGCTCCTCGGCAAGGTGCGGGAAAAGGGATATTCACTCATCCCTCTCAAGATGTACTTCAAAAACGGCTGGGCCAAAGTGGAGCTGGCCCTGGGCAAAGGCAAAAAACTGTATGACAAACGCGAGGACATGGCCGAAAGGGATGCCAAGCGGGATATGGAGAGAGCGAGGAAAGAAAGTTACCGCTAAAAATAATAATTGAATAGAAATTGGCAAAAGCCAATTTCAACAGTCATCCAACCTCTAACTTCTCACCTCTCAATTTATGGGGGCGTAATGGTTTCGACGGGGGAAAAGATGGCAGGAGTAGCGAGCCGGGGTTCCATCTGCCCGCAATACGGTGGAAAACTTATAATTGCCAACAACGAATACGCTTACGCTGCTTAATTAGCAGCTAACCTCCTACCCGCGCTGGGCCCGTGGCCTGGGCCAGGGGGTCACTTAAACGGGCTAGCTTTCAGGCCAATTCTCGGAGGTCTGGCGGGACAATTATCGAGATAGCTCCTGAGAAGGCCGGCTGCGGCCGTCAAAGGATCGAAACTTAAATTGCAGCCTGCGCTCGGAGACACTCCTGTGGTCGTTCTTTCGGACGGTGGGTTCAACTCCCCCCGCCTCCACCAATATATTATTAATACACCGCCTGCGGGCGGTATTTCTATAATGGTCACAGTGAACACAGAGAATACGGGAATGTCTAAGTTAATATATCTCTTTAACACCCTATAGTGCAAAGGAGGGATTGCATTGATACGTAATTTCAAATTAGTACTTGAATGGGACAGTGAAGAAAAGGTATACGCTGTAACCGTCCCCGCATTGCCCGGCTGTGTGACCCAGGGAAAAAACCGGGAGGAGGCGTTGGAACGAGCACATGAGGCGATTGCCGGCCATATCGAGGCACTAAAAATTATAGGCCAGCCGGTTCCTCAGGGTGACGTTGAATTTGCCGAGGTACAGGTCAACGTATCGTGACCAGATTACCGAGGACTACCGGTAAGAAGGTTGCCGCTTTAAAACACGTTGGTTTCTCTGTAATCAGGGTTACCGGAAGTCACTATCACCTCCATCGGCCCGGAAGCCGACTGGTAACC
>JAMCVT010000032.1 GCA_023475565.1 Actinomycetota bacterium
TGACCAGAATGTCATAGTAAAAAAATGGGGGCTGGCGCCCCCATATCTATCTAAAAAAGGGGCTGCCGCCCCTGGGCTATAGCGCCCCACCCCGCAATTAAGGGGGAGTTCCCCCTTCTTAACCCCCTTGATGATTACTACGGTTAAACTGATAATTGATGGCTGACGGCTAACAGCTTAATAAAAAACTGTCAACCTGTTTAACATTCGGGGCCGGATTAATATCCGGCCCTTTCGCATGCCTTACCGGCCGGGAGATTTATGCCGGCCCCTTATACAAAGAGGCCGGCATATTCTGCGTACCCTTCCTTTTCCAGGTCCTCCTTCGGTATGAAGCGTAGGGCGGCTGAGTTTATGCAGTAGCGCAGGCCTCCGGGGGCCGGCCCGTCGCTGAACACATGGCCCAGGTGCGAGTCCGCCCCCCGGCTCCTCACCTCTGTACGGACCATGTGATGGCGGGTATCTTCCTTTTCCACCACATTTTCTGAGCGCAAGGGCCTGGTGAAGCTGGGCCAGCCGCAGCCGGAATCAAACTTGTCCTTTGAGCTGAAAAGGGGCTCACCGGACGCTATATCGACATATATGCCCTCCCGCCTGTTATCCCAGTACCGGTTGCGGAAAGGAGGCTCGGTGCCGCTGTTCTGGGTTACCTCGTACTGATCCGCCGTAAGCTTCTTTTTCAGTGTTTCCCTGTCCATTTTTCCCTCCCCCAGTGTTCCTCAATGAAATGCTCTCTCCCTGACCCGCTCCTGTAAAGGCTGTAATGCCCCGGGTTCTTTTGGTGATAGTCCTGGTGGTACTCCTCTGCCGGGTAAAAAGCTGCCGCCGGAAGGATGTCTGTGGCCACCGGCATACTGAAGCGGCCGCTTTCCTCAAGGTTTTTTTTTGATTCTACAGCCTTTTTCCTCTGCTCATCACTATGGTAAAATATAGCCGTTTTGTATGAAGAGCCCCTGTCGTTGAACTGTCCCCCCTGGTCGGTGGGGTCAATCTGCCGCCAGAAAATATCCAGCAGCCTTTCATAGGGTAATGCCGCCGGGTCGAAAGTAACCTGTACAGCCTCATAGTGCCCGGTATTGCCTGAACAGACCTCCCCGTAGGTGGGCTTTTCCCTGTGTCCCCCGGTATAGCCGGAGATCACCTTTATTACACCCTCTGTCTCCGCAAAGGGCTTTACCATGCACCAGAAACATCCGCCTGCAAAGGTGGCCAGCTCATATCGGCCGCCTTTTTCCATTACCGCCAAAAAACCACCCCGTTCCCGTAAACCGTATAACGATATAACCTCCTGCAGCCTGTAGTCATCTATCTGATACTATACCGGCCCCACTCATTTTTAAGTATTATTAGTTCCCCCCATAACAAAAAATATCAAGGGGAAAGTCCTTTTCCTACCTGAGGAGGCCGTCCATTGTCCGGAGGCCGGCTTCAGAGGGTTATGATTGTCAGGGCTCTGGTGAGAGAACCTTCCATACTGCTCCTGGACGAGCCCGCCACCTACCTTGATGCCTCATCCAGGGGCTCATTGGGCCAACTGATTGATCAGCTACGCAAAAAGTGGCCGCTTACAGTGCTCATGACAAGCCATGACAGTGATTGCGCGGCTGTCTGACCGGGCAGTGCCGCTGAGACGGGGCCGCGGACGCGGTTTCATGAGCATTGCAGAGTACCTGCAGATACCGGTCTTTCAGAGAGCACTCATAGCGCTGGCTGAATTCGGGCCGGAGGAACTGAGCCCGGCCAGGATGGGTGAATTGGCCTGATTATAGACAATTACCACAATCCCCAGGGCAGTGGAATAGCCGGCCTTTTTATTTGAAAAACCCGAAAGGCTTTTCGCCCCCCGGGTTAATAACTCCTACACGTATTCGTCTATGCTGCTGCCCAGGTTCGGGTCAACGGGCCCGCCAGCGGATTGGGCAACCATCTCCACGAGGGCGTCCCCGTCCTGTCTGGCTGAGGTCATGACCTTTTTCATTAGCAGAATGCCTGCGCTTTCCTGGGCCTTGTATTGTGAGACCATTATCGACATAGCCGCAATATCCATTTGGCCACCCCCACTTCTCAACAGATTATATCATACCGGGTCGGTTATTGCCATATATTGTTTATTTAACAGCAGCCGCCCGGTAGATATAAGCCTACCACTCCAGGCCGGCAGAAGTTTTTCCCTGTCCGTGTGAAAAAGTTACCATCCGGGCTTAGTATAATAGTGGTAAAATAGTTTATAAGTTCAGTCCTTAATAAAGATGTAAGGGAGATCAGCCATGCTTTTGGACTTAGTCAGCAAAAACAGGAGCTGCCGGAGATTTCGCCAGGACCGTACTATTAGTGAGGCCAGTTTAAAAAACCTTGTCAACCTGGCCAGGCTGTCGGCCTCGGCCGCCAATCTGCAGCCCCTTAAATACTTTTTGTCCTGCAGACCGGAAACAAATTCCCTTATCTTCAGCACCCTGAAATGGGCTGCCTACCTTAAAGACTGGGAAGGCCCGCAGGAAGGAGAAAGGCCAACGGCTTACATTATTATTCTAAACGATACCAAAATCAGTAATACCCCCTATATTAAAATAGACTCGGGCATAGCCTGCCAGAGCATCCTTCTGGGAGCGGTAGAAATGGGCCTGGGCGGCTGTATCCTTGCTTCTATCAATAAGGAGGACCTGCGAAGGAATCTCAAAATACCCGATCGGTACGAGATCCTGCTGGTGGTTGCCCTTGGTGAGCCCGGGGAAAATGTGGTTATTGAAACCGCAGGGGAGGATATAAAATACTGGCGTGATGATAAAGACATCCACCATGTGCCCAAACGCCCCCTGGACCAGATAATACTGGATTTTTAAACGGTTACAAACGATTCCGGGTCCAGGGCGGGGAATGATCCCCCATAAATTCCGGCGCAAAAAGTTTTTTTGGCAATTTTAATTATATTTTAAGTTTTATATTATATTATTCATACAGTTCAAACGTAAGGAGGTAGACTTATATGAGGAAATTGACGGCTTTAGCTGTACTGGTTTCCCTACTGGCTCTATTATTGGCCGGCTGCGCAAAAAAAGATGACACTACAACAAAAGCGCCACCAGCAGCGGCTACAAACGGTTCTACAGAGAAATCACCGGTAACTTTAAAAGACCTGTCTTTAAAGGAGAAGGAATTCCTGGCTGAACTTGAGCCGTTACATACCAAGATTGATGCGGCGTTTAAAGACTTTAACTCTGGTAAGACTGACAGAAATAAATTAAATAGTGAGCTTTCAGCATTGAAACCAGGCATTGACGATTTGAATAAAAAATCAAAGGAATATTACGGTCAGTATAAAATATCTGATGAAGATAAAAATGACCCTATTTATAGCGATGGGCTTAAATACGGCTCTAAGCTCCGTTCAATAATTAGCAATACAGTTAAAATTTCCACTGAAGGACAAAAAGTAGTGAATCTGCAGAAAAAGGATGAAAGCGGTAATAACCCGCTGGAGACAAAGAATTATGATGATAATATGCTTAAAAAATACTACTCCGATAAAGAAAAAGAGTACCAGCAATATTTAGGAAAACTAAAGGGAGCGTTAGAAAAATAATAAACTGACACAAGTTTTCAATATAAATTCCCGCCTGCCATAACTCTACAGGCGGGAATTTTTGTGCCTGTTGTGACTCCGAGTGTGGGAATTGACTTTTTGTCAGACCCACGGCATTCGAACTATTAATAGGCAGCCACAAAGTCTACAAAATCAATCCTGGCCCCGGCTGAATTGTTAAATTTGATAGAGAGCACTCTCGAGTTTTCTGCTGTCGCGAATACTACCGGAATAAGCGGGTCACCTTTTTTTAAGGTGCCTTCCCAGACCATTTCATTATCCAGATATATTTTAAAATCTACCGGCCCAACACTGTCTGCAGTAGTATCGTCCAGCCCTATTTTACCTGATATTCCCTTAATGCCCCTCTGGTCGAGAAAGAAGTTTACCTCGCCGCTTTTACTGTCTGTGCCCGTAACATAAAAGCCTTTTTGATAGAGGGTTTTATTAACAGCTATGGCCGCCCCGCTGGAACACTTAACACCTCTTTCATTAGCAGGAATCAAATCAGTCAATACCAGACTCTGATCACCGGTGCCTACCAAAACGGTGCTGTTCTCCCAGCCAACCTTTTTTCCCAGGGCCTCTGCAACAGTCCGCAGGGGAACATATACCCTGCCATTTAGTAAGAATGGCTCCATTTCGGTTTTTACAACTTTTCCCTCTACAACAAGCTTAATGTTCTGATATTCGGCGGAAACACTCTGTATACCGGTTTTTGCAAATGAAGCAGTATAACCAAAAATAATTGCTCCGACAAGCACCCCGCTGATAAAGATAAAAAGTTTTTTCAAAAAGAACAACCTCCTTTATATAGTTGATCTTAAACATTATATATACAAGGCAATTTTCCCTCCTGATTTTGTTATTTTTTCCAATGAAAAGTTCACCCCCATCAGAACGACAAAAAACCCACCTTTCGGCGGGGCCCTTTCTGTGGATAAAAAGAAGTCCAGCAAATTTGCAAACAGCATCGTGAACTTATTCAACAGGTCTACTGACTGAGAATTCCGGCTCCAGTCTCATCCATAAGGTATAAATTCTATTTTTCGACCAATATTAAGCACATATACTTTTCAAGGGGGAGCAGTTGTGAGAATGTCCAACGAGTATTTTTTTGGTGTTCTTCTTATTGTTATCGGGCTGATATTCCTTGCTCGCCAGATTTTCAATATACATATACCAATCTTTAGAATAGTGCTGGGATTGTTCTTTATTTATCTGGGGATATCCATTATGTTTGGCGGGACAGTCTTCAAGTCGGCGCAGAATCTTATATTCAGCAGCGGGAACATTCAGACAGCCAGCCTCTTACCCGAGTATAACCTCATATTCAGCAGCGGCACCGTAAACTTAACCGGGGTCAATCCCCAGGTCGGCCCCCAGAAAACTAAAATCAACAACATTTTTTCAGATGGGGTACTCATTATAAACCCCGACACCCCGGTAGCCATAAAGGTAAGCTCGGCCTTTGCCAGTGCAGAGATCCCGCGCAATGCCTCTATTAATTTTGGAAGCTATAGCTACACATCCCCGAACTATACCCCCGGGGCCAACAGCATTGAAATTGAGGCCAATGTTGTTTTCGGGAAATTAAGGATTATTGAAGGAAGCCGGTGACCTTATCTCTTCCGTACACCCGGTGCATTAAAGTGAAAAGCCCTCAGGCAAGAAACTGAAGGCCTTTATATTAGTGGCGCCCAACCACCGCACTGTTCATGAATGCACCGTGATGGTGCGGTTGTTGGGGCATAGTCATGTTTTAAACAGCCTTCTGAGAATTAGTTTAATTTCTTCTGCTTCGTGGCCGTAAAAGGGGTATTGAAATGTATATCCCGGTTAAGGCAAGAATTACCAACCCAATGGCCGTAAGATCCAGAACCCAGCCAAAATCCAATCCGCCGACATTTCCCTGGTGAAGCATTTTTACAAAATTTAAAGCGTTAAAACCACTCTGGGCAGAGTCAGTTCTCTCCGCAATTCCGTTTTCTCCGGGCGGCGGCATTGTTTCTCTTTGTCCCGCAGGCTCACTTTGCTCAATATCCAATCGGCGGTCCCCATCAATAAGCTTTTCCGGCTTTCCTGCGCCAATGGTCCATGGTTCAGCCAGTATCAAACCTGTTACGGCCTCAGTGAGCAGGAAAACAGCTAAAATCAGCCCAAACCATAGATGTATCTTTCTGATTGTCTTTACGCACCTCATTTTCTTACACCTCTGTTTCTTTTAATACTGTTATTCTGGAATGCCCTATCCTTAGGAGGAAAGAAGTTACACGGCTGACCGGCTGATTGTATTATAAGTAAATTTCCTTAATCAAAACTGAGAGAGAGATTAAAGTTTGCTTAGAATTATCAGGCATTGTGAAAAGGAAAAAGCCCCGGGACATCTCCCGGGGCTAAAAAAATCGTTATGGACGGCCTCCTCTGGGAATAAGCCGCCATGTGCCGGACTTTGGACTTTAGGGATTACTTATCCCTTAACCTGAAGGCATTCTTGTCACAAGGACGGCAGACTGTGTGGAAACTCTCCGCCACCGCCACCCGGTCAGCCACGAACCGCAAAAAGTCCTACCGCTAAGACCTAACAACAAGGACCTCATCAGATTTGGCACAAATACTGTCAATGCATGCAACAACAAAAACACGGCCCAGGGCGCCTGCGGGCACCTGCCAAAGTATCTCAGCAACCCCGGTAACCGCACTGGGGCAATCAACTCCGATCAGTTGGGCGAGTTTACAAGTTTCGGTGCCGGTAGGTTCCAGAAAAAAGAAGGCCCGGGAGACCGGGCGGGTGAATGTGGCCCGGACAATTACACGGGCATTAAGCTGGACAGCCCCGTTAACCATGGGTAGCGGTTGGCCCGTTTCTGACAGGAATCTAAGTGTAAGGACGCGAAACTGACCATTTGGTGTCGGTGTGGGTGTACCGGTGGGGATGCAGATCACCTGACCCACAAAGATAATGTTGGGATTTACGATCTGTGGGTTGGCGGCAACAATCTGCCGGACTGTCACTCCGAATCTGTGAGCAATGCTGAAGAGTGTATTTGAAGCCTTTACGGTGTAGAACCGACCGTCACATTTTTCAGGCGTACGCGGGACCTGCCCTTCTATGACAGAAATTATAGCGCTTGTATATTTATCATCACTCAACCGTATTACCTCCCTTGCTGATATTTTTGTCAATACACTATATGCAAAGGATGCGGCAGGGTGTAAATAAAGTAAACTCAAACTATAGCTAATTTGAAGCAAGTTTAGATAGGCAATTACTGACTTCGTCTCAATAACTTAATATCTTAAGTACCAGGTACCGAAGACCCGTACCAGTTGGTTTTTTGCGGCCTCGACTTCCACACTCCGGCAGCAGTCAAATTGCCTTTTAGGCAGAGGAAGGAGATGTTTCTTTTCTATCTGCCAGGCTTCCTCAACTATTATCTTTGTACCG
>JAMCVT010000042.1 GCA_023475565.1 Actinomycetota bacterium
TTGCTGACCTACTCAATGGAACTCCGGCGGCTTCCGGTATGAAAGTGACATTGTGGCCAGCGTCGACTGCAGTGCCCGCTCCCCCACCAGCCACTCCTTCCTTTCCCCGCCCGGCAACCTGATGGCAACCCGGTAACCCGGGCCCTCACCGGAAAAAACACCGTCGAACCCCTCCTCACGGGCGGGTGCCAGGACCGAACGGAACTGCACCCTGCATCCTTCCCCTGAAATACCTTTGACCATACCGGAACCGACGTCCACAGAAAGTATGGCCTGCTGCATTCCCTCACCTCCAGAAAATTAGTATCCATAAAAAAAGAAGGCGGGCAAAAGTCCACCTTCCAAGATTCTGGCAATGTAACTGCCAGCAGTCCCCTTTTTTTAAGTCAGTCGAATGGTCATGTAATCTTTATTAATACAACAATAATTTTAAACTTATAAAGTCGGTTTTTGTTTACCTTGGCACCCAAATTATGATTGCAGCACCTGTCAATGCAATAAATGCACCAATCCAATCATAACGGTCAGGCTTCTTTTTATCTATTCCCCATCCCCATAATAGGGATAAGACAATAAAAATACCCCCGTATGCCGCATACACTCTTCCAAAATTAGGATAATCCTGAAGCGTAGGGATGACTCCGTACAAAACAAGGACAATACCGCCAATTATGCCAACAACAAAATGTTTCTTTTCCCGAAGCCACAGCCAGACCAAATATCCTCCGCCTATTTCTGCCAAGCCTGCTAAAACAAAAAGAATTGCTGATTTTATAATCATTGTTGCCCGACCTCTTTTTCTTCTTCTTTTCTGGGAAACCAAAGAATTACTGCTGTTCCGATTAACGCAACGGTGGTTCCAAGCCAATCGTAAAAATCGGGGGTAACATTATCTATCCACCATCCCCACAATATTGACATGACAATAAAAACACCCCCGTATGCAGCGTAAATACGCCCAAAGCTAGGGAACTGCTGAAATGTTGGAATGACCCCGTATAGAATTAAAACGATTCCCCCTAATATTCCCCACATAATACTGGCGTCATATCGCAACCAAATCCACACAAAATAGCCCCCGGCTATTTCCGCTAGACCCGCTAAGAAGAAAAGTACCGCTGATCTAAATATCATCTTTTGCCTCCATTCTCAATTGTATGTTATTGAAACATTCATCTCAGTAAGAATCGGATTTCCGTGATATGAAAGCCTGCTCTTTGTGCAATCTTTATTATTTAAGCCTTCTGGTATAATAACATACACTTTAATTAAAAATAAGGGAGGGGCTATAAATGTTTATGAATATGCCAGTTACCATTTGCGGGGCGGGTTCTATAGAAGACGCTACTGTTGCCCGTTGCCCTGTTTGCAATACGCCGGGAAAGAAAGTAAGGCCTAAAACGGTAGAAAATATTGTCAAGGAAGCTATGCTTCCCATTGTTTTAGAAGGATATCATTTATGCCTTTCTAAAAACTGTGATGTGGTTTATTTCGGCCATCAAATTTTCGGTAAAAACGATGTGCGGGTTAGGGTATGGTTTAAGGAGGCAGAACATCCCATACCGGTATGCTACTGTAAAAACGTTACAGAAAAAGATATTGTTAACCATATAGCTATCTGGGGCTGTTGTAAAGATATAAAAGACATACAGAAACACACCGGAGCAAATACCGGGAAAGAATGTTTAACCAAAAACCCTGCGGGAACCTGATGTAGGCCTGCAGTGCAATCGGTGATTGCCAAAGCGCTGGAAATGAAACATAACAAGTCCGAAAGTCTGTAGTTTAATACATAAAACCCCGGAGCAAAAACCCCGGGGTTTATCAGAAATCTGAAGATGTGTGAAAAGCAATCCCTGCTTCATCTTTTATAAATATCTGCATAATGTTTGGTCCATGGTCTACAACAGCCTACCAGCTCAGGGTCCTGATAACCAGCCTCCGCAAAATGTGGCCGTTTATCTCCAGGTTGAGAATCAGCTCTTTTTTCACGGTTCCCTTAATACCCTTAATTCGAATACGGTACACACCATTGTCAGGCCAGCGTGAATCCACGGTCTTCTCAGGCACTGTAATTGTGTACTCCCAATAACCCGGCCCCGGGTTGTACACCATAGCCGCATCCGTGGCCGGTTGCCCCTCAGGAAGGGCAGGATCACCATCGGCCTTCGTTTCCATTGGGTAGGTCAGCAAGCAGGAATCGAGGGTGACCTGGGCACCGGCTGAAAGACTTACCGCTCTGGCAGAAACAGTAACGTTTCTACCCCGCTCAGCCGGGTAAGGAGTTACTTGCCCCTCCAGGACGAGGTCTTCGTCGGCTTCCAGAATCACGCGGTGGATTTTCGGTGTAAGCTGGGGATCAGTGGTATCCAGAATTGCCCTCAGCACAAATTGATTGCCCCGGGGAACGGCCGTCCAGTTCCCGGGGCTGACTGCAGTGAAGGCTGAACCCCCGTCAGTAGAAACCGAATAACTGATCGAGGTCCCGGCCGGCCTGTCGTCGGTCACTGTCAGGCGTAACGCGTCATAGGTGACTGCAGTGTTAAAAACCCTGGAAAAATAGCTCCTCGGATGGGCGTACCCCCTGTTTATATTAAGTCCCGATACTCCCAGGCTGGAATCCGCAACCATCCGTCCGGCTGCGTCATCGTATGTCCACCACTGGACTTTGCCTTTCTCATCTAGTAATACCTGCTCATAGGTGCCCTGCTTTAATGATACGGCCACCGAGCCGGTCAACGGTCCCGGGCTAAAAACATCCACCCTGGCCGCTCCCCCGGAGTCGTCATTCATGTAGTAACCCAAATCTGTTCCGGTGAGCACGGAACTTCCCGCTTCATCGCTACCTGCCGAGATTACGTCCACCAGGCCTGTAATCCTTCTGGCAGGGTCCTCAACATAGGTTCCGCCGGCTTCATCGTAGGAAAAATAATACACCGCCGTTTTGCTAAACAGGACGAAGTCCGGGGAATGGCTTACCATCGACACCTTGACTGGATCCGCGATATCTGGCTGAAAAACCAGTGACGGACTGAGGCCTGACCCGGCCTCGTACCTGGTTACCCTGGCCCTGTTTCCTTCGCTCTGCAACAGCAGGGCCGAGTCCGAGTTTTTGAACGCCGCCACTGACAGGACACCGGTGAGTCCGCTTACCTTCAGCGCCGGGTCGTCGGTCATTCCGGATCCGTTAAACCTGTAGTAGGCGATGCTGTCACCGGTAATGGCCCAGACGTTGAGGTTATCCTGGCGGATGGACACTCCCGTGGCATCAGCGGCCCAGGGACAGGAATAGACGGGATTGATTTCCACGTTTCCCGTGGCGTCGTTTAATTCGTACAGCCGGATCCCTTCCCTGGACGCGGTGGCATAGCCAAACCCGTTTTCCAGCATGTCCACGGCGCCAGCCAGAGACTGCCAGGGTAAAAGCACGTAGCGGTTTAAGGTATCAACCCGGGCCGTAGTTTTGGTCAGGTCCACCCGGCCTGTATCGATGAACGTATCGTCCAGCACCATCTCCGCGAAGGCCGGTGTGCAGAATATAAAGAATATGATGATAATGGTAATGATCAGCAGCTGTTTCAAGGCAGGCCCGACACCTCCTCCCTGTATCTTGCCGACGGGAAGTTAAAAACTATCCCAAAAAAGCACCATACCAAAGTGCCGCTACAGTTTTCTGATAACGATTGTAGCCACACCAGTATTGCCGGCCTCATCCTTCACCCTGACGGTTATCACGTTTGTACCGGGGGTGCTTATGGGAACGATTTTAATCCCGTCTCCCGGTAAAGCCTGATAGGGGCCGCCGTTAACGCTGCAGGCCAATGAAGAACTCCTGTTGTCAGAGGCCGATACGATTATGTACATCGAGTCTCCGCTGGTCGCCAGCGCCCCGGAAAGGGTTCTGACGCTTACCAGCGGTGATGTGGTATCGGCTGACACCGAGTTATTTATAGAAGTAACCATATTGTTAATGGAATTCACGGCAGAAGAAACGGAGTCAACCTTTGAGTCGATGGTCGGCAGCTGCGTGTTCCTCACGTAACCGGCTATATCGCCTACACTCTCAGTGATTCCCCCATATTTCCCGGTGTAATAGGAGCGCTCGGCCGACTCCCGGGCACTGCCGGCGGCCAGAATGGAGTTCGTTGCCGCGGACTGGGCGGCCGCCTTTGCCTCATCGGAGCTTGTTCTGGCACCCGCAGCCTCCTGCCTGGCAGCCTCGGCCTTCTGGCGCGAGGCCTGGGATTCATTGTAGATCTGGGTCAGGGTGGCGCCGAGCCAGAAACTTACCGAAAATGTTGTGCTATTACCCACGCCGTCCACTACCTGGGCGTAGACGGTTTTTTCACCCTCACCCGGGCTGGTGGTCCACGTTCTGGATACTGCAAAGTTCTCCCAACCGGACCAGGACGCATTATCATTGGAAAACCGCATCAGGTGCAGGCCGGACCCGATGTCAGTAACAGCCGACAGATTGAGTGAAACAGCTGCCGGCGCCGTTGCGCCTTCCGGAACCGATACCGCAATGGTCCCCGTGGGCACAGCGGTATCCGTGGCACTGGGAAGAACCAGATACACCGGGGTTTCCGTTGTTTCCATCCACGAGTTGTACGCTGAGATTTTTAAATAAAAACCCGTCACGCTGTCATAACCGGTGCCTATAGTGCTCCTGTACAGCCGTACAGCCGTGTCCTCAAAATCCAGGCCCGTCCCGTCCCAACGGAAAGGGTCCGAACTTAGTGAGTTGTTTTCCGGCAGGTTGGCCGGGAATGGAAATACCAGTCCGGAGCGGCTGTCCCAAGAGGTTGCATTCCCAATATCCCTGAGCCTGTAAACATTTCCATCGAAAATCTGCAGCTTGTACCCGCCCGCACCGGCCAGTCCCGGCCACGACAGCACGAACCAGGAACGGCCTCTAGAAGAGTCCCAGGCCCTAATACCTGTTGAATTGCTCACAGCCGGGGCCGAGGTGATGGCCGGGACCGGACCATAAGTGTTTAAATAATTGGTTGTCCAGGAATTCAAGGGATGGCACCTGAAGTCCCACCTTATCCTGAACCAATAATTATTAACCTCCGGTGTTATACTGCCGGCGTCTCCATTGACCATGTTGCAGAGATCCGAAAAGTTGGAACCGTCCTTGCTGTATTGGAACCCGGCATACCCCACCGGCCTGCCGTCGAAAGTTCCGTTAAGTTTTAGCCGGCCGGTCATCCCTACTGAATTCGGGTTCATGGCAAATGAAGAAAGGCTGTAACTATACCTGGAGGGTATTGGCCAGGTCCAGCAGCCTTCGGCACATTCAAAGCCGCTGTTCATTGCATAAATGCTGCCATCGCCCAGCAATACTGAATCATACATCTGATAGCCGTACCTGTTGTTTTGATCGAATATCTTTCCGTCAACCGTAAGGCATGCTGTTCCTGGGCCGGTAACGCTGCTTAAATATACCCAGCTGCTGCCGTCGTACTGGTACAGGCCGCCCGAAGTAATGGCGCACATACTCCTGGTGGCGGGATTGACCAGCAGTTTATAAATGGTAGGGCCCCCAGGTATTGTCCCTTTGCCTGTCCAGGAAGAACCATTCCAGACGGCGGTTTGTCCTCCGGCCCCGCCGCCCAGAAGTTGTTGCCGTAATCGGCGCCGAAGGCGCTTATTTCCCAGCCCGGCGTAGTTTTATATTCGAACCAGGATCCGTTCCACCTGTATAATCCGTTGTAACTTCCCGTACCGGCCATCCACACGGATCCGTCGGACGGGGAGATTCCCAGTGCCCTTAACACACCCTGGTTATCCAACACCTTTGAAAGGGTTGAACCGTCATATTTATATAGCGCACTCCAGTAGTAACCGTTCTGAGTGGCGTTTACGGCAATCCAGTGGATGTTGTTGGCGTCGATCACGTAGCTGCCGACAGTTGTAGATACTCCGTGACCGCCTATTGAATCTGTGCCTGTTATCCACGTAAGCCCTGAATTTCCATTGCTATAATGCAAATTCAGCCTGGTATTCTCCGGATTGCAGTAATGAAAATAGGAGGCCCAGTAGATCTTCCCGGACCTGTCGACAGCGAATTTTCCCCACTCGGTGCTGCCCCCGGAATAGGTTGCAACTGAGTATGCCTCGCTCCGCCCGGTATGCGTGAGCACTGCGAAGCATATCACCACCAGGGTCACATATAACCTGATATACTTCCGGAACATATATAACATCCCCCTAAATTCCAGTTATGTCCAACCCGCAGATCTTCCAGGTTCCGTTGACGTCAAGGACTTCAACCAGCGCTTCCATGGGGTATGCCCTGCCATCCCTGACCGATTCATAGTTCACCAGGGCTACAGCATACCCATCGGAGATTCCCATGCACTGCACGGCCTTGACCCTGGCTGAAATCTTCTCTTGTCCTTTTACCGGTCCGGGATCCACCGGCAAAAGTTTTGCCCTGTGTGACTCCTGCAGCAGCCTGCCGGCAAGGTATTCATGGTCCAGAGCCCGTTTCTTGCTGAGAGGCAGCTCCAGGTAGGTTTTGATGGTTTCCGCCGCCTTCAATGGCAGCTCTCCAGACCTGAACTCGCCATGGTGGTATTCACCGGGGGTGGTTTTATATATCCTCCAGTGATGGCCGGATTTTTTCAGCCGGAAGCTATACGCCAGGCGGTCAAACCCGTTGCCCGTTTTTTTGGTAAAGTCCACTGAAACCTCCACAATATCCTTGCAGACCGGTATTGCTTTCTTGTTCCTGGTTATTATTTTTTCTCCCGCCCCAACTCTTGTGGAGTTGGCCCTGGCCTCCGCAAGTGCCTCCCCGGACAGGGTGTCGAATACCTCATTCCAGTTTCCGGCCGCAGCGTTTTCCAGGTATTTTTCCACCACTGGAAAGACCTCCTGTTCTAACCCTGTCAATACATTGCCGGGTTTATTTGAACCGCACCCGGCGAGAATCAGGCAGATGGTCAGAGCCACAGCAATTACCCTCACCCAAAACACCCCCATAAAATGAAAGGCCGGTTTTTGCCGGTCGATTAAAGTTTTCTGATGGTAATCGATGCAGTACCAATATTTCCCATCTGGTCCATGACCCAGACCGGTATGAGATTCAAGCCCGGAGATGAAACAGGAATAGTTATCGCCCTGTTTGCTGGAATGTTTTGATATGTAACCCCATCAAGGCTGTACGTGAAAAAGTGACTGTTGTTGTCCGATATATCCAGCACCGCCATAATTGAACCGCCGCTGGTGGCCAGAGCTCCAGAAGCCGTCCTTATTTTCACCGAAGGGGGGCTTATGTCGGCCATGCTTTTCTCCATATTCATGATGGATGTTTGAATGATATTGAGCCTTGTATTAGCCTCGCGTGCTTCTTCAAGGACGGTTCCACCAGTATCTCTGACCGCCGTTATTGTATTTCCGTTGACATTACTTACGGCGCTGACAGCTATATCAGCGGAAGCCCTGGCGGCATCGGCCGATGCTTTCGCCTGTTCTGCAGACGTTTTGGCCTGCAGAGCGGCATTAGTTGCCTGCTGGACTTCAACAGTGGTTGAAGAATACCCTCCCACGTAAGCTACACTGCCGGATAGGCTCCAGTCTGAAGGGCAATACGAATTATTTGCCATGTAGGGTGAGTCCCAGTAAGCCCGAATCCTTATACGGGAGTAACCAGGAGGTATGGTCACCGTGCCGCCAAAAGAACCGGCTGGAGTCCTCCAAAACCCCCCTGAGATATACCCTATATAAGTTTCTGAACCTCCGGCGGAAAAACCGTATATGTATATATAATCAGTTACAGCTTCAGCCATCCCTGAGGTGTATATACAGGAAACATTGACGCCGAGGTACACCCGCAAGTATTCCAGCCCGTCATTAATCTGTATGTCGGCCAAGGTGACCATGGTCCTGCCATTATTAACATAGCTCGTTATATTGCTGCTAAAGCCATAAGAGTAGCTGGTGCTGGGTAAACCGGCAACAGCCACTCCAGAGTGTATATTTTGAAAGCTAAGAATAACAGCCAAAAAACATACTGCTGCCAACTTAATAACTGGCTTCATGGCTTTTTTGTTTGACTTTTGCATTTTCACTCAGATACCCCCTACGGAAGAGTATAGAATTTGTTCTGTGCCAAATAAAAAGTAGGAATAAATGTACATTATACTCCTTCTCCCGCTTCCGTGTTTAACCCCAACAGTGGGACTACGTTTATTTGTTCGATAGTTTAATTATTCTCATATCTGATCAACTGGCCTGCTAATCAACTCTGGGCCGGCGGTGACATGACAGTACATGGTGGTCTCATTTGGACCCCCGGCCAGTTGAGTAAACATTCCGCTCTTAACCGGAAAGCTGATTATAGAAACCACGGCCGTCCGGTCCAAAGTTTCAGTATAGCCTCCGCAGGTATATGTAAAGGGCACTTCGCCTGAGTTTACCACTTTAAAAAAGACAAGCTGCACTGCCCCCGAGTTCAGAATGGAACCTGACTGCGGCACAAGGGCATCGTCCAGTACCAGGTTAACCTTCAAAACTTCATTAAATGCCTGGGTAGCCCTGGCCTCATCGATGACCAAGTTGGAATTTTTCAGATCATCCTCGTTCAACTGGGCTGCTGCGCTCCTGCAGGCAAGATTGAGCTTGTGTTTTACGGCCACCTTCAGGCAGTAATGCTTAGCAACGTCGGTCACCAATGCACCTGTTGCGAAAAAACAAATAATCATAAAGAGGGCCAGTACGGAAACCGACCCCCGCTGTTCTTTGAAAACCATTTGATTTAAGACCTCACAGGAAAATGAATTGATGTGTTAAATAATTGGGTTGAAATTGAAAACACTGCTTTTGTTTTGACAGACAGGTAACCCTACGGCTGATGTTAATGAAGTGTGAGTATATGTGTATAATTTTGTAACATGACGAACTTCGGAAAGACTTAGGAAAATCTTTTCCGAAGTCTTTTAGAGGCTCTGCTTGCCACCTGATTCTTGTATCTTAAGTAAATGAGAACCGGTTTAAAAACCAACCCTCATTCACTCTATAAACACCTCGCTGGGAACAGATGCGTTGACCTTAATCCGCAGTCGATCTTCACTCACAACGAACCTGGATAGGCTGTCAATGACAATAAATCTAAAGTGCCAGGGGTAATTGACGTTGACGTTTATGTACGAGCCCCTCTGGATTGGGGTGTTCCTGTCAGTGCCGTAAACGTACACGGTATTGTCGGCAGGTGTGGCCGGCGGATCGGCGCCCGTAACGTCATATGTGTACCCCCGGCTGTTGACCGTCCAGTCATTGATATTCTGGGCCAGCCTAAGCCTGATCTCATCGGTGAACTGGCCTTTTGTGGCGGCCATCGCAGCCGTGCTGCAGGTGTAGAAATTCAATACCGTCCAGTTGTACATTAGAAAACCCATTTCTACAATAAAGATAAAAAGCATGAATAGAAGGGGGATGACAAAAAGCGACTCGACAAAGGCCTGCCCCCTTCTATTCCGATGAAGCCTGATCAGCATTTATACTCCCACCTGCTCAACCTCTGTCTTTATATCCTGGACCTTGCCGCCCAGGGTGGATCCCAGGGACATAATGAAGGGCGCCACCGCCATGGCCACCCCGATGATCAGCAGGGCCATTTCGATGTACACGCTTCCTCCCTGATTGGAGTGCAGCTTACGTATGAAATTCATAAACCAGACACCCCCACTACTCAAGGTGTGAGATCGGGAACGTTGACGGTCTGGATCTCCTGGGAGATGGAGTTGTACTTGGGCACTATGGCGTTGTTTGAAAGCCCGCTGGCCGCCCCGTACACCGTCAGGGCCACCCCGATCAGCACAAGGGCCATTTCCACCATGTAGCTCCCGCTCTGGTTCCCGTTAATATCCGCCAGAATCCTCTTCGCCTTTCTGAACATTGCTTCTCCTCCTTATTTAATGGTATTAATCTGCTGAATGATGCTGGTAACCATGGGTAAGATGAACATCAGGATGAATATGATCAGCAGCACCCCCGGCAATATGCTCATCAATACCGGCTGGATTTTGATCTTCCGTTTAATTCTGGAGACCTTCCTTTGCCGGGCCATTGTCGAGTAGTTGACCAGAATGCTGCTGATGTTGGCACCGGTTGTTTCCGCCACCGCCATTATCCTTGCAAAGTCCCTGATTTCCGGTATCCCACATCTGGCGGCGAAGTTGTTGACGGCCTCGATAAGCCCCACCAGCTCCATCTCTGACGACAGTATGGCCAGTTCCCTGCCCAGCGCCCCCTTAAATGACCTGGACACTATTTTGAGGGCTTGGTAGTAGCCGGCCGCCCTGGCGTAAATCTTCACCTGGTCCACCATTAGCGGGAAATCCCTCAGCAATTCCTCCCTTCTTTTTTTATCCATAAAGTTAAGGAAAAGGTCCGGCAATTTCCGAACCATGGGGGTGGCCAGCAGGAAAAAGACCCCTTCTATCTGCCTTTCGAAAATCAGAAACAGGCCGAAAATGGCCGGAAGGATTATAATTACCATCCTCCCGGCCGAGAACAGCCCGGGGGTGACCGGAATCTTCAATGCCTGAAGGCGCTTGCCCAGCGCCTTCAGTTCATCCCCGGTACCCAGGCTCCCCAGTTTCTCCACTGCTTTGAGGGGCTCCGGCAGCCTGACCTTCCTTACGCACCAGGCAAATACAGCCCCGGCCACCAGCAGCGCGGATAACCCTGCCTGCGAGATCACAGATCTTCAGTCACCTCCCTCCTGCTATCCAGATACCAGCAGAGGTATTCCACCAGCACCAGGAAGGTAACCAGATACTGCCCCTTCACCGTGCCGGTGAATATCTCCCGCGCTTCATCATTGCCTATGAAAAGCCAGAGAAAAACCACCGGCAGGAGGAACATGAAAATCCCCGTGACTGCTTTTTTACCCCTGGTCTCGTTAATTAATTCCTCCCTCAACGCCAGTCTTTCCCGTATCACCTCGGCATTTTTGGTGATCACCTCGTGGGCGTCGCTGCCGAACTGGTCGGACAGTATAATCCCGTGGACAAAGGTCTCCATGTCCCTGTTGTCAATGTTCACCGCGAAATCCACCAGGCACTGGCTGAGGTCCTGGTTGGTATTCACCTGCAGGACCAGCTTTTCCAACTCCCCCCGCAAAGGCTGGGGCGTGGAGGGGATAATTCTCTCGATGGCCTGGGGCAGGTTGTCCGACACACTGTACACCTCGGCCAGCAGCTGGAGCACCAGCTGAGCCTGGGAGTCGATTCTGGCCCTGACCCTGGTCCGGTAAAGCCTGTCCACCATCTGGTGCGAAAATAGCAGCCACAGGACCGGGGATATCACACCCAGGTATGGGTTTGATAGCGCCTTAAAGCTCACCAGAGCCAGCATCAGGGCGCTGGCCACACCGGCAGCCAGAAAGGCGTTGTAGTTGAAAGGAGACCCAAGCCTCCTCAGCTTGTAAGCCGTATCCCTGGATATCCTGTACCTATCGAAAACCGAGTCCCGCTGCATGGCCTCATATTCCAGGATCTCTTTCAGCCTGGTGGCCGACCTCCTGAACCTGTCGAGGTTGATATGGATGAACACCGACATTATGGCCGCCGTGACCAGCCCGGCAGGGGCCACGACCTCAGGTATTTTCAGCATGGACTTGATTTCCCCGATCATACTACCACCACGCCCCTGGGCTTATTTAGGCCGGAGAACGGCTTGATGTCAGGCAACTTTTCATCCCCCAGCTCATCCTGCAGCCTTTCCAGCAGGGCCGGGCTGAGGCTATTGACCGCCTCGTGCCGGCCGGTGATCCTGTTGAATCTATAAATTTCCATGAATCCCGGCCTGCCCTTGTTGTC
This sequence comes from Actinomycetota bacterium, assembly GCA_023475565.1. Lineage (GTDB taxonomy): Bacteria > Bacillota > Desulfotomaculia > Desulfotomaculales > Desulfocucumaceae > BRHc4a. Next base: position 11,835 of record JAMCVT010000042.1, read on the forward strand.
GGTGACCTCGTTGACCTCGGTAACGCACCAGGTGCCGTCCCTGTATTTTTTTATAAATACAGTGAGGTCGATGGTACTGACGATGTGGCGCATTAATTCCTCGTCGGACATGCCGGACCTGATCATGGCCCGGATCAGCCTCTGTACCAGGTCATGCCTGGCGTTGTTGGCGTGACCGGTGGTCATGGACCCCATGTGCCCAGTGCCCATGGCCTGCAGCAGCTCAAAGGTCTCGGGACCCCTGAACTCCCCCAGTATGACCCGCCGGGGATACATGCGAAGGGCGTTCACCATCAGACTGCCAACGTCCATCTGCCTGGAACTCTGCAGGGGAACGACGTGCCCGGTAAGGTTCAGCTCGAAGGTGTCCTCAATGGTTACTATCCGCTCATCCCCGTGTATGAACGAGCAGAGAAACCTTAAGAAGGTGGTCTTGCCGCACCCGGTGGCGCCGGAGATGACCATGTTGCACCCGGCCCTAACGGCGTACCTGAAGAATACCAGCATTTCACCGTTCAAAAACCCCTGGGCCACAAGATCTTCCCCGGAAAAGCTCTTGCGGACAAATTTCCTTATGGATATGGCCGGGAACGGGCAATTGGGGACGATGACCGCGTTCATCCTGGATCCGTCCGGGAGCCTGACGTCCACCAGGGGGCTGTTGTAGTCTATCTTCCTGTTCGCCTTTTGCACCGCCATCTGGAGGACCTTCATGACCTCCTCACTGCTCCCGAATTTGATGTCTGTCCTGATAGGCCGGTTGTTCTTTTCGATGTACACCTGGTCCGGGCCGTTTATTAATATGTCAGTAACCTCCGGGTCCCTGAAAAAGGGCCCCAGGTCTTTGTATCCAATGAGCTGGTCAATTACATAATTTTCGGTTTCCGGATCCTCCCGGCCCAGCAGGGACCTTACCTCCAGCCTAATAACCTCCTCCTGCCGGTCCAGGGATTTTGGGCTGTCAGGATCCAGGAACAGGCCTCTGTGCTTTTGGATCACTCCTTCCTGAACCATTTTGATTAAACGCTTCTTTTCTGATTCGTTCGAGATCTGACTGTTCATAACTTTCCTCCAGGCTCCCTGGCCGGATGCTCCGGCATTATCCATATTTCCCTGGCCAGGATCTTGCCGTAAAAAAATGGGCCTACCTGTGACCACCTCATGGCCAGGGTTATACTGCTCTCGCTCCCCGTTACAACATTCTTCAGCTGGTCAATCTGGCCTGCGGCTATCCTCGGGCCGGTCAGGCCTATTACCTTGATTCCCTCGCCAATTACCTGGGGCTTCCCGCCTTCAATAACTCCCACCACCGTAACACTGTCCCCGGCCTTCAGGCCGTTTGGCCACCTGGCCTCGTTGGGCTTGAGGGATATGTAGGTCTCGTCCGGAGCCAGGCTGCCGGATATGCCCATTATCTCTTTCTGATCGGAAGAAAGCTTTTGTGAAAGTATAGGTTCCCCGGTGTACAGTTTTTCCACGGCGTACTTTCCTATGACCTGCCGGGGATCAGACAGGGCCATTGAGTGACTGTCCCTGCGGGTTACCGTTATATAGCCTATATCACTCTGTCCTATTACCGAGCCGGCTTTGATATCTCCCCTGGGCGCCAGTACTTTTACCGGCATGTACAGCTGGTAAAAGGCAATCATTACTGAAATTCCTGCTGCGATGCTCAACAAAACCGCCACCCACAGGCTCATGTCTCTTGCCGGCAACTTTATCCTGCGCATAACTCTTTAGTCCCCCTTTCCACCCTGTTTCTGCTTTTCTGCTTGGCGGCAAACAGGGCGCTGTCGGCCCTTTTTATCAGTGTTTTGATGTCTTCCCCGGGGATATACTCCGCAACACCAAAGCTTGCGGTGATGGAAATACTCCGGCCGCCAGGTACCTTTACCTGGGCAACTGATATTGCACGACGAATTCGCTCGGCAATCTCAGCGGCCTCCTCCAGGCCGGCACTGCATAGGACCATGAACTCTTCCCCCCCATACCGACCGAAAAAGTCCGCCGGGCGCACCGTGCCCCTGACGACGGAGGAAAACTGCTGCAGAACCAGGTCGCCGGCATCGTGGCCGTAGGTGTCGTTAACCCTCTTGAAATGGTCTATGTCCGCCATGATTACCGACAGGTGGGTCATTTTGCCCACAACCCTTTCCAACTGCCGGTCCAACTCTCTCCGGTTCGGCACACCGGTCAGGGGGTCGGTGGTGCTGGACAGCATGAGGTTGAAATTCTCACCTGCCTGGCGGGCCTTCTGGTTAAGGAGAGTAAACTCGACAAGCTTAAGTCTCCAGTGCAGTCTGGTAATATTCCTGTCAACCCTGGACAGTTCGGAGGCTTTAACGGGAAACGGCCTTTCGGCCAGTACCGGGTCGGGAGTCTCCAGGAGCAGGTTTTCCATTTGGGCGTTCAGATGCTTTAGCCACAGGAAAAACATGACCAGCAGCCAGGCTGTGTAGATAAGCCATGCCAAATGAATCACTGCATAATATTTCCCTGCGGTTACGCCGAGAAGGAATAGTAATATCCCTCCAGCCATCGCCAATAAAAATATCAACCGGCATCACCCCCGACTACTCTCACCATTTCCTCCGGGATACCGGTCTTGTATATCCCTTTCTCTCCCGATGAGAGCAACGTGGGTACCGGGCCGTGCCACCGGCCCAGGAAGATTGATCCCCGATATCCCTTTTCAGCCAGATATGCTATGCCCCTTGAGATTTCTCCCCCGGTCTGTACCGGAACCCAGCGCTTACCTTCCGGGTCGAAATTCACCAGGGCCTCCACGGCCCTCAGGCAGGCGCCGCAGGAAGGTGAAAAGAACAGTACCGGCCTTTCAGCCGCATCCAGGGTCACACTGCGACCTTCTTCAGATACAGCTGGAACGTATCTCTCCGGATTAGGCGGCGGAATAGGGCTGTTGCCTGGTATTGCGGCCCGGGCCGACGATGTATCTGGCTGCTCAATTAACGGTGGTCCTTCTGGCTTCACCTCAGTTCCACTTTTCTTTTCCGGGACTGCCAGCCGGGATTTACCAGCCGGGGGAGTATGTACTTCCTTTGCCAGCAATGCACTGTTCACAATGACCGGGGGTTCGTAGCGGAGAACAACAACAGCCGCCAGTATTACCGCCAGGACTGAGGCCAGTACCCTTAAAACCAATTTATATCTCCCCTCATCCATGACGGACAGCGCAATCACTCCGGCCAGGATCATGAGGTCGGCTCTGATGCAGTCCAGGCACCAGTACGACCAGACAGACTGTAAAAGCAGCGACCCGGCTATCAACATCCCTCCGCCAGCCACTGACCAGCCGGAATACCTGGTGAGCGCCAGCCCGGCCATTACCCCGCATACCGTCACAGCGAAAAGCGTTATCAGGTCCAGGGGTTTTGTTGTCACCAGGTAAATCGCCGCCGCTACGAAGAAAATCCCTCCGGGCAATTTTTTCAGGTAAAGGCCCTCCATTTCTCAATCACATCCTTCCATGGCTGCGCGGTGCCAGTTTCCGTCGAGGTCGTAGTAGAACGACCCGCCCTGGGCGCACCTGGAGGCGTCCAGGGTGGACAGTCCGCTTGAAGGGTAAAGTCTCTCCATAAAACCCAACATCAGTGTCTTCAGTCTCCCGTGGGTTTTTACTATGACTGAGGGATAGAGGGGATCTCCCTCCTCACCCCTGACGTTTATTGAGCTTATGTAGGAGTCCCCGCCGACGCCGGCATCCATCTCCCCGGGCTTGTTGATCTCGAAAAAAGCCTCGGCCGCTATTCTTGCCTCGGCCCCGTTGTTTTCGTACTCCACCCACCTGCGCACTATATTTACCCACGCACAGCCACAGGAACAGCAGTATCTTTTGTAGCCCCCCTTTTCGTACAAAGTGTCTTCCCTGCCGGAAACGTAGACGGGATCGTCCCCGCCACAGCTCACACAGCACGGGCTGCAGCCGGTAGGGCTGCAGCAAATGGACTCCCGATTCCCCCGATAGATTTCCAGTACGACATACCTTTTGGCGCTCATGGCCGCCGCTGTAGCCGCGGCATCTCCGGCCGTCTGCAGCTTTTCACCCGCCAGCACGTACCTGGCAAAGTCCACAGCCACTGCCGCCACCATCATGGAAAGCACCAGCACCCCGGCAAACATGGGCAGGATGCTTCCCCTCTGGTCTGAAAGTTTCGGTTTCAGCGCTTGTCACCCCCTATCTTTCCAGCCAGACGAACGTGGCGCCGGCGTTAATGGTCACATCGGTCAAAGGTCTGCCACCTAGAAGTTTCGGAAAAGTTTTGTGGAACAGGGAAACTGTGTAGATAACATGACAGGTAACCACAGTACCGTCCCGGAAGAAATCCACCGAAACCCTGTCCGGATCCAGACCCCAGAGCCAGGCAGACTGCTCCGCCTTTACCCTCGCCCAGTCCACGTTCCCGGTTATGCTGGCCTCTCTGGCGCCTTCCCTGGCCACTTTTTGAACACCGTAGTAGTCGGCGAAAAAAAAGGAGAACGTTACGGTGAATATAAAAATCACCAGGAGAAACGAGATGGAAAAGATAAATTCCAGGAGAACCGATCCTTTTTGATCTCCCACTGTGTTAGTTGTAAAAAGGTTTGTTCTCCGGCCTGAGCCTGTGAGCACGGGCTGTTGACGCCTCCTTTCGGATTAAAATTCTTCCGTTTGCCGTTGAGGCGCCCTTCGGGTCGATCAACCTTTGAAACCCTGGGAACAGGGGATTCATCTCAGCTTCAGCCACGCCATACCCGGTGTCATTAGTACTGTAGGAAAAGGCGTTTTTCATGGGACAGGCCACCAGGGTTTTGTTAAGATGTTTTAAGGCTTTGTCACTGGCTTCAGCCGGGCTATCTGTTACGGCAACATTCAGGGCGGCTATCCGGGCTGCCTGCTTGACCTGGGATGTGTTGTATATCCACAGTCCCATTGCCACCATGCCCAAAACGAAACCGACAAACATGATCCCGCAGATGGTAAACTCAAGCATGATAGATCCCCTCTGGTTTTTTACGAAATTTTTCAATTGAAACTCACCTCTAAAAAATTAGGGCCCACCTTTGTCAAGGTGAGCCCAGAGGGAGAATTCCGTTAATTATCCAGAAGATCCGAACGAATTTTGCTGTCAAAATTTATAGTTTTATTTTCAACAGTTACGGTAACCGCATCCCGGTTGTCATCAGGGAACTGGTCCGTTACCCCGCCCGGCCAGGCCTCGGCTTCCACCTTATAGCTCCCCGGGGTTCCTGCAAAACCGTAGTCCCACTCCTCATACGCCCCCGGCCCTAATTTAAAGCTAAAAGGATGTGTTCCGGTAAAGCCCTGAACAGATCCCGTTATATCTATTTCACCCGGGAGGCTGTCCTTCCTGGTAACCCTGATTTTAAAGCCAACTGACGTTTTTCCACCGTTGATGGCTGTGAATACCGATTTAACGGGGGTTATCTCAACTTTTACGTCATGCAGGCTGTTCAGGGAAACTTCCGCAGTCTTGACGTTGTCAGTGTTTGTTATCTCCGACCAGTCCATATATCCCCATACGTCTTTCGGGAGAACTCTGACGCTTTCGTTGACTCCTGCGGCCAGGGTTATCTTGTTGCAGTCAAGGTTGTCCGGAACTGCCCAATCGAAGGTGAATTCCAGCCTGCTCTCCGTACTCCCGGCCGGGACCCTGTACTGGAATATGTTGTCCAGGCCGGCCACGGGCTGGATATTTTTCACCGGCGCCAGCCGGCCGTTCACTGTGATACCGAAAGGCACCGCATAATCCTGGGTCAGTTCTGCCTTCACTCCCATGGCCTCAAACAGCTGGCCGGTTACCGGGTCGGACATAAAGGAGGCGTCCGGCCTGGCTTTTAAGACCACCTTGCCTGTGTATGTTTCACCCGGCCGTGCCCTATCCGTGCCCGGATCTATGCTCTCAACAATAAAGTTCGGCAGGATGTCCCAGCGTATAAAGATGACGTCATACCAGATCCCGCCCATGTCGTGGCGGTTGTGCCAGTGCCTGACCGCACCGGCAAGCCCGGGCCTCGGTTCTGCAAGTACCTTGAAATAATCCTTCACCGTCTCTTTGTTAAAATTGCCCCAAAAGGCGGAGTTGTTGGCAAAGCTATTCTGATAGTCCTGGAATCCAATTCTATTGTGATAATTTGCCAGGGCCTTGATTATAAGGCCCCAGGAGTAGTCGGAAACATCCCCGTTTTCACCAGAAGCCAAATATTTATCCCATGGCTTTTTAATCATATCCCTCTGGGCCGGGGCAGTATGGTTAGGGGCGTCATCAGGGAAATAGTCACTGGCGAAATCATTCCAGTCGGCTGTTTTCCCAAGATACCGCGGCTCCTGGTTGCCGGGGTGTTCCAGGCTAATACCGTTGTCATTCTCCCATGACGTCAGGGCGGGTTTCCAATCGTTGTTTGGTATGTCCGTAGGAAGGCCGTAGACCAACAAATCACGATCAAGCCGGGCTTTTAAGCCATTTATTTCTGCAGGCGTACCAGTCATTTGAATTAGGCGCTGGAGTTTATAATTATTACTTACTGCCTCTGCAGGGAAAAAGTAAAACCCTGTTATCAGGGTTAAAGCAAGAACAAATGCAGTTATTTTCCTGAACATACCGGTTAGGCTCCCTCCTTCGAAATTATTGCTTCAACGAAACAGAAGCCAATGGAACCGACAGATACCTTCCAACCATCCAGATAATATTCTTTCCGTGGAGCACGTTCCGTTCTATTGCTTGCCTTGGTCTTTTCAGCCACTTGTCTTGCCTGAGCCATTATTTCCTGAATCTTAACGGGATAGCCTGGAAACCTCCAATTGAGCACTTTTTCCATGGGGCTCAGGTCCAGCTCCACACCCCGAATGTCGGACAGGTTCCTGATCCAATTAATTTCAACAGCAACCAGACTATTTTCTGTATCATATCTTAAAGCAAAGTAGCTACGGCCGCTGTTCTGGTTTGCCAACTCCCACATGGCTTCGTCCCAGGTGCTTTTATCCCAGACAGGTCGATACAACCAATAGGGACTATACCACCCCGTTGTTACTCCCAGCAATCCTTCCAGTTGCTTAACGTCTTCGGGCTTGTCCCCGGTTTTATTTGTCGTGATAAGGTTTGGCGGAGCAGCTGGATTCTGGGTTGACACCTGTTTATTCATGTTTTCTATATACTGTTTTACCGCGTTTACATCAGGCCTGGCTTCTCCTTTCGGCCAACACAGGACAGTCTGGGAGGCTTCATCCCAGTCCACCTCAAAACCCAGCCCCTCGGCTATGTACCGGGCCGGCAGGTAGGTTCTTCCCTCGCTTTCATTCAGAACGGGAGCCACATCAATGTCCCTGTCCTGGCCGTTCACGGTGATCCTGGCCACCCCGATGATCATGTCAACGGAATTGCCACCAAATCTTAATCCGGCTTTATTCAGGTCTCCATTCCAGGCAATGTTGTCGTTTGTTACCCCAAGGGCATTACCCATATAGCGTACTGGCACGAAAGTCCTGCCATTTTTGATAAAGGGCCGGGCATCCATGATTACCCCTTCGATCTTGTCATCCACGAAATACTTATTCACTCCGATGGCGAACACTACACTCCTGACCGGCTTTTTCTCCTGGGACACGTCAACCCTGGTTTCCTGGGCGGAGTGGGCCGGAGTTATATATTTCAGATTTATGGTAAAAAGGGCTAGGGCGATCACACAGATAGTAAACAAAAGAAACCTTCTCAAGAAATCAATCTCCTTTCTTGCCATATTTATACTATTATATTGTAATAGATGGGCGAACGGGTGTTTTTGTTCCATAGATTTTCTTTTTTTCATCACACCCGAATAAAGAAGAGTAATTTAATCCCCGATATAACAATAAAAAACCGGATTCACCCGGTTTAAAAAAGTTTTTCCCTACTTTTCAGCCAGCCGTTATTTACCTTACGACCGCCTCATAACCTCTTTTTTATAATTAATTACCCTGAACTTTTTGGACCTATTAAAAATAAACCCTGCCATTAGCAGAGTTCATTTTCAAGTGGATACCACTTAGATTGCAACTTTTGATTTTTGGATTATCTCTTTTGCCCAATCATCTGGTTCATAGTACATGACGAACACAGGATCATTAAATAATGTCTTGTAAAAAGACGAGTTATAAACAAGGTTTTGTGCGTTTTTGCGTCCAACATGAACTGCAACCAGTTCTATAACCTTATTTAGAAATTTTTTTTGATTATTATCTAATTTGCCCACCGTGTTCTCACCTCTCTTATACCAGATACTTTTAAGTACCCCAGGGCTATAGGTAACATTCTTCGCCAGCTATCACACATTATAACAGAAACGTAATTAACCGGATAGAACATTTTAGAAACATCGCTAAAGTATTAGCACTGCTACCGTTACCGATGCCGGCCCCAGAACGGCGCCGTAAGGAAACTCTCCCCCGGGCAGCCTGCCTGCGGCTACCAGTACCCCCTGTTTTAGCTGTCCGGTCTTATACCAGGTACAGGCGAAACCCCAGGCCATCAAAACCACCCCGGCCAAAATGGAACCGCAGAGAACCGGCTCATGGCCCAGGAAAAGCGACAGCGCCACGGCCAGTTTCAAGTCTCCCCCGCCCATTTTTCCGGATAAAAAGAAAAAGAGGTAAATGGATAGAATAACAATGCTCCCGTAGAGATGAGACCATTGTGCCGTCACGATAACGTAAACAAATCCGGTAACCGCTGCCGGGTAAGTATAGCGGTTGTAAATGGTCATTGATTTTATATCCGTATAACTACAGATGACGGTCAGGATCCCGGCAAGAATAAGATTTGCGTGAGGAATCAATATGCCTCTCCTTCTTCAATCTATCATTTGTAAAACATCCCCTGGCCGGAGCCTGTTACGTACCGTACCCCCGGGGAGTTCTATCACCAGACTGGCCCTCAAAACCACGGGGCTTATCCTGAAGGGGGGCATATCTTTTATCAGGTGTACCACCATACCCCGCCGGTCAAGAAAGACCAGGTCGATATTAAACCGCATAAAAAAGGTATGAACGGACCTGCAAGGCCTCAGAATGAGGGCAGATCCGTCAGCCATGGTCTTTCTTCCCATTAACCCGATCAGCCGGCTTAAAAAATCCTCAGCAACTTGTACCTGTTCAGCTAATACTTCCCCGGTCATACAGTTTGAAAGCCTCATAAAACATCCTCTAAAAAGAAAAACCCCACCCGGGATGGCAGGGTCTATCAGGGTTACCCCTTAATTAGAGTTTTGAATAGTGTCGGCCACATCCTGAACCTTGCTGCCAAGGTTTCTACCCAACAACCGAAAGCCGGCTATAGCCAGCACTGCTACCAGGGCTATGATCAGTCCGTACTCGGCCATTCCCTGTCCCCGCTGGTCCCTGTGGATTTTTCCTACCTGGTTTGCCATATGTTTGAGCATTCTTTTCACCCCCTCAACAAAATTTTAAATTTATGGCATGCCTTCCAATCACCATATTTCAGGGCCTAGAAACAGGTGGTTAATCTCCGAATACGATGAGTATGTTCCACAGAATCGGAAATCCTATGAGAACCAGGAAAGGCAGCAGAACAAAAGCTACAATGGGGAATAACAGCTTTATGGTAAGCTCGCCGGCCACCTTCTGGGTTTCCTGCTTCCTTCTAGCCAGTATCTTTTCAGCATGGTGCTTTACCACCGGCTCCAGGGGACTGCCGTACCTCATGGCCTGCTGGATTTTGCCCACCAGTCCCGTAAGCTCGGGTATCCCGCAGCGTAAGGCCATCTTGTTAAGGGCCGCCGCCCGGCTGTCCCCGGTGGCCATGTCCATCAGTGTCCGGTTGATTTCCCCGGCCAGTTCGCCCTTCATGGTCCCGGCCACCTCCTCCAGGGCCGTAAGTAAATCCGCCCCCTTGAGTGCGTTTCCGAGAAGCAGGCAGAAGTCCGGGATGTCCCTTTTGATGGAATCCACCCGGGCTCTGACCTTCCTGTTAAGCCACACCCCGGGAGCCAGATACAGAATAATGGCCATCAGAACCCCCCAGTATATATCAACCCAACCCAGCAGGGCTGGGGGGAGAAAGGCCGCTACGCTCATTACGGGTAGGGCGAACTGTAGGCCGGCAAAGTAATCCGGACCGATGTCCAGGTCGGCCTGGCCGATCTTTTTCTGGAGCACCGTCCGGGAGACCTCGTTGCTCATCCTTCTGCCGGTATTCTCTAAAATCCGGTCAGCCCCGTCCCTCAGCTCCACCCCGCCGGGTAGTTTAAGCCTGTTGCCGTTAGCCAGAACCAGAACCGATGAGGCCGTCAGTGCCCCGGCCAGGACTGCGACGTTAACTCCTTTAATAAGGGCATTTAAGTTCTCAAGCACTCTTATACTCCCTGTCCCAGGGTGTTTTTGATCATCCTGCGGGTAATTACGTTGCCTGCCATAATCCAGGCCGTGGCCAGTATGAATATGAAGGCACCCTCCAGGGTTTGAAAAAGGGGGGCGGTGAATCCCGGGGCCATTACCCTGGCCAGACCCACGAACACGAATGGCAGAGCGGTCAGTACCTTGAGGGTCATCATGTTCTGGGCCACGGCCGCCGAAACTATACCGCGGAAGCTCTCCCTGTCCTCATAGGACTCCATGGTGTGCCTGCAAATTTCCGCCAGGTCGCAGCCAACCCGGCTGTATAGGTTCATACCCATGGAGAGAACTTTCAGTTCCTCCCAGCCCGTTTCTTTCCTCACTGCCTCCAGGGCCTGAACCAGGGTATCGCCGGTCCTTGTCCGCCTTAAGACTTCATAGAAAACGTCCCTGGCCGGGCGGGGCATGTCGGGCACCGCGTCCTCCAGGGATTGGTACGGGTTGAGCCCCCCGTACATGGCGCTCTCCAACTGCCCCAGTACGTCTATGAACTGGCTCTTCAACAGCTCAATCCTGTCCTCTTCCTGCTTTTTCTTCCACCATCTCAGAACCAGTGTTCCGGAGAGCGATCCCGCCAGGGCGAAATACCAGGCGCCGGTAGCGGCCAGAGTAATTCCGCCGATAACGGCTCCGCCGGCGATAACGATCAGCCTGTCCCGGGACGACTTTCCCGGCCCCTTCCGGGTCTCGATTACCTCATCCTTAAGCCTTACCGACCTGGCCCGGAGCTTTATTCTATACCCCGTGAGCAGCCAGAAAACGGCCACTTCCACCAAAATGGCGGCCAGCAATAAGATATCCGTCAATTAACCCAGCCTCCCTCGTCCATAAAGACTTCCCGGCGTTGGAACTCTTCGGCTACCCAGTCAAAGGAGTCAGTCCTATTAATGTACCGCCACAGGGTATGCAGTTTTACGTTTAAAACACCTTCACTGCGCTGGGTGTCCACAACCTCGCAGACGTGGTCCAGCCGGCGCCGGCCGGACCGGTCCTTCAGCACATGGATGAAGATATCCACGGCATCGGCTATCTGCTCCACTATCCCGTCGTAGGGTATATCCATCCTGGCCATCTGCACCATGTTTATGAGCCTTCGGGTGCAGTGCCTGGCCGAGTTGGCGTGGGCGGTGGTCAGGGAGCCCCGGTGGCCGGTGTTCATGGCCTGGAGCATGTCGAAGGTCTCCCCGGCTCTGCACTCTCCCACGATGATTCTCTTGGGGGCCATGCGCAGGGCGTCCACCACCAGATCCCGCTGGGTTATTTCTATTCTGGCGTCGGCCGTGGCCGGCCTGGCCTCCAGGCTCCTGACGTTGGTGTGCTGGAGCTGCAGCTCGGCCGGGTCCTCGATGGTGACCACGCTCTCCTCCTCCGGTATAAAAGAGGCCAGACAGTTTAACACGGTGGTCTTGCCCGAGCTGGTGCCCCCGCTGATGACCATGTTCTGCTTTGAAATCACGGCTGCTTTAAGGAAATCAACCACTTCCGGGGACATGACGTTCCTTTTGATCAGGTTCTCCACCGTCATGTCCTTCCGGAACCGCCTGATGGTGAACATTGTTCCCTTCACCGCCACCGGCGGGATGTGGGCAATCATTCTGGAGCCATCGGTGAGGCGGGCGTTCACCTTGGGGCTGGCCATGTCGATCTTCCTGCCGGTGGGCGCCAGCATCCTTTCCAGCACGTCCCGTATGTGTTCCTCGCTCCGGAACCGGACGCCCTCGGCTAACCTCTCAACGCCGTGCTTTTCTATTCTGACGGTGTCCCTGCCGGCCTTGATTTCTGTGACTTCCGGGTCGTAAAAAAAGGGCTCAATGGGGCCGTAGCCCAGGAGGTCGTTGCCCAACTCCTCCACCAGTACCTGGGCAGCCGCGTCACCCAAGGGTATATCCTTTTCCAGGAGTCCTCGCATCACAATACTTTTCAACTTGGACCGGACAATGGGGTCCCGGCTTCTGGTTCTGAGTCCTCGGGCCGAAGGATGTTGCTCAGGGCGGACTGGACATAGCCCCGGATTTCCCGGTACTTATCCGCGCTGAACCCCGGTACCCTGGCAGTCACCTCCGGGGGGTGATCCCCGCTTTCTTCCTCCGCCCCGGTATCCTCTATGAAATACCCGCCGCACCCCTGGGCAAGTTTTTTAATCAGCTCCTGGTCCAATATGCACGCACCACCTTTTAATCAGGAATACTGTCGGCCAGCAACTGCATCGCCCTGGTAAATTGGTCCCTTGGCCTGGTGTGCACCACCAGCTGCCGGCGGTTATTCGATTCAGCCACCGCCACGGAGTAAGGCAGGATCCCGATGATATTCATCCCCGGCTTTCCTTCCAGGTCCCCGGGGCGTATCCCCCCGGGTATTCCGGCCTGGTTTAATACCGCGTATACCCTGTCCTGGCAGCCCAGCCTGAACAAGAAGCTCTTGTTTTCCTGCAGCAGGTCCAGGCTGGCGCGGTCGGGCCTGAACACGGCAAAAACCACGTCGGCCACCAGGGCGGCTGCCCAAGTGCTGTTGTTCATGCCCGCCGGCGGGCAGTCCAGTATGATATAATCGTAGCTATCCTTTAAAAGGGTAAGCATTTTAAAAACCAGGGCCGGGTCTACCTTTTCAACATGGTCGTAGTGAATTACACCCGGCACCACCATGGTCCCCGACGAGTGGTTAAAAAGCCCCCTGGCCACCTCCCCGGGCCCGTGTATGTCTTCCCAGTCCAGAATGTTCACCAGGCACTCCCCCACAGGAAGCCCCATTCTGCTTCTGACGGCGCCGTATCCCTCCAGATCGATTAGGACCACCCTTTCCGGATCGGACAGGGCCAGAAGGCCGGCCAGGTTCGCTGCCACCGTGGAGGCCCCGTCCCCTCCGGCAGCGCCCTGGACCACGTATATCCTGCCGTGGCCAGCCAGTGCCCCGGGGCTTACCGGGATGTTAAACATCCTGGTTGCACCGCACTGGTTTTCTTCCTTTTTTTGTAATCCGTCCCGGCCCGCCTGCCAGAGAACAAAATCCCCGTTGGGGTCAGGCCTATTCAGGCCTATTCCCCTTCCTGTTGAAAAGATTTTTTAACAATTCTACTGGCCTCCTCCGGCCGGAAGGAGTGAGATGGAAAACTTCTTCCCGCGCACTGTTCCCTCGGCCACCCTTCTGACTTCCTCCGGGGTGACGGCGATGACGTAGGCGCCCCGTGACGCCGGAGCAGCCAGGGAGCTGTCCTTGCCCGGCGCAGGCAGCGGGATCCTGACAACTACGGCCTCCCTGGCCACGCAATCTATAGCGGTTGCGTCTTTACCAATTACTACTTCGGTAAACACGTTCACCCGGTCACCTACCGCAATCCCCCTCAAGCCGGTGGAGGTTTCCGCCGGCAGGTCCACCGCCTCCCGACCCGGGGCCAGTGTGTTCAGGACGGCTTTAAGGCTTCCCGTGTCAGCCGTGATGTGTCCCCTCCGGATTACATCGCCGGGGAAGACGGGAAGACGGTCCCGGACACAACCGTTTTGCCCATTACACTCTGAATTGACGTTTCAGCTTCCTCCGGAACCGCCACTGGAGGATAATCCTTTAGAACCACCTGTTTCGGCCCCAGTACCGTGCCTATGGCAAGCCTCTCCGAGGCCACCACCACCCTGACGCTGGGGGTGTTCAGCCTGACGTAATGCCAGACCAGGCCCCCGGCAGCCAGGGCCAGCAATAGGGAAACTAGAATGTGGGACATTTTTTTGAGCCTTGACATTTATTGCACCTCAGTTCCAGGTGAACTGGCCACCGCCGTTTTTCCGCAGGGCGACACTCAAAGCGTCGGCCGGGCTGTTCCGGATCACCACTTTGGGCTTTATCCCCTCTGGAATGTTCTGGGGAACGCCCCGCAGGTCAATTCCTGTGACCACGTTCTGTTTTCCCTCCGCGAGGTTTCTAAGCCAGAGGGCGGATATCTTGTATTCCACCGGGTCGCCCCCGGGAAGGACCACCAGAACCACCGCCCGGCCCTGGTGGGCCGCCTTTTGGGCCCGGGATATATCACCGGCAAAATCCATCACCGTATAGGTCGAGGTCTTTCTGGCCTCCCTCAGGATTCCCCACAGGTCCTGTTCCCCTTCCAGCGTGAGGTCCTTGGCCGGGTCCACGGCGTAAATACTGAGGTTATCCCTGATTATGGGGCATCTGGATCCCGGCACACGCCAGTCCGACATCATCAGCTCATCGTCCGGAATATTGAGCCACATGGCGCCGGTACTGTCTTTGGAGGCCCCGATGAAGGCCACCTGGCTCCTTTCCACATCGCACAACAGCTTTACCGCCTGAGCGGCCAGCCTGCCTGCCAGGTTCGGGCGCCAGGGCGTAACCAGGACCAATATCCCACCGGGTACAATGGAGGTGGAATTGTCCGGTTTAGCTGTGTCTGATTCGGGAAATGCCTCTTCTTCAAGGGATATCCCCTCCGACATATTTATCCCCGGCTTTACCTTCCTGGTTTCTTTTCTCACCTTAGCCTTTTCCGACGCAGTCCCCGCCGACTGTTTCAGTGCCTTGCTGAGGTTGCCGGCTCCCTGGAGAAGGGAGTTGATAACCTTGCCGCCCTCGCCGTTCGGAGATGGCGTTGATTCCTTCCCCCTCCCGGGTTCTCCGGCACCGTGCATTTCCCTGATTATCCCGGTAAGAACGAAGACCAACTCGTCTCCGGAAATATACCCGCCCTTTTCACAGGATATTATGTGGCGAACCCCGGCCTCCCCGGCCTGATCCACCATTGCTTTCCCCGGACTGTCCAGTTCACCGACGATAAAAAGGACGGCCGGAACAAAACAAGCCGCCCAAACCGCCAGCTTATCCGCCCCGGTTATGCCCCCAATGGCGCTGTGGCGCATCAGGATACAGATATCCGGGTCCAGCTCGGTTATTTTCTCTTTTAATTCCCCGGGTTCCGCCGAACACCAGAGTATGTCCATCTGGTCGGAGAAGTTGTCCCTGATCCACTCCTCAATCCGGCTGTCTCCAATACCAAGAACCGCCGCCGGCTTTCCCGTCCTCTTCCGCCTGACGTTGAATTCCTTGGCCCCGGACACCGCCGAATCCGGGATGGTATTCGCGGGGTTGTTTTCTAAACTGCTGTCTGCGGTCAAGACATCCCTGAACAATTTCCCGGCTATGTTCCGCAGGGATGTACTGGCCTTTCCCCTGCCGTAAACAACCAGGGGCATCCGCTTTCTGGCGGCATCAATCACCCTTACCGGATCGTCCGGAATTTCAAAGTACTCCTCCAGCCCGAGCCAGCGGGCCACATCCCGAGGGTGGTAATATGAACAACGATGAGAGGCCCTGTTTACCACCAGTTGAAGTCCCGGGTTTTTGATCAGCCCATGCTTTTGACTGTCGGAGACGGTCTGGAGGCACCTCTGGGACGGCTCGGCGACAAGCAGAGTACCGTCAGACACATCCATAGCGGTTTCCACGCAAGGAAGAAACATGTCCCCGCCGGCGTCGATGATTAACGCGTCAAAGTTGGAATAACGATCCAGCATTTCTTTGATTTCACCGGGAGCAGCCATCTCCGGCCTTCCAGCATCCCGGGCCGGGCCCGGGAGAACAGCCAGGCCGTATCCTGTCGTCAGCAAAGACTCGCTGTTGTAATCCCGCCAGGTGGCCGTGGTGGGGAAAACCGCCTCCCGCGCCGCTTCATTCATAAACAGCTGCCCGAGTACCCCGCGCGAGCTGAGATCCAGCAGAAGGATTTTCACACCCCGGACGGCAAGCCAGGCCGAGACGTTCGATGCAATTAAGGTGGTTCCAGCGCCCGGAACCATTCCCAGGACAGTAATAATTTTTGGCATGTTGCATACCTCCGCTCAACTGTTTCCCGAAGGAGCCGCCAGCCACTCCTCGGGGTTGCAGGGCTGCCCATTGACGTAAACAGAAAAGTGCAGGTGGGGGCCGGTGGACAGGCCTGTGGAGCCCACGTAGCCAACAGTCTGGCCCGCCCTGACCCTTTCCCCGCTCCGTACCGCTACTCCGGACAGGTGAGCGTAGAGGGTCCTGCATCCCCCGTGGTCCAGCACCACACAAAGACCATAACCCCCCTTTTCCCGGTCCCAGTCCACATTTCCGTCCTGTACGGCGAACACAGCTGTCCCCTCCGGCGCCGGTATGTCCATCCCGTCGTGGAAATGGTACATATGTAAAAAGGGGTGCAACCGGGTGCCGTAGCCCGACAGAACCTGGACGTGTCCTGCGGGCAGGGGCCAAATACCCTTTCCTGCCGGCAAAACAGTGGAGGAGTACTGGGCGGCTATATCCATGACTCTGTTCACGTACCAGTCTGCGTGATTGTAACTGAAGACGGCCTTCCTCGGGTCCTCGGCATAACCATTTGCCATCAGCATGTTGGCCGCGGTGAAGACGGCATCCCAGGGATTGCAAGGGTCAAAGGTGCCGTCGCTGTCCCCGTCCTGCCTGTATTGATCGAAAGTTGAGGGCATGAACTGCATGAACCCAACGGCAGCGGCTTCGGATGTACCCGGATCGGGCTGAAATCGGGACTCTACTTTACAGATGGCCGCCAGGACAGCCCAGGATACTCCGTACCTGTCCTGAGCCCTTAGAAAAACGGGCAAGTACTGCGCTGGTATGTCCGCCACGGCGAAAGCGGTGGGGGAACCGGAGCGGAATCCCACCGCCTTCCCGCCGCCCAGGCCGGTAATCACTGCAGAAAAAGTTAAAAAACACACAGTCAGAGCAGTTAGAATTAGCCCGGTGGCTATCAGCAGCACAATTTCAACCCTGTGGGCAAAACCCTCTCTCTCCTCACCGGACGAGGCAAGGCGCAGGGCTTCGCCGCCAACCCTGGCAGCTGTTGCGATTACTTGAGGATTCACAGAAAACCACATCCTGAAAAAATATAAATCCCGGATTTCCGGGCTATCAGGGAAAAGATCAACCTGCAAGCAACATCTGTTCAGGTTACTGCGTGAGTTTTTACGATCGCAAGCGGGATCGCGGGAAATAGGGAGATCTCTTCGTTTTTACCTGCCCGGTCGGGTTCATGTTTCGTGGCAACTCCCTGGCAGGAGGGAACCTTTTTGGCGGGCCAGTTGTTTCCCGGGGTACTCCTGTTGCGACGTCACACGCTGATGGCGGAACCCCTCCGGCCACTTGAGCCTCCAGGACTGAAGTCTCCGGTCCGACAGCACTCTTTCCCTCAACAGAGTGTTTTTTACTGCCGGGCATACCTCCAGTGATTCCTATAATATCCGGTGAGACACTTGTTTCCGCAGCCCGCACTGGCGGAACCTTACCGCCGTGTTCACGGCGATAACCACCCGGGCCGGATGTCGTTACGCTGGTCAATTGGGCATCATCCTCCTTTGCACGGCCGGGGTGGCCTTTTTCAGATGGGGCTGAAGCTTCGGGCCCGGAAGACCTGAATGGACCCTCCATCTCTCCCTCAACCAGATTTTTCACCCCGGAGACAGCGGCGGTTCCAATAGCAGCCGCACTGCCGGCCAGCACGGGAGCGGCTAAGGCAGGAACCCCCGCCCCTGCCGCACCACCGGCTCTGCCAGGCCCTCCCGGTGCTGCCACTGCCA